>DVJP01000025.1 GCA_018716725.1 Candidatus Merdivicinus excrementipullorum | reverse complement strand
GGGTTTCGGCTGCGGCGCATTTCGGGTTTAACCTCATGTCCCTGCTGACGGCGGTGATCGCCTCTAGCCGTCTCCTGGGCTGGATTTTCTACGGCAGCGCGTTTCACATCCTGTTCTGGGGCGTGCTGGGTGCGGCGGGGGCGGTGCTCCTGTGGCGGCGCTTTTTTGGCCGAAAAGCGTAAAAAGGCGGGGATTTTGCCCTCAATAACGGTGCGAAAGGAAGAGAAATTGACATGAAAGCTGCGCATAAGCTGGAGCTGGGCCGGTTCATCCAGTGGGATCACGGGGAAAATTACCCCTTTTCCGCCTGCATGGCAAAACTCATGGAGCTGCTGGGCGGGGACGCCCGGCTTTACACCTACGGTTTTTTCGCGGGCCTGTCCGGCGATGATTTTGTTATGTGCTACGGCAACAACGGCCGCTGCAACGACTGCGTCTCGGTTTGCGAGAATACGGGGACCTTTCTGGCGCGCACCTTTGGCCGCATCGGCCTTTCCTACCGCTATTTCCCCTCCGCGGAGTGGAAAAAGGACCCCGGCGCCCTCTGGGAAGAACTCTGCGCCTTCCTGGACCGCGGAATCCCGGTCCTCACCGTCGGCGAGGGGGCCAAGGCCAATTATGACCTGGTTTTTGCCTATGACCGGCCCGCCTGCGTTTTCCAGACCACCTGCGGCGACCAGGTTTACGACCAGGCCATCCCGCTGGAGGGCGCGGAGGCAGGGTTCGTTTTCCTGGATGCGCTGCCCGCCGTCCGCGATTTGGCGGCGGTTTACCGCGAATCCATTCTGCAGATTCCCGCGCTGATGCAGGGCCGGACGGAAAACGGCGCGGTATTCGGCGCGAACGCCTACCGGAGCTGGGCGGACGACCTGGAAAACGGGCGGTACGACGGCTGTACGGAGGAGAACTTTGACAAGTGGCAGGACTGGTGCGTCTATGTCTGCAACCTCGCCACCAACGCCCGGCACGGCTGGGATTTTATTGCCAAAGCCTACTGGCATAACCAGGACCTGCCCAACATTCTGCACCTCATCGCCCTGCTGGACCGCAGCGAACGGGACGTCTGGTACGGGCTGGAGGCGGCGGGCTGCGGGTTCAACGTCACGCCGGAAAACCTGCAAAACCCGGAAAAGCGCGCCAAAGCGGCGGCGCTGCTGCGGCAGGCCGCCGGATTCAGCGATGAAATCTGCAGGCTGTTTTGAGAAAAAAGATGGGCCGGCTTGGTAAAACAAGCCAGCCTTCCTCGTGCCGCAGCCTTCTATTCCATGAGAAACACCCGGGTGAGCATGGGCTGCGCCCCGGTGGCCGGGTCCATCTCCATCACCATGACGTCCTTCATGTATTCGTTCCATTTGTCCACCACCGGGCTTTCCGCCTGGACCCGGGCGGCGTAGGCGCAGCCCTTTTCGCACTCATAATAGCCGAAAAGCTCGTTCCCCACGTTCCAGATGGTGTAATTTCGGATCCCCGCCTCCCGGAGGACCGCCTTCAGCTCCGGCCAGATGCTGTCGTGGCGGCGCTTGTACTCCGCCAGCATCCCCTCTTTGACAACGGCTTTCCACGCATAGCGTTCCATATGCATTCCCTCCCAAATCATCCCGGATTTTCTCCTTTTCCCACATTGTACCGCGTTTTCTTTCGGGATGCAAGGGAGTTTTTCTTTACATTTTCCGCAAAAACCGGTATACTGTTACTAATCGGAAGGAGATGGTCCCGGATGGGGAGGTGGAAAATGCCGGCGCTGGGCCTGGCGGCGCTGGCGGGCATCCAGACGGTCCGGATGGGCCTGGTTTTTCTGGCACAGCTTGTGGGGCCGGACAGCCTGACATGGAACCGGGTTTATAACGCAGCCTTTTTTCTGGCAGCATCCGCCGCGCTGGTTTGGGCGATGCGGCGGGCAGGAATCCGGCCTGCCGTCCTGCCGCCGTCCCGGAAGCCGGGATATACCGCGGCCGCAGCCCTGACGGCGCTGTTTTGGGGAATCACCCCCTTCATCACCCGGGATTTTTCGGCGGAAAACCTGGTTTTTCTGGCGGAATCGGCATTGCTGCTGCCGGTGTTTGAAGAGCTCCTGTTCCGCGGTTTCCTCTGGGACCGGCTGGAGCGGGCCTTCGGCGGGGGAAGTGCGGCGCTCTGGCTGTCCGCCGCGCTGTTCGGCCTGTGGCACGTCGGCTACGCGGACACCATCCTCTGCCGGATGGCCTGGACGGGCCGGGAGGGGAACCTCATCGCGATTCTGTGCGGAAAGGTCCTGACGGGCTTCCTTCTGGGGCTCTGTTTCGGCTGGCTGCGCCGGAAATTCCGAAACGGTTTTCCGGGGCTGCTGGCCCACATCGTCCTCAACACCATGGGATAAGGGGGAATCGGAATGAAAGTGACAGAACAGTGCCGGGCGGAAGCCCTGTCCTATCTGGGGTGTCGGGGGAATCCGCCGCCGGAGCTGGCGGCCCAGGTGGAGCGGGCGTTTGCCGCGGTCCGAACGCTGCCCCCGCCCAGGCTGGTCTGGCGGGAATTCTCTCTGGAGCGGCGGGACGGCCGCCTTTTTTTAGGCGGGACAGTCCTCTCCCTGCCGGGGGAGGACATCGCGGCGCTGCTTCGCGGCTGCGGCCGGGTGATTTTGCTGGCGGCTACCATGGGCCGGGAGGCGGACACGGCCGTCCGGCGGGCTCAGGCGTCGGACCTGGGGGACGCATTGGCGCTGGACTGCTGCCTCAGCGCGGCGGTGGAATCGGCCTGCGAGGAGTTTCAGGCCGGGATGGAGGCGGAAGCGGCGGCCCGGGAGGAGTTCCTCACCGACCGCTACAGCCCCGGCTACGGCGACCTGCCCCTCTCTGTCCAGCGGGGGGTGCTGGAGGTGCTGGACGCTCCGCGGAAAATCGGGCTGACCGTCACGCCGGAGGGGATTTTGCTCCCCCGGAAATCGGTGACGGCTTTGATGGGGATTGCGGCATCTCCCCAGCCCAGAAGGAGGGGCGGCTGCCGGAACTGCCCGCGTTATGAGGATTGTCAACTGCGAAAGGACGGGATTACCTGTGGAAAATAAGCTGCAAGCCCTGCTGGGGCGGAAAAAATGGGTCTATCTGGACGGAGCCATGGGCACCATGCTCCAGCAGCGGGGGCTGAAGCTGGGGGAGCGGCCGGAGCTTTTTGTGCTGGAGCATCCGGACGAGGTGGCGGACATCCACCGCCAGTATCTGGAAAGCGGCGCGGACATCCTTTACACCTGCACCTTCGGGGCCAACGCCCACAAGCTGGCGGGAACCGGCGTTTCCCCGGCGCAGGTGATCCGGGCGGCGGTGGGGGCGGCCAAACAGGCGGCGGAGGGCTTCCCCGGCGAACCGCCCCTCATCGCGCTGGACATCGGCCCCATCGGGGAGCTGCTGGAGCCGGCGGGGACCCTTTCCTTTGCCGAAGCCTACGAGCTTTTCCGGGAGCAGCTGGCTGCCGGGGAGGAAGCCGGGGCGGACCTGGCGGTTTTTGAAACCATGGCGGACCTGGGAGAGATGCGGGCGGCCATTCTGGCGGCCAAAGAGCACACCGCCCTCCCCATTTTGGCCACCATGACCTTTGAAAAGGACGGCCGGACCTTTGCCGGATGCACCGCCGAAGCCGCCGCCCGGACGCTGGACGGGCTGGGGGTGGATGCGCTGGGCCTCAACTGCTCGCTGGGCCCCGCGGAGGTGCTGCCCATCGCCCGGCGGATGGCCGCCTGCACCAAAAAGCCGCTGGCGGTGAAGCCGAACGCCGGCCTTCCCGACCCCCGGGACAATTCCTACAATCTCCCCCCGGCGGAATTCGCCCGGCAGATGGCGGAATTCGCCCCCCTGGGGCTGCGGCTGGCGGGGGGATGCTGCGGCACCGCGCCGGATTATATCCGGGAACTCCGGGCGGCGCTGGAGCCCCTTCCCTGCCCCCGGCGGGAAAAGATTTCTCCGGCGGCAGTCTGCTCCGCGCTGAAAACGGTGGAGCTTTCCGGCGTGCACATCATCGGCGAGCGGATTAACCCCACCGGCAAGAAGCGGTTCCAGCAGGCCCTTCTGGAGCAGGACCTGGATTACATCCTTGCCCAGGGGGCAGCCCAGGCGGACGCCGGGGCGGACATCCTGGACGTCAACGTGGGCCATCCCGGCGTGGACGAACCGGCCCTGATGGAAAAAACGGTCCGGGAGCTTCAGGGGGCCATCGGCCTGCCGCTGCAGATCGATTCCTCCGACCCCGCCGCCATTGAGGCGGGGCTGCGGGCTTTCCATGGGGTGGGAATCGTCAACTCGGTCAACGGGGAGGAGGAAAACCTCCGGAAAATCCTCCCCCTGGTGAAAAAATACGGCGCCTTCGTGGTGGGGCTCACGCTGGACGGCGGCGGCATCCCGCCCACCGCCGAAGCGCGTCTGGCCATTGCGGAGCGGATTGTCCGGGCGGCGGAACGCTATGGCATCCCCCGGGAAAAGGTGCTCATCGACTGCCTGACCCTCACCGTTTCCGCCCAGCAGTCCCAGGCCGCCGAAACCCTCCGGGCGGTGCGGCTGGTAAAGGAGAAGCTGGGGCTTAAAACGGTGCTCGGCGTGTCCAACATCTCCTTCGGGCTGCCCAACCGGGGGCTGCTGAACCGCAGCTTTCTTTCCGCCGCCATGGAGTGCGGCCTGAACCTGCCCATCCTGAACCCCAATATCCCGGACATGACGGCGGCGGTGGCGGCTTATAACGTCCTCCACGGCTATGACAAAGACTGCGCCGCCTATATCGGCCGGTTTTCCCGGGAAGAGGAAGCCGCTCCCGCCCCGGCGCCCGCCGGTTCCGGCCGGACCCTGGCGGAGGCGGTGAAAAAGGGACTCCGGGAGGAAGCCCGGGAAAAAACCGAAGCGCTTTTAAAGGAGAAGGACCCCTTTGACATCATCGACGGCATCCTCATCCCCGCCCTGGACGAGGTGGGGGCCGGCTTCGAGACGGGGAAGCTCTTCCTGCCCCAGCTCATTAACGCCGCCACCGCCTCCCAGGAAGCCTTTGAGGCAATCCGCAGACAGATGGCGAAGGAGGGCGGCGCGCCGGTGAACAAGGGAAGCATTATTCTGGCCACCGTCAAGGGGGATATCCACGACATCGGCAAAAATATCGTCAAGGTGCTGCTGGAAAACTACGGCTACCGGGTCATCGACCTGGGCCGGGATGTGCCGCCGGAAACGGTGGTGGAAACCGCCCTTCGGGAAAACATCCGGCTGGTGGGGTTAAGCGCCCTCATGACCACCACCCTGAAAAGCATGGCCGAAACCATCCGGCTCCTGCGGGAATCGGGCTGCCCCTGCAAAATCATGGTGGGGGGCGCCGTTTTGACCGAAAGCTACGCCATGGAGATGGGGGCGGACTACTACGCGAAGGACGCCAAGCGTTCCGCCGACATCGCGCGGGAAGTGTTTGAAGGGGAGGAATGAGCATGGAACCCATCCGGGAATATCTGAAAACAAAAAAGCTGCTTTTCGACGGGGCCATGGGGACATACTTCCTGTCCCGGCGTCCCGGGGCGGACCCGCGCTGCGAGCTGGCGAACCTTTCGGACCCCGGCGCAGTAATCGAAATCCACCGGGCCTACCTCCGCGCCGGGGCGAAGGCGCTGAAAACCAACACCTTCGGGGCGAACACCGCCGCGCTGGAGTGCGGATTGGAAACGGTGCGGGAGATTCTGGAGGCGGGGTACGGCCTGGCTTCCGGGGCCGCCGGGGAGGACGCTTACGTCTTTGCCGACATCGGCCCCATCGCCGCCCCGGAGGAGGATGCGGCGGCGGAATACTGCAAAATTGCCGACGTGTTCCTGGAGCTGGGGGCGGAGCATTTCCTTTTTGAGACATTCCCCTCCGCCGCGGGGCTGGAAACGGTCTGCCGGCACATCCGGGAAAAGAAGCCGGACGCCTTTCTTCTTGTCTCCTTCGCCGCCGCGCCGGACGGCTTTACCCGCCAGGGAGTCCCGGCATCCCGGCTGGTGAAGGAGGCCCTCGCCTTCGCCGATGCGGCGGGGTGCAACTGCGTGTCCGGCCCCTCCCACCTGCTGCGGCTGACGGGGGAGCTGCGCCGGGAGCTGCCGCCCGAAGCCGTTTTGTCGGTGATGCCCAATTCCGGGTATCCCGCGGCCCTGGGCGGGCGCACCTATTTTGAGAGCGGGGCGGATTACTTCGCCGGGATGATGGCCCGCATCGCCGAAAGCGGCGCGGGAATTCTGGGGGGCTGCTGCGGCACCACCCCCGCCCACATCGCCGCCACCGCCCGCATGCTGGCAGAGCCGGCTCGGGAAAGCCGGAAAGGGACTGCCGCCGGAGCGGAGGCGGTTTCGCAGAAAATTCCCCGCAACCGCTTCCGGGAGAAGCTGGAGGCGGGGAAAAAGGTCGTCGCCGTGGAGGTGGACCCGCCCGTCAACGATGACGGGGCATTTTTCCTGGAGGCGGCGGCCCGCCTGAAGGCGCTGGGGGCGGACGCCGTCACCATCGCCGACTGCCCGGTGGCGAGGGTGCGGGCGGATTCGTCCATACTGGCGGCCAAGCTCCGGCGGGAGCTGGATATGGACGCCATCCCCCACATGACCTGCCGGGACCGGAACCTAAACGCCGCCAAGGCGCTGCTGCTGGGCCTTTCCATGGAGGGGGTGCATAATGTTCTGGTGGTCACCGGCGACCCCGTCCCCAGCGCCAGCCGGGACGAGGTCAAGGCGGTGTTCAGCTTCAATTCCGCCATGCTGGCGGGGTATATCCGCGCGCTGGGGGAGGAAACCCTCCGGGGGCCGTTCCTCATCGCCGGGGCCCTCAACGTCAACGCCCCCAATTTTGACGCGGAGCTCAGAAAGGCCCTGCGCAAAAAGGAAAACGGCGTAGAGCTGCTGATGACCCAGCCGGTCTTTACCGATGAGGCCGTCCGGAACCTCCGCCGGGCCAAGGAGGAAACCGGCCTGCGCATTCTGGGCGGGCTCATGCCGCCGGTGAGCTACCGCAACGCAAGCTATATGCACAACGAGATTTCCGGCATCCGCCTTTCGGAAGAAATTCTGGAGCGCTACCGGGACACCGACCGGGAAACCGCCGGAAAGCTGGGGGTTTCCCTCTGCCTGGAGACGGCGGAAAAAATCGCCCCTTGGGTGGACGGCTACTACCTCATGACCCCTTTTCAGCGCATCGACCTCATTGAGGAAATCATGCGGGGGTTAGGGCGTTAGCGTAAAGACGCAGATTTCCGGGATGTTCCCCAGCCGCACCGGCAGTTTGGTCGTTCCGATGCCGCAGCTGACGAACAGATCGGATTCCCCGAGACGGTACCAGCCCTTTCGGAATTCCCGCCCGCCGGGCGGCAGGACCGCTTGTGTCAAAAACGGCAGAGAAACCTGACCGCCGTGGGAATGGCCCGACAGGATCAGGTCCACCCCGCCGGCGGGAAGTTCCCGGACCGGGTCCGGCTCGTGGGACAGGAGGATGACAAACGCATCTGCGGGGGCGTCCGAAAGGTCCAGGGACGGCGTCCCCAGCAGGCCGTCGTCCACCCCGGCCAGGACAAGCCCGCTTTCGGGCAGCGAGACCCACCGGTTGTCCAAAACGGAAAATCCGCCCGCTTCCATTACCTGCTCGTAGACCCGGGAGGCCCCGCCGCCCCGGTCGTGATTCCCCCAGACGGCGTATTTTCCCAGGCCGGCGTCAATCTCCGAGAGCGTTTCCCCGATTTGTTCCAGATCAAAAAGGGCCGCGTCCTTTGCGTAGGCGTCGAAAAAATCGCCGCCGAACAGCGCCAGGTCCGGCTTTTCCGCGTTGATTTTTTCCACAATGCGGGAAAGGTGATCGGGGGAATACAGGCTGCCGAAGTGGGTGTCGGTGAAGAATACCACGGTCAGCGGGCCGGTTTTGCCGTCTGCGGCAGCTTCCTGACGGCTGACCCGCAGGAGATTCGGCTCGATCAGCCAGGCGTAGCCGCCCACCAGGATGGCGGCGGCGATGGGAATCCATAGGAACCGGAGAATTTTTTTCATTGCGTCCTCTTTTCTTGGAAAAATGCCGGAAGGGCGGATAAAAGAACAGGGCGGGCAATTTGCCCGCCCTCTGTGTTTTTTCAAAAGTCCTGCGCCGCCCGGCGCCCGCCGCGCGGCAGCCCGGCCGCATCGGCACAGCCAAGGCAGCCGTACAGCGGGGAAAGACCTGCCGGGGGCGCAGCTTGTCTGCGCCAGCCGGAGCCCGCCGCGCGGCAGCCCGGCCGCGTCGGCATAAAAGAATTAGCGGGTTTCGATGGCGGCGGGGAGCTGGTTGGTTTCCCGGATGCGGCGGTAAATTTCCGGCGAGAATTTCGGGGTACGGTCGTAGCGGAACAGGCCGTTCTGCTCCTGCTCCACATCATAGGGCTGGGTGTAGCAGAAGGCGCAGATCTTTTCGTTTTCCAGCAGCACCCGGGTCAGGCCGCAGTAGCGGCTGCAAACTTCTTCCTCGGTTTTGGAAGCCTGGCCGTAGCCCCAGCCGTCCTGAACGCCGGGGCTCCACCAGGTGCCGCCGTATTCGCTGACGAAAAGGGGCGTTCTGCCGTCCCATTTTGCCCACTGGGGGAAGTTTTCAAAGCATTCGCCCTCCCCGGTGCGGGCATAGTGCTCCGCCATAACGGCGGGGTCCTGTTCGTAGTCGTGGACGTCGTAAAGGTCGGTTTTGCCGGTGTGGACAAAGCCGCTGGTGTCAATGACCGGGCGGGTGCGGTCCAGGAGCTTGGTCATTTCATATACCCGGAGGACGGTCTCCTGGGCGGTGGGGGAGTAATATTCCGGCTGCGTCTCGTTAAAGGGGCACCATCCCACAATGGAGGGGTGGTTGAAGTCCCGTTCCACCGATTCCGTCCATTCGGGGAGGAAAATTGCCAGGGCTTCCGGGCGGGTGATGTCAAACCCCCAGTTGGGATATTCGCCCCAGCAGAGATACCCCAGCTTGTCCGCCCAGTAGAGGAAACGGGGCTCGAATACCTTCTGATGGAGCCGGGCGCCGTTAAAGCCAAGGTCCTGGCACCGGATAATGTCCGCCTTCAGGTCATCGTCGGTGGGGGCGGTGTAGATGCCGTCGGGATAAAAGCCCTGGTCCAGCACCAGGCGCTGAAACACCGGTTTGCCGTTTAAGTACACCGCGCCGTCATGAACCTCCACCCCGCGCAGGCCGAAATAGCCCGTTACCCGGTCGCCTCCGGAAAGGGAGAGGGTCAGGTCGTAAAGGGCAGGGTGGCCCGGCTCCCACAGGTCGATGAGGGAGAGGGGAAGCTCTGCCGTCACGTGCGGGGCCGCTTTGACCGAAACCCGTCCGGCGAGGCGGCCGTCCAGGTCCGCGTCGGCGGTGAGCATCAGCCCTTCCGGGCAGCCGCTGATGGTTACGTCAATGGAAACCTTCCCGTTGCGGTAATCGGGCGTCACGCGGCAGCCCGCGATGTAGGTTTTGGGGACCGGCTCCAGCCAGACGGTCTGCCAGATGCCGGTGGTGCGGGTGTAGTCGCAGCCGTGGGAGCGAAGCTCCGAGCTCTGTTTTCCCCGGGGCTGGCGGCCGCTGCGGACATCGTCCTGGGCGCAGACGGTAATGAGATTTTCGCCGGGCTGCGCCGCGTCGGTAATGTCCAGGGTGAAGGGCGTGTAGCCCCCCTGATGAACGCCGACGGAACGCCCGTTAAGCCATACCTCGCAGCGGTAGTCCACCGCCCCGAAGTGAAGCAGCAGCCGGCCGGAGAGATCGGCCTCCGCCACGGTGAAGCGCCGCTTGTACCAGACCGCCGGCATGAAGTCGGTAAAGCCGATGCCGGAAAGACGGCTTTCCGGGCAGAAGGGGACCAGGATTGTCTGCCCCAGGTGCTCCGCTTCCGGCAGGCCGCGGGCCCGGCCGCTGTCGGAAAAGTCAAAGTCAAATTCCCATTCGCCGTTCAGATTGGTCCAGATAGGACGCACCATCTGCGGGCGGGGATATTCAGGGCGGGGGATGTTCATGGAATACCACTCCTTTTTCCGTATTTTGAAAGCACCTTTATTATAGAGAGCATTCCCGAAAAAGTCAATGAGGATTCCCGGCGGAATCCTCACTTTTACAATTTGGAAACGGAAAATTCAGAGAAAGCGCCCCCGCCCGGCAAAACGATAGGAGCGGAACCCTCCCAATGCGGCGAGCCCGGCGAGCCGTCCGGCGGTCGGAACGGAGCCAGACTGCCGCGCCGAATCAACAGCGGGGTTCCCCCGTGTGATGAAACGATAGGAGCGGAACCCTCCCAATGCGGCGAGCCTGACGAGCCGTCCAGCGGTCGGAACGGCGCCAGACTGCCGCGTCGAATTAACAGCGGGGTTCCCCCGCCCGGCTTGGTTAGAGGATAAGGCAGACGAGGCCGTTGCACCCTTCGTTGATGATGCGTTCAATGGTTTCCTGGAGCTTCAGGCGGGCGTCGGTGGGCATGCGGTAGAGCTTGTTGTGCAGCCCTTCGTTGACCAGCTCGTGCAGGGACTTGCCGAAAATATTGGATTCCCAGATTTTGGTGGGGTTTTCCTCAAATTCGTCCAACAGGAATTTGACCAGCTCCTCCGATTGCTTTTCCGACCCTACAATGGGATTTACCTCGGTCTGAATGTCGGCTTTCATCATGTGGATGCTGGGGGCGCTGGCCCGGAGGCGCACGCCGTATTTGCCGCCCTGGCGGACAATTTGAGGTTCCTCCAGGGTCAGTTCGTCCATGGTGGGCATGACGATGCCGTAGCCTGTTGCAGCCACCTCGTCCAGAGCGCCCTTGAGCTTGCTGTACTCCCGCTGGCAGGCGGCCAGCTCCTTCATGCAGGGCATCAGATCCGCCTCGTCGGTGATGGTGAGGCCGGTGGCTTCGCCGAGAATCTGGTAGAAAAGCGCGGGCTTGAGCTGGATGGATACCCGG
This sequence comes from Candidatus Merdivicinus excrementipullorum, assembly GCA_018716725.1. Taxonomy (GTDB): domain Bacteria; phylum Bacillota; class Clostridia; order Oscillospirales; family Ruminococcaceae; genus Merdivicinus; species Merdivicinus excrementipullorum. The sequence continues at coordinate 49,452 of DVJP01000025.1, read as the reverse complement.
GCCTGGCCGGTCCCCAGATCAATTTTCGGCATGGTCACGGAGGCAATGTGCTCGCAGCCGGAAAGGGCCGCCCCCATGCCGGAGAGATCCCGCAGCAGCCGCATTTCCCGGGCGGTCTCCCGGATGGCGTCGAACACGGCGGATTTGAGCCAGTGTCCCTTCTCCAGGGAGATAATCCAGCGGGGGAGCTCCACGGCAATCTCCCGGACCGGGAATTCCAGCAGCATTTCCGACAAAAGGCCCTTGATGTCCTCTTCGGTCAGCTCCAGACAGTTGACCACCGCCACCGGACGGCCGTATTTTTCCTCCATCTGCTTTTGGAGGGAGAGGGTCTCGGGGGCGCGGGGGGAGGCGGTGTTCAGGAGGATGAGGAAAGGCTTCCCAAGCTCCGAAAGCTCCCGGATGACCCGTTCCTCCGCCTCCTCGTATTCCTCCCGGGGGATGTCGGTGAAGCTGCCGTCGGTGGTGAGGACCAATCCCAGGGTGGAATGGTCGGTGATGACCTTGCGGGTCCCCACCTCGGCGGCCATGTTGAAGGGGACCTCATCCTCAAACCAGGGGGTCCGCACCATGCGGGGGGCCTCGTTTTCAAAATACCCCAAAGAGCTGGGGACGATGTAGCCCACGCAGTCGATGAGCCGCACCCGGGCCGAGGCGTGCTCCTCCAGCTCCACCTGGGCGGCCTCCTCGGGGATGAACTTCGGCTCGGTGGTCATGATGGTCTTGCCGGCGGCGGACTGGGGCAGCTCGTCGGTGGCCCGCTCCCGGACAAATTCGCTTTGAATGTGGGGGATCACCAGGGTTTCCATGAATTTCTTGATAAAGGTGCTTTTTCCCGTCCGCACCGGCCCGACAATTCCAATGTAGATGTCGCCGCCGGTGCGCAGGGCGATATCCCGGTAAATGTTCCGATATTCCATTCCAATACCTCCGCTCTCTGACAATTTCAGCCGTCAATCAGGGGGATGAGCAGCATGGCCCGGGCGGGAAGCCGCTCCTCCTCCAGGCTGTTTTCCTCCATTACCGCCGCCATGGAGGTGGCGTAGGATTTGGCGATGTCCCAAACGTCGTCCCCCGCCTCGGCGTAGCAGATGCGCAGGGCGCAGAGGGGGTCCTTTTCCCGGGGGGAGTCCTCGTTTACTGCCGCGCCGGTGATGGCGGTGAACCGCCGCTTTTCATAAACCGGGCCGCTGACCCGCAGCTCCGCCCGGACCTCCAGGCTTGTTTCCGAAAGGATGGCGTACCCGCAGGAGAGCACCTCGACGCAGGGGGAAAAGGAAATCTCCTCCGCTTCCAGGCCGCTCAGAAGCTTCAGCTCGGTGGGTATGGTCTTATCCAGGACAAAAGGCATCCCGTCGGTTCCGATGCAGAGAAGGGAAACCTCCAGGTTCCCGCTGAGGGAGAGGGTCCCCTCCTCCGAAAACTGCACCGCCGCCTCCCCGAAGGAGGCCCAGGCGTCGCAGACGGCCGAAACGGCGGTGCCGGATTCCACGGTGCTGCGGGTCATAACCGTCAGGTCCGCGTCCTGGAGCAGGAATTCGACGGAAACGGGGCGGGTGGTGACGGCGGCTTCATACTGGGTGGAGTAGGCGTCGTCGGCCAGAACGAAATCCTGGTTCCGGTCGGCGGTGCAGAAGAGGCAGACGGTAAACTCGCAGTTTAAGATCCGGTTTACGCCGCTGTCATCGGGGTGGGGCTCGATGCTCACGCCGGAAACGGCGAACCGCGCCGCGCAGAGGTCCTCCTCCGTGACGCCGGGAAGGTCCGCAATCTGGCTGATGGGAACGGAGAATTCCATGGTTTCCGGGCGGGCGTTTTCCTCCTCGGGCTGATAGAGGATGTGGAGGGTCAGGTCCGCCTTGCAGATGACCTTGTTGGAAATGAGCTTCAGGTCGGAGGGGACCGCGCAGCAGGAATAGCCCAGCAGGGAACCGAAGGCGGGTTTGGCGGAGCCAAGCTCCAGGTCCTCGTTGACGACAAAGGATTTGCTGCCGCTTTTCCGCGGCCCGCAGGCGGAAAGGCGCAGCGGGTGGAACTGCAGCCCCCCTCCGCTGCCGCCGGTGATGACCGGAAGCGCCTTTTGGTCGCAGACCTTCACCTTGCAGCTGATGCCGCCGCGGATGTCCAGGCGGCGCTGGTTGACCGCCCGTCCGCTGACGAAATAGCAGCGGGGGACGGCAAAAACGGAGGGATTCTGGCATTCGGCGGGGAGCTCCGCCGTTTTGGAAAAGGGAATGTTTTGAGAAACGCAGCAGACACGGCCGGAATTCTCCGCCAGGTAAAGGGCGCGGACCACCGCGACGCCGTCCAATGCGACCTGGTTCCCGGCGGTTTTCTGAGACTGGATGACAGGAATGACGGAGGTTTTGAGGAGCTTGAAAATGTTGGGGCAGTAGTCCGGGAGGAAATAGTCCAGCTCGACCGACTGCTCCACCGAGGTGTCCAGGATGGTTTCGCTGATATAGACGGTGTCCTGGGAAAGAGTGGGCTGGGACATGGTATCATCCTTTCTTTTTTAGCTGTACCCCATCCATATGCGGCGAAGGGACAAAATATGCCGGGAATAAGGCGGGATGCGGCCGGGCAGAATATTTTTGCGGGCAGGGCCGCAATTTTCAAGGAAAGGAGGGAGCAGCGTGAACGTCTTTATGGAATCCCTTTCCCGGAACGAGTATTTCCAAAGCCTCCCCGTCTGGATGCGGGAAAATATCTGCCAGTCCGGCGCGCAGTTTCAAAACGAGCAGGAGCTCCGGAGCTTTTCCGCGCAGTTTTTGAACCGGAGCCGCTGAACCTTGGGGAACTGTACAGATTTCTTTCCAAATAAGGGGGCAGTTTCTCCTGACTGCTCCCGTTTTTCGTTTGACTTTCCCTCCGGGACATGGTACAATGTCAATAAAAGGATCGTTAATTTTTAGACATTGTGATTGCAGTCACGAGACAGAAACGGAAAAAGAGGGGAATTGCGATGAATTACACGCCGGAACAGATCAAGGCAGTCAAGGGCCAGGGCTTTTTGTTCAACAACGACAAGGAGCATTTCAACGGCCGGGTCATTACCGAAAACGGGGTGCTGAACGCGGAGCAGCTTTCCGCCATTGCCGCGGCGGCGAAGAAATTCGGCAACGGGGAAGTCTCCTTCACCACCCGCATGACCGTGGAGGTCCACGGCCTGCATTACGAGGACATCGAGGCGTTCCAGGCGGAGCTCGCCAAAGCGGGCCTGACCACCGGCGGCACCGGCGCGAAGGTGCGCCCCGTCGTTGCCTGCAAGGGGACCATGTGCGTGTTCGGCCTCATCGACACCCAGGGCCTTGCCAAGGAAATCCACGACCGGTTCTATGTGGGCTACCGTTCGGTGGCGCTGCCGCATAAGTTCAAAATCGCCGTGGGCGGCTGCCCCAACAACTGCGCGAAGCCCGACCTCAACGACATCGGCATCATCGGCCAGCGCATCCCGCACATCAATCAGGAGCTCTGCCGCGGCTGCAAGAAGTGCGGCTGCGAGGCGGAATGCCCCATCGGCGCCTGCCATGTGGAGGACGGCAAGCTGGTCATCGATGAAGAAAAGTGCAACCACTGCGGCCGCTGCATCTCCAAGTGCTACTTCCAGGCCAACGAGGGCAGCCAGTCCTATTATAAGATCTACATCGGCGGCCGCTGGGGCAAGCAGGTCCGCCAGGGCCAGGCGCTGCGCCACCTCTGCGCCACCAAGGAGGAGGCCATGGACATTGTGGAGAAGGCCATTCTCCTCTTCAAGTCCCAGGGCAGGCAGGGGGAGCGGTTCTCCAGCCTGGTGGAGCGTCTGGGCATGGACAAGGTAGAGGAAATCCTCCTCTCCGACAGCCTGCTCCAGCAGAAGGAAGAAATTCTCGCCAAATAAAAGCGGAAAAGAGGCCGGAGACGATTCCAAACGTCTCCGGCCTCAGCCTGTCGAAAAAGAGAGAATGGTCTGACAAATTGCACACAGAGGTGTTATTTGCTGACGCAAATGAGCTGTGGATAAAAACTTGGGAAATTCTAACCCGGCATTTTGCAAGCAAAATGCCGGCGCGGGGTCATCCGCGGCGGGTCTGCACGTCATGAATTGATACATCAATTCATGACTCCGCTTTTTTTCTTTTTGTTCGCGCCCGGGGCGCGAAAAGATTGGGTTCCGCTTTCTGCGGAAAGCGGCCAAAGGCTCTGCCTTTGGAATCTGCCGCCTTTTGAAAAAGGCGGGCGAAAACTTTCCGTTCTCTTTTTGGAAAAGCAGGCTGTCCCAGGGGCAAATCCATCCCCGGAGCGGAAGCCCCCGAACAATCAGACGTTGGTCAGGGCCTGCTCCACATCGGCCAGGATATCCTCGATGTTTTCGAGGCCCACCGAGAAGCGGATGAGGTCCGCGCCGACGCCGGCAGCCGCCAGTTCCTCGTCGTTCATCTGGCGGTGGGTGCTGCTGGCGGGATGGAGGACGCAGGTTTTGGCGTCCGCCACATGGGTAACGATGGAAGCGAGCTTCAAGTGCTTCATGAAGTTCTCCGCGCCTTTGCGGCCGCCCTTGATGCCGAAGGAAACGACGCCGCAGCAGCCGTCGGGGAGGTACTTCTGCGCCAGGGGATAATATTTGCTGGAGGGAAGGCCGGCGTAGTTGACCCAGGAGACCTTGGGGTGCTTCTCCAGATATTCCGCCACTGCCTGGGCGTTTTCGCAGTGGCGCTGCATCCGCAGAGGCAGGCTTTCCAGCCCGAGGTTCAAAAGGTAGGCGTTCTGGGGGGACTGGATGGAGCCGAAATCCCGCATCAGCTGCGCGGTGGCTTTGGTGATATAGGCCCCCTCCAGGCCGAAGCGCTCGGTGTAGGTGATGCCGTGGTAGCTCTCGTCGGGGGTGGTCAGGCCGGGGAACTTGTCGGCGTGGGCGTTCCAGTCGAACTTGCCGCTGTCCACGATGCAGCCGCCCACGGCGGAAGCGTGGCCGTCCATATATTTGGTGGTGGAATGGGTGACGATGTCCGCGCCCCATTCAAAGGGCCGGCAGAGGATGGGGGTGGCGAAGGTGTTGTCGATGATCAGGGGCACGCCGTGGGCATGGGCGGCCTTGGCGAACCGCTCGATATCCAGGATGGTCAGGGCGGGGTTGGCAATGGTTTCGCCGAAAACCGCCTTGGTGTTGGGGCGGAAGGCGGCCTCCAGCTCCTCGTCGGAGCAGTCCGGGTCCACAAAGGTGAACTCAATGCCCATCCGCTTCATGGTGACGGCGAAAAGGTTGAAGGTCCCGCCGTAGATGGTGGAGGAGGAGACCACATGGTCGCCGCAGGAGCAGATGTTGAAAATGGCGTAGAAGGACGCCGCCTGGCCGGAAGAAGTGAGCATGGCCGCGGTGCCGCCCTCCAGCGCCGCGATTTTCGCCGCCACCGCGTCGTTGGTGGGGTTCTGGAGCCGGGTGTAGAAGTAGCCGCTGGCTTCCAGGTCGAAGAGCTTGCCCATGTCCTCGCTGGTGTCGTACTTGTAGGTTGTGCTCTGGATGATGGGAATCTGACGCGGCTCGCCGTTTTTGGGCTCGTAGCCCGCGTGCAGGCATTTGGTTTCCAATTTCATAAAAATGACCTCCCTTAATTTGTTTCCGGTAAGCAAAAAGCTCCCGCCCCCGAGCCTGCTGGCTCTGAAGGCGAGAGCATCTTCTACTTCCGCGGTACCACTTCAGTTTGCCGGAAAATCCGGCCTCGGCCCGTACATCCGCATGCGCGGGGATACGGCTCCGCTGTAACGGGCGGAAGCCCGTCGCGCCCTAAAATATTCAGGCGCGCCGCTCCGGGGCCATCTTCTCTCCCGCGCCTGCCTCCCCCTTTCACCGGCCGGGGGCTCTCTGAAGGCATCTGCGGGAGGTACTCTCCCCATCGCTGCGTTTCAAATTTTCTTTACTATACCACAGAATGGACCCCTTGTCAAGCCCGGCTTCTGACTGCGTTACCCCCTGCTGAATTGCGTGGAAGAACTTTGGAACCATTGTGTTTATCACAATGGTCCGGCTGTTTTCCCGCGTGATGAAACGCCGCGGCGAATTATCACCGGCGATTCGCCGGTTGTAGGGGCGAACTGTGTTCGCCATTGGCTATTTGGATGAACAGTAGGGGCCGGGCCTCCCGGCCCGTTGGTTCTGTTAGATTCTGGCTGCTTTGCGTGGGAAACTTTTGGAACTATTCTGTGGGCTGCAACGCCAATCAGTTCTGCTCATGGAGCAGGTAAGCATCCCGCTCCGCGCCCACAGAGATACAGCGGATGGGGCAGCCCACCTTTTCCTCCAGGAACAGGACGTAATCCTGAGCTTCCTTGGGCAGGTCCTCCCATTTGCGGCAGCCGCTGATGTCACAGTTCCAGCCGGGGAGCTTTTCCACCACAGGTTTGGCCCGGTCCAGCTTGGCCCCGGTGGGGAAGTCGGCAGTCAGTTCCCCGTCCACATCATAAGCCACGCAAACCGGGATCTCTTTCAGGCTGGACAGCACGTCCATCTTGGTCAGGGCCACCTCATCGGCTCCCTGCATCCGCACGCCGTACCGGGACGCAGGCACGTCAAAAGGCCCAACCCGGCGGGGACGCCCGGTGGCCGCGCCGTATTCGCCGCCGGCTTTCCGCAGTTCTTCGGCCTCCTCCCCGAACATCTCGCAGGTGAAGGGGCCTTCCCCTACGCAGGTGGAGTAGGCTTTCATGACGCCGATGGACAGATCCAGCTTGTGGTTGGGGATGCCCGCTCCAACAGGGGCGTAAGCGCCGATGGTGGAGGAAGAGGAGGTAAAGGGGTAGATGCCGAAGTCAATATCCCGCAGCGCCCCCAGCTGGGCCTCAAAGAGGATTTTCTTGCCCTCTTTGGCGGCCTTGTCCAAATAGAGGGAGGTGTCGCAGATATAGGGCTTTAAAGGCTCGCCGAATTCACGAAGCCAGGAGAGCAGGCTTTCCTTGGTGACAGCCTCCGCGCCGTAGACCTTCTGGATGGTCAAATTTTTCCATTCCAAAATGCCGTCCAGCCGTTTTTCCAGATATTCCGGCTCCAGCAGCTCCCCCATGCGGACAGCCTTTTTCATATACTTGTCCCCGTAAACCGGCGCGATGCCCCGGCGGGTGGAACCGAACTTGGCGTCCCCCAGCCGGTCCTCCTCCAGGCAGTCCAGCTGCTTGTGGTAGGGCAGGCAGATAACCGCCTTGTCACTGATTTTTAAGTGTTCCGGGGAAATCACAATGCCAGCCTCCCGGAGCCGCCCGATTTCACCGCACAGGTGTTCCAGGTCGATAACCATTCCGTTCCCCATGACATTCACCACATCATCCCGGAGAATGCCGGAAGGCAGCAGGTTCAGGATAAATTTTCCCTTGGGGTTAATGACAGTGTGCCCCGCGTTGTTGCCGCCCTGGTAGCGCACCACCACGTCGTATTCCCGGGAAAGCAGGTCCACCATGCGGCCCTTGCCCTCGTCTCCCCAGTTGATGCCTGTAATCGCTGTCAGCATATATAATTCCACCCTTTCTGCAATCATCGAAAAAGCGCCCATGAAAGCAGTCCCGCACCTGGCGGAAGAACCTCTCCCATGAACGCTTCTGTTTTCCTTTTTATTATAGCACGGCCGCCGCCCTGCCGCAAGATTTTTTTGGAAACGTCCCCGCAATTCTTCCGTATTGGACAGAAATGGGATTTAGGCCGCTCATATTTTTGCCATCAAAAACGAAAAGCGCGAAAAATATGGGATTTTCCTAAAAAAATATTGACGGAACTGTTTTCTCTGAGTATGATAGAAGTAGAAACAGCATGGGCCAAAAGGCGCCGCGGTATTCAAGAGGTACCCTGCGCCTTCTTTGTGTTTCGTGCGTTCAGAACGCTATATATTCAGACCGAACGGGGGATCAGGATTATGAAAAAAATGGAACAGCTTTATGAAGGAAAGGCCAAAAAGGTTTTTCGCACCGACAATCCGGACGTTTACCTGGTAGACTATAAGGACGACGCCACTGCCGGCAACGGCGCCAAAAAGGGCACTATCCGGGGCAAAGGCGTCATCAACAACCGGGTCACCAACCATCTGATGCGGATGCTGGAGGAAAAAGGCATCCCCACCCATTATGTGGAGGAGCTTTCCGACCGGGAAACCCTGGTAAAACGGGTCGCCATCGTCCCGCTGGAAGTTATCGTCCGCAACGTTGCCGCCGGCAGCCTGGCAAAACGCCTGGGCCTTGAAGAAGGCACCAAGCTCAAGAGCACCGTTTTGGAATACTGCTATAAAGACGACGCCCTGGGCGATCCCATGGTCAACGAGTACCACATTGCCGCCATCGGCGCCGCTACGCCCGAGGAGCTGAAAACCATCGCCGATTACAGCATGAAGATCAACGACATCCTCACCGAGTACCTGAAGGACGTAGGCATCGAGCTTATCGACTTTAAGCTGGAATTCGGCCGGGACAAGGACGGCAAGATCATCCTGGCTGACGAAATCAGCCCCGACACCTGCCGCTTCTGGGATGTGAAAACCCACGCCCACCTGGACAAGGACCTGTTCCGCCGGGATCTGGGCGGCGAAGAGGAAGCGTACAAAGAGGTCATGAAACGCCTGCTGGGCGAATAAGGAGGATTTCATGCAGCACGATTGCTATCAAAGCCCCTTCAGCACCCGCTACGCCAGCAAGGAAATGCAGTTCCTCTTTTCCGAGGACCACAAATTCCGCACCTGGCGCCGCCTCTGGATTGCCTTAGCCCGGGCGGAGCAGGCGGAAGGCCTGCCCATTACCGACGAGCAGATTGCCCAGCTGGAAGCCCACAAGGACGACATCAACTACGAGGACGCCGTCCGCCGGGAAAAGGAATGCCGCCACGACGTTATGAGCCATGTGTACGCCTACGGGCTTCAGTGCCCGGACGCCAAGGGCATCATCCACCTGGGCGCCACCAGCTGCTATGTGGGGGACAATACCGACATCCTCATCATGAAGGACGGTTTAGAGCTGATCCGCCACAAGCTTTTAAGCGTTATGGCCCTTCTTGCGGATTTTGCCCGGAAATACAAGGACCTTCCGGCCTTAGCTTACACCCATCTCCAGCCTGCTCAGCTGACCACCGTTGGCAAACGTGCCACTTTGTGGCTTAACGAGCTTTATATGGACTACGAGGAGCTGGTCCACCGGATGGACAGCCTGGCCCTTCTGGGCAGCAAAGGCACCACCGGCACCCAGGCAAGCTTTGTGGAGCTGTTTGAAGGCGACGATGCCAAAATCAACGCCGTGGAACAGCGCATTGCCAAGGAGCTGGGCTTTGAAAAGGTGGTCCCGGTTTCCGGCCAGACCTATTCCCGGAAGGTGGACGCCTTCGTGGCCGCCACCCTGTCCGGCATCGCCCAGACCGCCATGAAATTCGCCACCGACCTGCGGATCCTCCAAAACTTCAAGGAAATGGAAGAGCCCTTTGAAAAGAGCCAGATCGGTTCCTCCGCCATGCCCTATAAGCGCAACCCCATGCGCAGCGAGCGCATCTGCGCCATTGCCCGGTATGTGCTCATCGACGCCTTGAACCCGGCTGTCACCGCCGGCACCCAGTGGTTTGAGCGGACCCTGGACGACTCCGCCAATAAGCGCATCGCCATGGCCGAGGCGTTCCTGGGCGTGGATTCCATCTTAAACATCATGCTCAGCGTCTGCGACGGCTTAGTGGTGTATCCCAAAGTCGTCCGGGCCAGAGTCATGAACGAGCTGCCCTTTATGGCCACCGAAAACATCATGATGGACGCGGTGAAACGGGGCGGCGACCGCCAGGCCCTCCACGAAAAGCTGCGGGTTTACAGCCAGGAGGCCGCCCGCCTGGTGAAGGAGGAAGGTCAGCCTAACACCCTCATCGACATGATCTGCGCCGACCCGGATTTCGGCGTTACCAAAGAGGAAGTGGAGAAGATCCTGGACCCCATCAATTTTGTGGGCCGGGCGCCCAAGCAGACCGAGGAATTTTTGGACAACCTCATCGAACCTCTGCTGAAAGCAAACGCCGAATTTTTAGGCGAGCGCGTCCAGCTGACCGTATAACTTCAAAAAGCCATAAAAAAGGAGACACAAACTTTGTGTCTCCTTTTTCTTTGCCAGTATACAGAACAGGCTACCAGCAGGGATTGCCTGCCAGCTCCGCCCGCACCCGGCAGGCAAACACCGGCATCCGGGTGGTGAGGTTTTCCAAATCATAAGCCAGCAGCCGGCGGATGGTTTCCTCGTCATTGGCCGTCCATAGGGAGAAGGCGATGCCGGCGTCCGCCATTTTCTGCCAAAGGCCCCGGTGAAAGTACCGGTAGTTCATATTTAAGGAGGAAACGCCGTATCGGCGGGCTTTTTCCAGCAGAAGGTTTTCTTCCTCCTCCGTCATCCGAAGCTCTCCCCGGGCCTCCGCCGCTTCATAAACGCCGGGCAGCAGGTTTTCCACGTTCATGGAAACCATCACCCATTCCGGCATAGTTTCCAAAAGCTCCGAGGCCACGGTCCCCGTGAGGATAATCCGGCCCTGCACCTTTTCTTGTTCAGCCAAAGCCAGGACGTCCCGTTCCAGCCCCTCATGTTTTAAGTCGCAGTTAATCCGAATCTGACCGGACAACTCCTTTACCAGCCGGAAGCATTCTTTCAGGGATACGCAGCTTGCCGGGTCCTCCGGCTCATTGTGGGTCAGAAGCAGATCTCCCTGCACCCGCCTGACATCAATCTCCAGTACATCCGCGCCGCTTGCAGCCGCCGCCCGAATGTGGTCCTCGGAATTATCCGGCTTGCCTTCGCACCCGGAATGGGCGGTAATCCATTTGCAGCGCCCGCAAGTTTTATTTTCCACCATGTTTTTCACCCTTTCGCTCATATTCGCAGCCTGCCGGAAAGTCCCCCGGACAGGAAATAAGCCCCTGCTGCCAGGGGCTTATCCACTATAATCTTATTTTGCCAAACGGAGGCGCAGGGTTTTGACCTCGAAGGGGCGGAAATGCAGCTTGACGCCGCTGTTTTCCACAGTCAAAGCCTGGCAGCTGTCCGCCGCTTCCAGCATATTGCAGGTAAATGCCGCATCAACCGGCAGATCCCAGCGCAGGGTGCAGCCGCTGTCTGCGTGCTTGCTTTCGTAAAGCCGCAGAATCAGGTCGCCGCTTTGATCCTCCGCAGGTTTTACCGTATCCAGCACCACGTTGGGGGCGCCGTCCAAGGAGAAGAAGCTCCGGGAACCGGCCTGGCCGGACGCCAGCATGGGGGGCACGTTCAGCTCGTAGCCCTGTTCCACAACGGGGCTGTCCAGGAGGCTGCCCTCCCAGGCGGTAAAGGCGTAGGTGAAGTGATGGGCGCCGTTGTCCGCAGCCATTTCCGGGGAGGCGGCGGCCCGCAGCAGGGTCAGGTTAATGGCGTTGCCCAGCATGCTGACGCCGTACTTGCAGTCGTTCAGCACTGCCGCGCCGTGGCCCTCGTCGCAAAGGGCGGTGTAGCGGTGGTTGCAGACCTCGAAGCGGTCCTTCTCATAAGCCCGGGAACGGTGGGTGGGCCGTTTGACATAGCCGAACTGCATTTCGTTCACCGCTTCGGTTGCGGTCACATCCACCGGGAAGCTGACCTTCAAGAGGCGGTGCAGTTCATGCCACTGGACAGTGGTGTCAAATTCCACCCGAATGGCGCCGCTTTCCAGGGAAACAATCTGGGTGAAGGTGGAATTGCCGATTTCGCGGCTGATTTCCACAGCGCAGCGGTAGGGATTGTCCTCCACAAGGCGGATGCCGGTGCAGCGTCCGCTTTCCACAAACTGCTGCTCATAGGGACTGTCGATATCCCAGGCGTCAAAGACGCGGGGCACATCCTTGTAAAGGAGCAGGCGGTTCATGCTGCCGGCGGCAAATTCCCGGCCGCTTTCCTTGAGGACAAAGGAGGTCATCTCGCCGTTTGCATCCAAAACAGCCCGCACCTTGCTGTTTTCCAGCACAGCGCCTTCCGCCGTAACGGAAACATGGACGGCTTCTTCGGGGGCAAGGCCGTTATCTTTTACAGTCGCATAGCCGCAGGCAGGGATAGTCACCCGGGCATAGCTGCCGTCTGCTTTTTTTACCACGGCGTCCCGATCCCAGGACAGGGAGTTAAAGGCCAGCTCTTCTTTGCCGCTGCCGGCGATGGAGCCTGCCGCCGCGTTGGCCAGGGCGGTCCCGGAAGCGATAACTTCGTCATGCAGCTCCTTGGCCTTTTTGTAGACCGCCGCAATGGAAGAGCCGGGCAGGATGTCGTGGAACTGGTTTAAGAGCACTTTTTTCCAGTCGGCGTCCCATTCCGCATAAGGGAAGACAAAGCCGTCCTGCATGGCCAAAGAGCCCCACATTTCGGCCTCCCGAAGGGCCAGTTCGGATTTCCGGTTACCTTTTTTCACCGAAGCCTGGCTGGTGTAAACGCCCCGGTGGCAGGCAAAATAAAGCTCGCCCACATAGGTGTTCTCCGGGCCGCCTTCCGCTTCCAGATCCTCGAAAACCTTGCTGGGATGGGTCATTTCCAGCTTGGGGCAGCCTTCTAAGTTCTGTTCCCGCAGGGCAAACTCAATGTAATCCCGGCTGGGACCGCCGCCGCCATCACCGTAGCCGTACGGCAGCAGGAATTTGTCCAGACTGTCCTTCTGAACCCGGTTGTCCCAAACATCGATGAGCTGTTTGGGGTTGGTGGTGTAGGTGTAGCTGGTGGGCAGGTAGGAAACAATTTCGCTGCCGTCCATGCCCTGCCAGGTAAAGTAGTGGTAGGGGAACTGGTCGCCGCCGTTGTAGCTCCAGAAAATCTTCTGGGTCACCAGGTACTTAATGCCGCAGCTTTTTAAAATCTGAGGCAGGGCAGCCGTATAGCCGAAGGTATCAGGGAGCCAGAGGATCTCGCAGTCCACGCCCAGTTCGTTTTTAAAATACCGCATGCCGTGAACCAGCTGGCGCACCAGGGATTCGCCGGCGGTCATATTGGTGTCCGGCTCCACCCACATGCCGCCTTCCGCAACCCAGCCGCCGGTTTTGATGGCCGCTTTGATGCGTTCAAACAGCTCCGGGTAATACTCCTGGCAGAACGCGTAGGTCTGGGGCTGGCTCTGGAGGAATCTATACCCGGGATATTTTTCGATAAGCCGCAGCTGGGCGGCAAAGGTCCGGGCCACCTTCCGTTCCGTTTCCGCCAAAGGCCACAGCCACACCACGTCCAGATGGGCGTTGCCGATGCCGTAGAAAGTGGGGGCGGTGCTGCCGTTGACGCAGGAAAGGGCGTCTTTTAAGATTTCCCGGCCCTTCTTGTAATCGGCGATCCGGCCTTCCAGGGGCTGTTCAAAATCCACAGCCAGGGTAAAATTCTGCAAAGCCTTGGCGATTTTCCCGGCCCGCAGGCTGCTGTCCGGCAGGCACTCCATGACTTCCGCCAGGGTTTTCACGTCCATCCAAAGCTGGTAAGCGTCCTCATTCCACACGCCGTAGGTGTTTTTGCCCATAGCCGTCCGCTGCTTCCCGGCTTTGGGGTCCTGGTAGCTGCCGGGCAGCACGGGGCCGGGGCCGCAGTAGGCGATTTTCCCATTGGGGAAGAAATGCCCGGCGTAAGCCTCGGCCAGGATATCGAACCGGTCCCCTGCCTTGGCGTTTTCGGTGAGGATGTTGTCCTCCATAAAGTGGTGGGGAATGGAAACCCAGTCAGCCCGGCAGGTGCCGAAGGCCTTTCCGTTGACAAAAAGGGTGGTTTCCCCGCCGGGATTCAAATCCATAACAATCATCTTGCCTTCCGCTTCCGGAGGCAGGGTGACAGCGCCCTTCAGCCACATGTATTCCCATTCATTGCCCCAGACAGTACCTTCCGGTACCGGCGCATAGCCGGGCAGCTTTTCCGCTTCTTCCGGTTTGAAGTGCTCATAGGTGCAAAGCCCCTCAAAGGAAATCTCGCCCAAAGGCTGATAAAAATCTTTTTCCAGCGTGGCAATCCAATGCCGCAGCCGGTCGTGCCATTCCGGCGCCATTTTCATTCCCATCATCTCCTATAGTTTATGATTTTTCTGCGCCGCACCGGGCAGACGCCTTTCCGCAGCGCAGTTTTTCATGACAATCCGTTTTATTATACAACGCAGATACTGGACAGTTCCCGCAAAATCTTTCTGTTTTTTTTTAATTTCTACCATTTATTTAAAAAACACGAAAACAGAACCCTGTTTCCGTGTTTTGATCCTCCATATTACAGGCGGACGATTTCGCCGTTTACCGTGCCTTTGCAGCCGGCCGCGTTGGACTCGTCGGTGTCAATGTGCATAGCCCGGGCGAATTTTTCGCTGACCCGGCAGACCACGTCGCCGAAAATCAGGCTGCGGTCCTCGGTGTTGACCTTAACCCAAACCACTTCCTTGTCGGAAACGCCCAGTTCCTCCGCGTCGGCGGGGGTCAGATGGATGTGCCGTTTGGCAACAATAACGCCTTCGGAAAGCTCCACTTCGCCGCAGGGTCCAACCAGCTTGCAGCCGGCGGAACCGGCAATGTCACCGGATTCCCGGACAGGGGCGGTAACGCCGATGGAACGGGCGTCGGTGGCGCTCAGTTCAACCTGGCAGTCCTTGCGCTCCGGCCCCAGGATGGAAGCCTTCAGCTGGCCTTTAGGGCCGACAACGGTGACCTTTTCCTCACAGGCGAACTGGCCGGGCTGGGAAAGGTCTTTTTTATTGGTCAGGGTAGCGCCGGCCCCGAACAGGATCTCCAGCGCCTCTTTGGTGACATGAACGTGTCTTGCAGATGTTTCGACAATAAAAGTGCTCATTTTGATAATCCTCCCACAAAATTGACTCTATCATTCATTATAAACCCATTTTCCCGGAAGGTCAAGCGCTGGGCGGAATTATTCTTCAGTTTTGACAAGTCCAATCCCAAGTTCCTCCAGCTGCTTTTGGTCGATGGGGGAGGGGCAGCCGCTCATAAGCTCGCTGGCGTTCTGCACCTTGGGGAAAGCGGTGACGTCCCGGATGTTGTCGGCGCCGCACAGCAGCATGGCCAGGCGGTCCAATCCCAGGCCCAGCCCGCCGTGAGGCGGCGCGCCGTATTTGTACGCCTCCACCAAGAAGCCGAATTTGGCCTCGATTTCCTCGTCTGTAAGCCCCAACAGCTCAAACATCTTCTGCTGAAGCTCGTAGTCGGTGATGCGGATGGAGCCGCTGCACAGTTCGATGCCGTTGAGGACCAGGTCGTAAGCCTTGGCCCGGACGGAGCCGGGATCGGATTCCAGATAACCCAGGCACTCGTCCATGGGCATGGTGAAGGGATGGTGCATGGCAACCCAGCTCTGAGATTCGTCGTCCCACTCGAAGAAGGGGAACTCGGTAATCCACAGGAAAGCGTAGCCCTCGGGGATCATGTCCATGCGTTTGGCGCAGATCTGCCGCAGGGCGCCCAGAACCGGCAAAGTCACCCGGTCCTTGTCCGCCACAATCAGGGCTACGTCGCCCTTTTCGCAGCCCATGCGTTCCAGGATGGCGGCCAGCTCTTCCTCGCTCATGAATTTGGCAAAGGAGCAGGCGGGCTTCTCGTCCACCCAGCGGACCCATGCCAGGCCCTTGGCCCCGATGCCCTTGGCGTGCTCGGTTAATTTATCAATTTCCTTGCGGGTATAAACGGAAGCCCCGTTTTTCACCGTGATGCCCCGGACGCTGCCGCCGTTTTCCACTGCGGAAGCGAAGACGGAGAAGCCGCAGCCCTTCACCAGGTCGGACAGATTTGCAATCTCCATGCCGTAGCGGATGTCCGGCTTGTCGGAGCCGTACCGTTCCATGGCGTCTTTATAGGTCAGGCGGGGCAGGGGTTCGGTGATGTCAATATTTTTCAGACGCTTCATAATGTACCGGACAAAGCCCTCGCCCATGTCCAGCACATCCTCCATGTCCACAAAGGACATTTCCATGTCAATCTGGGTAAATTCCGGCTGGCGGTCTGCCCGCAGGTCCTCGTCCCGGAAGCACCGGGCCAGCTGGATGTACCGGTCAAAGCCGGAGATCATCAAAAGCTGCTTGTAAATCTGGGGGGACTGGGGCAGGGCGTAAAAACTGCCGTTGTGGACCCGGGAGGGCACCACATAATCCCGGGCGCCTTCCGGGGTGGATTTAATCATCATGGGCGTTTCGATTTCAATAAAGCCGTTGTCCGCGAAATAATCCCGGGCAGCCCGGGCCAGCTCCGCCCGGAACATGATGTTTTTCTGCAAAGCCGGCCGGCGCAGGTCCAGATAACGGTAGCGCAGCCGCAGTTCCTCGTTGGTGTCGCTTTCGTCGCTGATGTGGAAAGGCGGGGTCTGGGCCTTGGAGAGAATCCGCAGCTCGGTGACAAAGATCTCCACCTCGCCGGTGGGGATGTCGTGGTTGACGCTTTCCCGGCGGCGCACCAGGCCTTTGGCCATGAGCACATACTCGGAACGGACCTCTTTTGCTTTGGCAATAACGTCCCGGTCGGATTTTTCGTCAAAAATCAGCTGGACAATACCGGTGCGGTCCCGCAGGTCAATAAAGACCAGTTCGCCCTTGTCCCGCTGTTTCTGGGTAAATCCCCCAACCACAATTTCTTTTCCAATATCCGCAGTGGAAACTTGGCCGCAGTAGCAGCTCCGTTTCAGCCCGCGCATTGTTTCTGCCATATGATTCACCATTCTTTCATTGATTCTAAATATCCAGGGAAAAAGGAATCCCATCCAGAGCGCCGCTTAATTCCGACAGCTCGCTGTCATAGAAAAAGCGGGTCAGCCCGTCGCCCAGTGGCACAGGCGTGCAGGTTCCATCCTCCAAAGAGAGGATGGAAATTTTCCCGTCTTCCGTCCCATCCAGGGCGGAAAAGAACCGGGCTCCTTTCTGCCGGGCTTTGGCAAGCCCTTCCTCCGGGGTGCAGCCGGACCAGTCCACCTCCGCGGAAAAGCCCTCGCTCCGCAGCTCCTCCGCAGCGGAAAGGGCCGCCAGCTCCCCTTCCGGGCCAGCCGGGCAAAGGAAGAGCATCAAAGGGTCCGCCTTTGGCAGGGACGCTCCCTGCTCGTTCACCGCTTTCAAAACCATCCCCGTGTCCAGCTCCATCCAGAATCCGGCGGGTTCTAAACTGCCGCCTTGTCCCACCTGCTGCTCCCCAACGGTAAGGCGGAGGGCAAAGGCCTCCCCTTCTTCATGGGCAAAATCCAGCTGAAGGGCCGTCAAAGCCGCGCCCATCCGTTCCATTTGATCCGCCGGGCCGGAAATCACAAGGGAAACCGCCTGAAGGCCCAAAAAGCCCAGAAAATCCCCGGCTATGGCCGCCAGCTCCGCCGCCGCAGCCGGACTGCCGACGCCAACTGCCGCCGCGCCCATTCCCTTGGAGGGCAGCACATAGCTGTATTTTGCCGGCTCAAACCCTGCAAAATCCGGCTTCTCTCCGGCAGGGAAGCGGACTTCCTCATATCCGGCCAGCCGGGCCGTATCCAGAAAAAATCGCTCCGCAGACTGCCATCCGGCGCTTTCCGGAGGGCGGATGACAGAGCCGCCGGTGCGTTCCATATTCATGACATTCCCACTTTCTAATTTTATACAAACAAAGAAAGGGATACCTCCCGCCCGTTTTCAGACAAGCGGCACCCCTTATCTGCCTATGGAAAGACAGCGTCAGCGCTGGCTGACAATAATTCTCCAATCCAAATCGCCCCGTTCCAAACCGTGGATCAGCACTTCCGCCGTAGCGATATTGGTGGCTACCGGGATATTATGAACATCGCAGAGCCGGAGCAGGTTCATTTCATTGCTCTCATGGGTCTTGGTGGTCAGCGGGTCCCGGAAAAAGAGCAGAAGATCGATTTCATTGCAGGCGATCAGAGACGCGATCTGCTGGTCGCCGCCCTGGGAGCTGCTTAAAAAACGCTTGATGTCCAAACCCGTGGCCTCGGAAATCAGCTTCCCGGTGGTGCCGGTGGAGCACAAGCGGTGGCGGCTCATAATCCCGCAGTAAGCAATGCAGAACTGCACCATCAGTTCCTTTTTTGTATCATGCGCAATCAGTGCGATATTCATTTTACAGTTCCTCCTTATGACAGGTTGATTTGGGTAGCTGTTGGATTGAAATGCTGCGTTTTATTCCGGGAAAAGATAGCTTTGGTTGCCGGTTCAAGGAAAAACAAGGGGAACATATTCCCCGTCTAAGCGTCTGGAAACCGCCTGCGCAATGCGGAGCACGGGATGGTTTCCTTTCAGCTGAAGTCCTCTGGAGAGCCGCAGGGGGATTTCCTCCGCATAGGGAAACACACCCAAAAGCTGGGACCCGACGCCGTCGATTACCGCGTCCAAATCCGTCAAAACCGCGCGCCGGAGCATTTTCTCTTCCACCCGGTTAATTAGAAGCCGGTGCCTGCAAAGCCCCTGCTTTTCCAGCGTCTGCGCCATTTTCGCGCCGTCCCGGACACACACCGGATCCGGCGTTACGGCAATCAGGGCAATATCGGCAGTACAGCCGGCAATCTTCGAGGAAAAGCCTAAGCCCGCCGGCATGTCTAAAATCAGCCGGTCAAAATGCCCCCGCAGCCCGTCAATCAACAGCTGTACATCGGAAAGGTCCATGGGCGCTTCCAGGCTGACCGGGGCCACAATGGCGTTTAAGTTCTCATGCAGAGGGGATTCCATTACCGCCTTGCTGATAGTGCACCGGCCTTCCAAAAGATCGCCCAGGTCGTACACAACCTGATCCGCGATTCCCAGCATGAGATCCAGTCCCCGCAGCCCTGCGTCGAACTCGATAAGCAGGACGCGCTTTCCCCGCAAAGCATCCCCGAGGCCCAAAAGCACGCAAAGGGTCGATTTCCCCACGCCGCCTTTCCCGGAGGTCATGGCGATTACCTGATTTTGCTCCGGTTCCCCGGGACGATTTGACGAATCCCAAGCCATAACTGTGTCTTCTCCATATGAACGAAATCAAGTGAACACATCGGCATACATATCCAGATTACACTTTTTAAAAATTATATCACATTTCCCTTATTTTTTCCATAGCTTTCCGAAATTTTCTGTCATTTTCATAAAAATTTATCCGATTTTCTATGCATTCTCAACCTTCCGCACCCGGTTCCGCAGCCGGCTGGCCGTACAGTTCCGAATAGGCGTCCAATATGGGCCGCACCAGGTTTTTGGCGTCGGCGCCCCGTTCCAGGATAATGCCGATGGCGATGTCCGCATCGTCCGCCGGGGCAAAAGCGATGGCCGAGGAGCTGAAAGTGGTGGACGTCACCTGGGGGGTGCCGGTTTTCATTGCCACGTCGTATCCCAGGTCCGTCAGGCTGGTATTCCAGCCCAGGACATTGTACCGTTCCGCCACGCTTTCCGAAACGCCGATCATACCGGCCTTTATGGCCGCAAAGTCCTCGTCGGACATGGCAAATTCAGACATAATTTCCGGCTCCGTGCTGGACAGCACCTCTGTATCATCATAACTGCGGACCTCTTTAATAATATGGGCCCGGTAACGGCGGCCCTGGTTGGCCAGGGTCATGGCCTGGACTGCCAGCTGGAGGGGGGTAACCGCCGTGTCCATCTGGCCGATAGAGGTCTGGCAGACGTTGCCCGGCTGCCAGGTGGTTCCCAAAAGCTCAGAGCGGTCCGGGCCGGAAATGCCGCCCACAGCGTTGGAAAGCTCCAGCCCTGTATCCGTACCAAGGCCCAGCAGATGGGCGTATTCCTGGATCTTGTCAATACCCAGCCGCCGGCCCACGTCGTAAAAGAAGATATTGCAGGAAACCGTCAAAGCCTCCATTACATTGGTGGATCCGTGGTAGCCCAGGCAGGTGGGGCGGAATTTATTCCCCGGAATATAATCATAGTAGGTGTAGACCCGATGGCAGTCCACCGTGTCGTAAGGCGTAATTAAGTCCTCTGTCAGCGCTCCGGAGGCCACCACGGTTTTAAAGGTGGAGCCGGGCCGGTAAAGGCCGTCGAAGGCCCGGTTCAGCATGGGCAGGTCCTCTCTAGAGGACAGCTGGCTGTAATCGGAGAAATACTGGTTCAAATCGTAGGTTGGGGCGGTCACCGCCGCCAGCACCCCGCCGGTTTTGGCGTCCAGCACGACAACTGCCCCGCCCACCACCTGGTTTCCGTTGTCATCCCCATCCGGATCGTCCGGCAGGGAGCGGAGGTACTCGATGTACTGGTTCAGCACCTCCTGGATGCGGCTTTGCAGGCGGGAGTCAAGAGTCAGGGCCACATTATTGCCGGATTCCGGCTCCTGGGTGACGGTTTCGCTGAGAATGGCCCCGTCCTTGCTCTGTTCCACGGTTTTAACGCCGTCCACGCCGTGCAGTTCCGATTCCATCAGGCTTTCCACCCCGAACCGGCCGATGAGGGCGTTCATGGGGTACCCCTTATCCCGATACCCGGCAACCCCGTTGTCCGGATCGCCGTAATACTGTTCCGCGTACATCTGCCCCACTACGCCCACAATGTGGGGGGCCAGGTCGCCGTCCGGGTAAACCCGGATATCCTCGTCCACAATGTCCACCCCGGAAAACTGGTAGGAAAGCTCCTTAATCTGGGTAACTGTTCCCGTGGAAACGTCCTCTGCAAAGGTGTACTGGTTGTTGTTGACAGAAAAATCCGCCAGCACCATGCCGTACCGCACCCCGGCAATCTTCCGGGCCGTCAGGTCGTCGTAGGACTCGTCAATATCAAACAGCTCCCGCAGCTGGTACATGCAGTCGTCCGCTGTGGCGTAAACGTTGACCTGCAATTTTTCCTTTAAGGTTTCAATATCCGATTCCCGGTTTTCCAAAAACTCCGGCTGCCCGCTGACCGTCATGGGCAGGGGGTCGTGCCACTCCTCCCCGTTGGCCTCCATCATCTGGATCAGTCTTGCAATAATCTCGTTGCGTTCTTCCGCCGGGAAAAAGGAGTAATAAAAGACGATATTGAACCCCACTTTATTTTTGGCCAGGGCCACGCCGTTGCAGTCGGTGATTTCCCCCCGGGCGGCTTTGACGGCGATTTTGCTCACCGTCATCTGCTGGGTCTGAGCCTGGAATTCCGCCCCCCGCACCACCTGGAAATTCATCAGCTGCAAGGTATACACTCCGCACACAAGGGCAGATAAAATACTAAGGGTAATCAGCCTGCCCCGTTCTTTTGGCTTTTGCGGTTTATTAGACAGCATAAGCGCCTCCTTTTCAATGCCGGAAAACAAAAGCTGCCCTGCCCGTTTGGGAACAGGACAGCTTTTTCATACGCAAGGGGGTTGTTACGCCCGGACCACATCGTTGAACCGGATCGAAATGAGCCGGATCAGGAAATACACCGGGGCGGCCAGGACGATGGTGTAAACCAGCACCAGCAGCAGCTTGACCAGGCACATCCACACGTCCTCATAGCCCCATATGAGGTAGTAAAACAAAAAGTTCCACAAGGTGCACAAAAGCCCGGCGCACCCTGTCATCAGCACGGCGTTTGTCCAGTTGACCTTGACAAAATACATGGACAGAAGGGCCACGCAGACACAGCAGATCATCAGCACCATGCCGTAAAAGCCAAAGAGCTTTGCCGCCGAAAGGTCCCACAAAAGCCCGGCCCCCAGGCCGAAAGCACCGGAGCCAGCCTCATTTTCAAAAAGCGCCACGGAAATGGCCGCCGGGATAATTAAAACCGGCTTGACCCCGCCAATGGAAAGCAGCCCCGGCGAGGACTGGAGGCCGTAAAGCAGCAGCAAAACCAGGATATAACAGCCCCATTTGAAGGCCGTCCTGGCGTTATGCCCCAGCGTCACTGCTCTCCCCTCCTTCCGCATCTGAGGAGCCTTTGCCTAAGAAGTCCGTCAGCACAAAGACGTTTTTAATCTCATTGATCTCGCTGACGGGCCGGATCACAGCGTAGGAGGTGATTCCGGAGGTTTCCAGCTCCACCTTCTCCACTGTGCCAATGACAAGATTTTTGGGGAACAGGCCGCTGGTTCCGGCGGTGACGACAGTGCCGCCTTCCTCCACCAGGGTATCCCGGGGAAGAAGCTCCAGCTTGGTGCAGCCTTCCGCCGCCAGCTCCACAGTGCCGGTAATGTTGCCCGTATCTTTCGTGGAAATCTCCATAGCCCCCACATTGCAGTCCGGGCTTAAAATGGTAGTGACAACGGCGTAGGTGGGGCCGACTTTGCTGATATACCCCACTAAGCCCTCCCCGGTCACCACCGGGTCCCGGACGGAAATCCCGTGGAGGTAACCGATGTCAATGGTAAAGGCCCCGAACCGGTCCTCCGGGTCCCGGGCGATGACCCCGGCCGGCTGGAACTCGATGTCCGGGTTCAGCTCTTTGAGGCCGGTGATCTCCTTTAGCCGCTCGTTTTCGGTTTTGGTGTCCTCATAGTCCACCAGCTGGCGGCGCAGCTC
This sequence comes from Candidatus Merdivicinus excrementipullorum, assembly GCA_018716725.1. GTDB lineage: Bacteria > Bacillota > Clostridia > Oscillospirales > Ruminococcaceae > Merdivicinus > Merdivicinus excrementipullorum. The sequence goes on along the minus strand of DVJP01000025.1, from coordinate 27,111 downwards.
CGCGTTCTCCTCTTTCAGCCGCTGGTTTTCCTCGTAGTTTTCCTGGGCGTCCACAAAAACGGAGAAAAAGCCGGTAATGCTGTCGGAAACGGCCGCCGCCGCCCGCTGCACCGGGTACACCACATAAGAAAGGATTTGCTCCGGCAGAGTGGCCAGGCCGCCGGTGGTGGCGGCGTAAAGCATCCCGCCCAAAATCACGGCCACTACCGCCAGGATGATTTTAAATCGCAGGCTTTTAAAGAACTCCCGCAAGCAGCAGCCCCCCTTTCAGCAGACCTGCCTGGCTCAATAACGGGGTTCCTCTTCGCTCAAAACGTCCGTGAGCTTATCGATGTTGTCCAAGACCATGCCGGTGCCCATAGCAACGCAGTCCAAGGGGTTTTCCGCAATCTGCACCGGCATGCCGGTTTCATCGTGGATGAGCTTATCCAGCCCCCGCAGCAGCGCGCCGCCGCCGGTTAAAGTGATGCCCTGGTCGATAATATCCGCGGAAAGTTCCGGAGGAGTCCGCTCCAAGGTAATGCGGATGGCGTCCAGCACCTGGGCCAGGGGGTCCTCCAATGCGCTGCGGATCTGGTCGGAGGTGATGGTGATATTCTCCGGCAGACCGTTTAACAGATTCCGGCCCTTGATCTCCATGGACAGCTCGCCTTCCTCCAGGGGGCAGGCGGAACCGATCTGGATTTTAATATCCTCGGCGGTGCGTTCGCCGATTAAGAGGTTGTATTTTTTCTTGATAAAGTTGATGATGGAGGAATCGAACTCGTCGCCGCCCACCCGGACGGATTTGGAGGCCACAATGCCACCCAAGGAAATCACAGCCACCTCGCTGGTGCCGCCGCCGATGTCCACCACCATGGACCCCTGGGGATCCGCCACAGGGAGTCCCGCGCCGATAGCCGCCGCCATAGGCTCCTCAATAATGGAAACCCGCTTGGCCCCGGCCTGCTCCGCAGCGTCCCGAACCGCCCGGCGTTCCACAGCGGTGACGCCGGAGGGGATGCAGATAACCACCCGGGGCCGGACAAAAAAGCTGCTGCCGATGGCCTTGTGGATAAATTCCGTCAACATGCTGGTAGTCACGTCGAAATCCGCAATAACGCCGTCCTTCAGAGGCCGGACCGTGACAATGGAGCCGGGGGTGCGCCCGATAACGTCCTTGGCTTCCTGGCCCACGCATTTGACCTTATCCGTTTTGGTATCCACCGCCACCACGCTGGGTTCCCGGATAATAATGCCCTTGCCCTTCATGTACACCAGGGTGTTGGCCGTACCCAGGTCGATTCCGATATCCCTTGAAAACATAAATCTATACCCCTTTATTCAGTAATATATAGAAAACGCGCTGCCTGCCGGTTTCCCTGCGTGCGGCAGGCCGATTCATGGTCATTCCTATGCTTATTATACCCCTTCCCGTCGGATTACACAAGGCATAATTTATGATATAAGTAAAAAAAACAATTTTTTCGTCAAACTTCTCTATAATTCTTCCTTTTCTTTGCAAAAGGCCGCCAATTCCCTCAAAAGCTCCGCCGTGGGAAGGCCCACCACATTGTCGTAGCTGCCGGAAATCCCTTTTACCAAAAGGGAACCGTACCCCTGGATGCCGTAAGCCCCCGCTTTGTCGAAAGGCTCGCCGGTGTCCAAATAATCAGAAATCTCTTCATCCGACAGGGGATAAAACTCCACCCGGGTGGTGACGGCGAAGGATTTTTCCCTACTCTTTGCCAAAAGCGTAACGCCGGTGGTCACCTTGTGTTCCCGCCCCGCCAGCAAACGGAGCATCCGGGCCGCGTCCTGCCGGTCTTTGGGGATGCCGAAAATTTCCCCCTCCGGGGAAACCACCACCGTGTCCCCGCCGATGACCAGCCCTTCCGGCGGGCAGCCCAGCTCCTCAAAAACTGCCCGGGCCTTCCCAGCGGAAAGGGCCTTCACCAGCTCCTCCGGAGTTATGGAACCGGCGCTTTCCATCAACGGCTCCTCGTCAAAGTGGGAAACCTTCACGGAAAAATCCTCCGCAATAAAGGAAAGCAGCTCTTTTCTGCGAGGGGAACGGGACGCCAGCCAGATTTTCCGGCCTTTTAAAAACTCTCCCATCATGCCGCGCCCCTCCTCAATGGATCTTCCCGGCGGTTTTCACATACAAAACCACCGCAATAATCAGGCAGATCAGCACCGCCACGTTCATGGAAATGGTAATGCCGAAGTTAAACTGCACCACCGACAAATCCACCGACAGGCTGTTGATGCCGATGGATTTGCCCCAGCAGAGCCAGGACAGCCAGGACACGTTCCGGGCGATTTCCGTCAGCAGGGTGCCGATAAGCAGCCCGCCGAACAGGTATAAAGTCAGCAAAAGGGCGCGTTTCAACGGCCATCCCCTCCTTTTTCTCCAAAGCCCGTGGAGCCGAACCCGCCGGCCCCACGCTCCGTTTCATCCAGTTCCGGAACCTCTTCCACTTCCGGCAGAAACACGGGGCTTACCACCAGCTGGGCAATCCGGTCGCCGGGACGAATGGTGTAGGGAGTTTTCGAGTGGTTGGTCATGGCCACCTGAAGTTCCCCCCGGTAATCGCTGTCAATGACCCCAACACAGTTGGAAAGGGTGACGCCGAATTTGGAAGCCAGGCCGCTGCGGGCGTAAACAAGCCCCACCGTCCCCGGTTCCAGGGCGATAGCCAAACCGGTGGGCACCCGCACCAGCTGGAACGGCTCGATGGTCAGGTCCTGCTCCAGGCAGGCGCAAAGGTCCAAGCCCGCGCTTTCCGGGGTGGCCCGTTTGGGCAGAACCGCCTCCGGGCGGAGTTTTTTGATTTTCAGCTGCATAACAATCTCCTTTAGTCAATCCCCCGGTAATAAAGGCCCCGGGTGTATTCCCCGGCGGGCTTCGCGCCGGAATTGTACCGCCTGATTACCGCTAAAACTTCCTCCGCCGTTTCCCCGGCAAAGGAAAAGAGCCAGAAATTTAGAAAACCCATTTCCGCTTTCCGGTCGGACATTTCCAAGGGCACGACGTTGTAAATCAAGCTCGTTGATTGATCGTAATCGCACCGCACCGGGAAGGAAATCCCCTTCCGGTCGGTGACAAATCCCTTTCTCCCGCATTTGGCGCAGCCGATCTGGGCCTTCACCGGGCAGCTGCGGACCGCCATCAGGGGCAGATAGCCGTATACCACAGCCCCCAGAGGGATTTCCGCCCGGATTTTCCGCATGTCCTCCAATTTCCCCTCAAAGGATAAAACGGCGGCGGCAAGCCCCAGCTTTTCCGCCTGGGACACGGCGTAGGAATTATTGAGGTTCAAAAACGCCCCGCCCAAAGCTTCCAGGCCGGATTTCCGGGCCAGCGCAATGTGGGCGGCGTTGTCGCAGTAAAGGTACCGCAGGCCCTTTTCCTTTAAGGCCGCAAGCCGGGAAAGGAACTCTTTCTCACTGTCAAACAAAAACCGGGGCAATACGGCCCCCAGCCGGTCCTTCGCGGCGGAAAACCCCTCCCAATGAGCCTCCAGTTCCGGAACCGGCAGCAGGATTTTGGAAAATTCCCCAAGAGCCTCCGAAGAAACCTGGGAAACACTCTGGAATTTCCCCCATTTTTCCGGTGATAATGTGGAATTCCGGCCTTCCGGCAGCAGAGGCCATTCCCCGTCTGCAAAGGGGACAGGCGGCTCTTTCCGGGCTTCCTCCAGCTTTGCCGCCGCGTCCCGGCGCAGGGCGTTAAAGGCCGAGGCGGGCATGGTTAAACCCTCCCCGATTTCCCCGGTTAAGCTATCCAGGTAAAAGGGAGTATTCCCCAGTTTCCCCAAAAATTTCCGGGCCTGCTCCAAATCCGCCGGGGCGGAAGCCGCTTCCCGGGGGATTTCCCCGGAAACGGAAACGGTGTGCTCCCCGTCGGTCACAGTCAGCGCCGCCGGTTCCCCGGCTTTCATGGAAAGTCCCATGGAAACCGGCGCCCGGGGCACGTCCTTGTGATAAAGCCCCGCAAGCTCCTTGAAAACCGAGGCGGCGGCGGTGACGTCCTCCTTCCGGCGGAATCCGAACATCTCCCGGCCCATTTCCCCGTCAAAATAAGCGGAGGTAAAACCGCTGCGGGAGAACACCGCCTGCAAGGTATCCAAGTCCGGTTCTTCCCCGGAAAGGGCCTTTTTGCAGGCCGTCACAGCGGCGGCAACATATTCCGGCCGCTTCATCCGCCCCTCGATTTTAAAGGAATCGATCCCCATGGCCGCCAGCTCCGGCAATCGTTCCACAAGGGACATATCCTTTAAGGACAGGACGTTTTCCCCAACTTTGGGCGCAGAGGGGCATCCCGCCCAAAAGGGCAGGCGGCAGGGCTGGGCGCACTGGCCCCGGTTGCCGCTTTTTCCCCCAAACATGGCGCTCATGTAGCACTGGCCGGACATGCTCATGCAGTGTGCCCCGTGGACAAAGGTTTCAATTTCCAGCTCCGTGGATTCCCGGATTGCCTTAATTTCCTCCCGGGAAAGCTCCCTTGCCAGCACCACCCGGGAAAAGCCCAGCCGGGCGGCGGTTTCCACCCCCATGGGGGAATGGACGGCCATCTGGGTGGAGGCGTGGAGGGGCATGGAGGGCGCAAAGGCCTTGACAGCGGCGGCAACGCCCCAGTCCTGGACAATCAAAGCGTCCACCCCGGCCTCACAGGCGGTGCGGATGCATCCCTTTAACGCCTCCAATTCCCGGTCAAAAACCACGGTGTTCAGGGCCTGGTGGATTTTTACGCCGAAACGGTGGGCGTAATCGGCGGCCTCCCGCAGCTCTTTGGCGTCAAAATTCCGGGAATTGGCTCTGGCGCTGAAATTCTTCTGCCCCAAATACACCGCGTCCGCTCCGCAGCGGACGGCGGCTTCCAAAGCCTCCAGGGAACCTGCCGGGGCCAGGATTTCCGGCTTTTTCATTCCTTCGGCTCCTTCTGCTGTTTTTTCAGGGCTTCCAGCTCCCGCTTTGCCTGTGCCAGTTCCCGGCGCAGCTGGTCGGCTTCCAGCCGGGCGTTGGCGGATTCCTCCACATACCCCTTGATCTGAGAGCGGATGTGGTCCGCGTCCTCCACCGTTTTGGCGCTCTCGTCCATAAGTTCCAGTCCCACCATCACCGCGGCGGTAGTGACGGAGGCGCTTTCATTGGCGTCCATAAAATCATTGATGCGCTTGTCCAGCTCCTTGGACAGCTTGACCAGGTAAGAAGGAGATTCTTCTGTCTGGATAGTATAGGTTTTGCCGCAAACGACCACTTTTACTCGGTTCATCATCTTCACAGCCTCCCATAATCTCTATGCAAAAACCCGCCGGGATCAGGCAGGTTGCTTATCTTTCTATTATAAAATATTTTTGGGGTCGTGAAAAGTCCCTTTTTCGATAAATTTGCAAAAAAACGCCGTTTTTCAGAATCCCTGAAAATTCCCGCCGGAATGTGGCAGACTATTTTTAAAACCATGAAAAGGAGCTGCCGCCATGACCGCCGCGTTTGACACCCAGCGCCTCCGCGTCCCAATCTTAGACGAGCTGCGGGGCTTTGATATTTTGGCAATGATCCTCTACCATCTGGCCTACGACCTGGTAAGCCTGGGAGTCTGGGATCTGCCGTTTTTCTTTTCCGGCTGGATGAACCTTGTCCGGGACGTCTTTGCCGGGGCGTTTATTGTGATCTCCGGCATCTGCTGCCTGTATTCCAGAAGCAACTTAAAAAGGGGCGTATCCTGCCTGCTGGCGGCCGTTTTGGTGGAAGGGGCCACCGCCCTGATCCCCGGCATGTCCATCCGCTTCGGCATTCTGCATCTGCTGGGCTGGTCCATGGCTCTCACCGGGCTTTGGGAACATTTTTGGGCAAAGGTCCCGGAAAAAGCGGGGCTTTTGGCCGCGTCGGCCTGCTTTTTGGCGGGATACCTGCTGATGCCCTGGATGCGGGCCTTTCCCTTGGCAGGAAACGGCCTTTACCGGCTGGGATTCCCGGGGGAAGGGTTTTCTTCCAGCGATTATTTTCCCTTAATCCCTTGGCTGTTCTTATTCTGGGCCGGATATTTCGGCGGCCAGCTTCTCCGGCGGCAGGGGCTCCTGCGGCCCGGAAGACCGGCTTTCCCGTTCCTGTCCCTGTGCGGCCGGCACAGCTTATGGATTTACCTTCTGCACCAGCCGGTTTTAGCGGTTTTCCTCTTTTTTATACAAAAATAACCCGGAAGGGGCGTCCTTCCGGGTTTTGCAGGTATGGTATTCTGGAGAATTAGAAGGGATTATTTTCCGAAGTGCCGATTATTTGCCGAAGTAGCGATTCAGCAGGCCCTCGAAGGCTTTGCCGTGACGGGCTTCGTCGCGGGCCATTTCATGGACGGTGTCATGGATAGCGTCCAGGTTCAGGGCTTTGGCGCGTTTGGCCAGGTCGAACTTGCCGGCGGTAGCGCCGTTTTCCGCGTCAACACGCATTTCCAGGTTCTTCTTGGTGGAATCGGTGACGACTTCGCCCAGCAGCTCCGCGAATTTCGCAGCGTGCTCTGCTTCTTCGTAAGCGGCTTTTTCCCAGTACAGGCCGATTTCGGGGTAGCCTTCCCGGTGAGCGACGCGGGCCATAGCCAGGTACATGCCCACTTCGGTGCACTCGCCCTGGAAGTTGGCGCGGAGGTCAGCCATGATATCTTCCGGAGCGCCGGCAGCAACGCCGACTACATGTTCCGCAGCCCAGGTTTTGCCTTCGCCCTGCTCTTTGAATTTTTCCTTAGGAGCTTTGCACTGGGGGCAGAAATCGGGAGCGGAATCGCCTTCGTGAACATAACCGCAAACGGAGCATACAAATTTTTTCATATAAATTTCCTCCTCGTTTCATTTTGTCTCTTTTCCAGCCGTTTTGTCGTTTTCTTGACTGTGTCTTTATTATAGCGCAAAAGATTCGCGTTGTCAAGTGAATTTTAGAAAAATTCTAATATTTTTTCTTCCAACTGATATGTGTCACAAAAGACGAAACAGAAGCGTTTATTTTGCAGGAAAATGTGAAATTTCAGCACAAAACGTTGTGAAAGCCCGAAGAATATGCTATGATAAAAGAAAAAGCAAAGGCGGATTATCCATGAAAATACTTTTAGCAGGCATCAGCGCAAAATTTATCCACTCCTGCCTGGCTGTTCATCTTCTGACCCAGTACGCCCGGCAGCAGTACGGAATCCGGTGCTCTGCCGCGGAATACACTATCAACCAGCCGGAAGACGTTATCTTAGGAGAAATCTGCCGGCAAGCCCCGGACCTGCTGGGGTTTTCCTGTTATATTTGGAATTATGAAATAATCCGCCGCCTGGTTCGGTCTATTAAAAAGGTGCTGCCCAACACCCTGGTTTTCTTAGGCGGGCCGGAAGTGAGCTTTGACGCGCCGGCGGCCCTAATGGAAACCGGGGCGGATTTCGTTTTATCCGGCGAGGGGGAGGAACCCTTTTCCCAGCTCTGCCTGGCCCTGATTAACGGGATGCCTTTGACGGAAGCGCCTTCCTTAACCTGGAAAGACGGCGGCGTTGTCCGGACAAACCCCATGGCCAAGCCTTTGGATTTGGCGAAGCTCCCCTTTGTGTATGAGGATTTTTCCTTATTTGAAAATCGCATCCTTTACTATGAGGCCCAGCGGGGGTGCCCCTTTAACTGCCAGTACTGCCTTTCTTCCACGGACAAAGGCGTCCGCTTCCAGCCTTTGGAAAAGGTAAAATCCGAGCTGGAACAGTTTTTGGACGCCAAGGTCCCCCAGGTGAAATTCGTGGACCGGACCTTTAATGCCAACGCGAAATTCGCCATGGAAATCTGGCGGTTTTTGGCGGAGCAGGACAACGGCGTCACCAACTTCCATTTTGAAATGGAGTCGGACCTATTTACCGAGGAGCAGCTGGAATTCCTGTCCTCTGTGCGGCCCGGGCTTTTCCAGTTTGAAATCGGGGTGCAGTCGGCCAATCCGGACACCCTGAAGGCCGTGGACCGCCGGACGGATTTTGAAAAGCTATCCCAGGCGGTGAAACGCCTGAAAGCCGGGAAAAATATCCACCTGCACCTGGATTTGATCGCCGGGCTGCCCTTTGAGGATTATGAGAGTTTCGGCCGTTCCTTTGATACGGTGTACCGGCTAAGCCCCGACCAGCTCCAGCTGGGCTTTTTAAAGCTGTTAAAAGGCTCCGGCCTGCGGCGGGACGCGGCAAAATATGGGATCATCTTCCGGGACGAGGCGCCCTACGAGGTGCTGGCCACCCGGGACCTTCCATTTTCCGATCTCCTGCAATTAAAGGAAATGGAAGAGCAGGTGGAGCTTTACTACAATTCCGGCCGGTTCCGGGCGGCTTTGGAGTATCTGGTTCCTTTGGCGGAAACTCCCTTTCGCTTTTTTGAAAAGCTGGCCCTTTTCCGCCGGGAACAAGGGCTTCACTTAGCCCCCCATTCCCTGTTAGGCCAGTATGAAATCCTTTACCGGTTCGGCTTAACCCTTCCCGGATGCCGGGAGGAAGCCCTTGGTTTCCGCATCCGCTACGACCTTTACTCCCACGAAAAGGCCAAAAAGCTGCCGGACTGGCTGCCGGGGTTAGACAGCCCCCAAATCCGGCAGGCCCGGCGGGATTTTTTCCAGAATTCCCAAAACATTCAAAAATTCCTACCGGAATACCAGGGCCAGGACCCGAAACAGATCGAAAAAACGGCCCACTTGGACTTTTTCCCCTTCCATCCCCTCACCGGCGGCCCGGCCTGCCGCTGTCTTTTCAACTACCGCAGAAAGGACCTGGCGGGCCAGGCGGCGGCCGTTTTCCTGCCCATGGAAAACGGCTTGGCAGAGGATGGAAAATTTTAAAAATCACGCAACAGTTTCCCCTTTTCCGGACACTATATAGATAGCTGGCAGATTCGGAAAAGGGACAGCCCTGTTCCATACGAGGTGAGGAAATGGCAGAAATCCACAGCCTTGTGCCTGCGGCGAAGAAAGGCGATAAATCCGCCTTTTCACAGCTATATCAGGAAATTTACAAGGATTTATACAAATTTGCCTTTTACTGCCTGAAAAACGAAACGGATGCCGAGGACGCGGTCAGCGAAGCGGTGATGGACGCCTGGGAAAACCTTCCGAAGCTGCGGGAGGACGGGGCGTTCCGGGCCTGGATGTTTAAAATTCTCTCGGCTAAATGCAAGCGGAAAATGAAATCCTACTCCCAAAGGCGGGATGAAACTGAGCTGTCAGAGGTGGAAATCCCCGTTTCGGACTCCAGAGAGGATTCTCTGGAGCTCAGGCGCGCTATGGCGCTGTTAAGCGAAGAGGAACGGCTTATCGTTTCCCTGACGGTATTCGGCGGGTACGACAGCGGCGAAATCGCCCAAATGCTCAAACTCAACCGGAATACCGTGCGCTCCAAACACAGCCGCGCCCTGGCAAAACTTCGAGAGGCGCTTGCCTAACTAAAACGCTTTTATCCTTCGGAAAGGACGATCATTCATGAAACACACCCCGGAAAACAATGCGCTGGAACAGCGCATTCGGGAGATGGCGGATTCTATTAAGGTTCCGCCGTCGCTGGAACCGGAAAACTTCATAAAAAGGCTTCCGGACCGCCGGCAGGCTCCCATTATCCGTATCCGGCGGTATATCCCTGCCGCCGCGGCCGCGGCGTGCCTGCTTGTGGTTCTTTCCGGCACGTTTTTCCTGGGGGAATTTTCCGGCGATCCCATGATCCAGACAGAATCCTCCGCGCCCCCGTCACCGGCGGGCAGTACTCCTTCCTCTGCGGAAGTCTCTGAGCCTTCCGCTTCCAGCGAGGATTCGGAGGAATCTCTGCCGGAACAGTCCCCCGCAAGCTCCGGTGAAATACCGGAAAGCTCTGAAACACCGCCGGCAGAATCTTCCGGCAGTACCCCGGACGAAGAAAACACATCCTCTCAGCCGGGATCCCCTGCTTCCCAAGGGCAGTCCTCGGAACCGCCTTCTGCGCCGGAGCCGGAACCTTCCCAGCCGGAAGGCAGCCTTCAGCAGCAGGATATTTCCGCTTATGAAAGCGCATATGAAACCATGCTGGCCTTCCGCCAGAAAAGCAATGTTTACGACAGTTACTCTGCCGCCCCCGTTTCCATCAGCGACTTAACCGTTCAGTTCGGCGGGGACGGAACCGCCGCCCAGCCCGTGCAGCAGAACGGAAACGTTATCTGCACCCTGTCTTCAGACGCGGACTCCGATACAATCTACGTTTACTCCATGGAAGACCCCCAGACCCCTGCCATCGCTTTCCAGCCGGAATACCAGCTGCCGGCTTTTCGCGGTATGCATATCAGCAGCGTTTCCTTTACCGGGCTTTATCTGGAAGGGGATACGCTGACTGCTATAGGAACCGCTTATTACTGGTCCGACAACGGCACCCGGCAGCGGGAAGTCACCGTGCTTTCCAGCTATGATGTCAGCAACCCCAAAAAGCCTGCGTATATGAGCACTCTGGCTCAGGACGGCAAAATGACCGCTTCCTATAACGAAAGCGGACGGCTGGCTTTAGTAACCACTTACACGGTTTCCCCCAGCCAGGAGCTTTCCGAAAACCAGGCCAGCAGCTATCTGCCGGTGTGCTATGTAAACGGCGAAGAAATCCTCCCCACTGAGGAACAGATCCAGATCAGCGCCGAAGCCGACGCCCCTGTGTACACCTTTATCGGGCTTATTGACCTGCGGCGGCCGGATGAGTTCCAGGATATCCTGTCCTATCTGGGGGAAGGGGATACCTTTTACTTGGACGAGGGCAGGATTTACATGGCCCGGGCCGGCCAATCCCAAACCCGCCTGACGGCTTTCTCCTATACCGGCAGCCGGATCAAGCTGGATGCAGAAACGGTTGTGGACGGCGTTATCATGGACGGCTTTGCAAAAAGCCCCAACGGCCGCTCCGTCTGGGTTTCCGTGTCCACCCAAAATTCTGTTTCCCTTTACCTGATGGACAAAAAACTGAACATTTTAGGGCAGATGGAAGGCTTCATCCCGGATGCCGATGTGTCGTCCGTCTTGTATCACGGGTATTTTGCCCACTATCTGGATTCCTCCGGCGAATTTATCTGTTCGGTGGACTGCTCCATGCCGAAATCCCCGGAATTTCTCGATCAAACCCCTCAGGATATGGGAGATTTGGGCGAATATTACGAATTCGGCTCCCAGATGCTGAAAGTGACCCCGGTTTATGATGAATCCGGCGTCCAGACCGGCTTAAAGCTGATTATGTACCGGGATCGGGTTCCGGTTGGCTTCCAGGAACTTCATTCCGTGGTCCTGGAAGGGCCGGTAAGCATTCTGGGCTGGGACGATCCGGCTAACCTCTATCTGGACGAGGAAAACGGCCTGATTGGCTTCTCCGTAATGGATTACGGGGAAACTGTCTCCATCCGGTATGTCCTATACTCCTACGACAGCAAAAACGGCTTTGTGAAGCTGCTGGATCAGCCTATGGAAGCTGACGGCAATCAGTACCTGGATTACCGGACCGGGATCTGCGATGGAGAAACTTTCTATCTGGCTTCCCCGGGACAGATGCTGTCCTTTGATATGGCCCAGCTGAAAGCAGCGGAGGAATAATCATGATCCCCTAAGGGACGGCGCTTCGGCCCGTCCCTTATTTCATAAGCTTAAAAGAATCTTATGATTTGCGGCCTTGCTTTTCTGCGGGAAATAGGCTATAATCAAAGCACAGGCATTTTTTCGTAACCGGGAGGTTTTATGCAGCGAGTTTTGGGATATATGCGGAAGGCCATTCAGGAATTTGACCTGATTCAGGACGGCGACCGGATTGCCGTAGGCGTTTCCGGCGGAAAGGATTCCGTGGCGCTTTTGGCGGGGCTTGCCCGGCTGCGGCGCTTTATCGGCATTGATTACAGCCTGACGGCAATTACGCTGGACCCGCAGTTCCATGGGGTTCCGGGGGATTATTCCGCCATAGAAAAAATGTGCGCGGAACTGGAAATACCCTATGTGGTCAAAAAAACCCAGATTGGGGAAATCGTCTTTGACGCCCGGCAGGAAACAAACCCATGCAGCTTGTGCGCCCGGATGCGCCGGGGTGCTTTGCATGACGCGGCCAAAGAAGCGGGCTGCAATAAAATCGCTTTAGGTCACCACTATAACGACGTCATCGAAACCTTTATGATGAATTTATTTAACGAAGGGCGGCTGGGGTGCTTCTCTCCCAAGTCTTACCTGTCCCGGAAGGATCTTTGGATGATCCGCCCCCTGGTGTTCGCCCCGGAAAAGGAGATCCGCCGGGCGGTGGAACGGACGGGGCTTCCGGTAGTCAAAAGCAAATGCCCTGCCGACGGCCACACCCAGCGGCAGGTAATGAAGGAATTTCTGGCCCAGAAAGAACGGGAAAGCAGCGGCTTCCAGTACCGGGTGTTCGGCGCATTGCGGCGCAGCGGCCTGGACGGCTGGGGCTTTCCCGATCGGACGGAGCCTATGAAGGAGGTTTTTTAAATGAAATCTAACCGCAACTGTTCTGGGGACGGCGGCATGACCGTCATGTCGGTCATTTCCCTGGTCCTTGGGATGCTGACCCTCATTATGGGGGGCGCTTACCTGATTAACCATTTCCTGACGGAGCGCGCCTACCGCAACAAATGGAAGGACTACGAGGACTGCGGCGTTTTATAAAAGCCGCCGTGCGCTGCTTACAAAAACACGGAAAGCCTCCGGAGGACGTTTCTCCGGAGGCTTTCTTTACGGCGCCATATTGCGGTATTTTACTCTGGCATCGTCGATCTTCTGCTGTTCGGCGGCCGGCGTGGGGTACCAGCCCCGTTTGCTCATTTCTAAGAAAATGCTGTTCTGGATCTCGTGCTCTTCCGACAGAAGGGAAAGGAAATTCTGCCTTACCTGGGGGGTAGCCGCTTCGCAGCTGAAGGTATTGTAGCTGTCTGCGGCAAACTTCTCCGACGCTAAGGCGTCCGTTAAAATCTCCTTGTCGTCAAAATTCGTGGTGTTTACAGTAGCTTGCATGATCCGCTCCTCCTTTCGTCAGCCCAGCAGGCCCAGCAGGGCCTGGTAATGGTTCCGATGCTTGGCGGCGGTTTCCTCGCACTTGGTGCGGAGCTGCGGGTCGGCGCATACTTGCGCGTACATCTCGTACTTCTTGACCAGGGAACATTCCATTCCCAGCTGGTCGCCTAAGGCGGTCAGCTCTTTGGCGGTTAATTGCGGCATGGCGGCAGCCTCCTTTTTGGTACTGGGGGAAATCCCCTTGTTATTGTGGGAGCATTTCCGCCAGATATTCCTGCCAATTTCCCCCAAAAATTTCATCCGCGCCCCAGGCCGCCAGCCGCAGCTCCCGGGGGACCAGGGTGGGGAAACGGGATACGGCGGCTTCCAGCTCCTCTCCGGGCAGAGGAAGGGTGTGCTCCTCCCCAAAAGCCGTAATAGTCCATCCGTTTTCCTCCCTTTCCAGGGCAATGGCGGGCATTTCCGGCATCAGAGCGGCGGCCGAGCGGAGCCACACCGTCAAAATGCCTCCCACCAGGCCAAACAGGCACAGGGTGGGCACAAAGCCCAAAAAGAAATACCGCAGGTTCCACATCCATGTTTTCATAAAAATCCTCGTTATTTGGCCGTTTTCATTTCATTCAGCAGCCGCCCCAGGGATTTGCCGATAAGCTCCCCGGTATAGGCCGCCTGTTCCAATGTGTTGCCGTGGCTGCCGATTTCCAAAAGCAGGGAACCGGTAGTCAGCTGCTGGTTATATTTCCGGTAGTCAAAGAGAATGGGCCGGGTCAGGGTGGGGTAATCCCCTTCCAGCTGGTTTTGCAGCGCGGCGGCAAAGCTTAAATTTTTCATATAATCCGGGTACCCCATGGTGCCGTCGTCGCAGCCGGATATAATCATCACCTGGGCAGCCTTTTTCCCGTCGATTTCCGTTTCGGCGGAGATCACCTGGTCCCCGGAGGCGATGGCGTCCCGGTGGACGTCCAGGACGATTTTGATGGAAGGGTATTCCGCCAGGTACTGCTCCACGGTTTTCTGGGAACGGTCGTAGGCCCCGTTGTAGGAGGGATAATCGTGCTGGGTGGCGTCGTGGATCACACCGATTCCGGCGGCTTCCAGCTCAGAGGCGATCCGGTCCCCCACCACCGCCATATTCTGGCTGTTGTCGGTGGAGCGGAAGGACATGGTTTTATCGTAATAATCCCCGGTAAAGGGCACATAGCTTTCCGTTGTATGGGTGTGCATAATCAGCACCTGGGGTTCGTCCGTATCCTCAATGGTAAAATACGGCGGGTTTTTCACCTGAGTCTCAATATCCGCCTTGGAAATGCTGGTGCAGTTTTTAATATATCCGTTTTCTAAGGGAATATAAATATTAGAGGGCGAAACCGTATAGGTTTTATGAACCAATTCCGCTTTGTTTTCATCAGCGACGGCAGGGACGCTGACTTCAATGGGAGGATAAGAGGTTTCCGCCGGCGCGCTTTCTTCCTTGCTTTCCTCTTTGGGGGCCGATTCCTCCGGCGCCTCAGATTTCTCCGGCAAAACGGAGCTTTCCGGAACCGATTCCGCCGCGGAAACCGCCTGGGATTCCTCCTGCGCAAGGCCGCCTTCCAGCACAGCCAGTCCGCCCTCCGGCAAAACAAAACCCGCCGAAATTACCCCTGCTTTTACCATATAGCCGGAAATCCCCGGCAGGCTGTAAAATAAAATGGCCGCGCACCCGGCCACCCCGGCAGCGGCGGCTAAAGCCGCGAAAATCCGCTGCAGCCGGTATTTTCTCCGCAAATGTGTCCGCATGGCAACCGCCCCTTTCTATGAACCGCTATTAGACTATGCGCCGGGGCGGCCCAATATGCCGGAAAAATTTCCCGCCGTTTCTTGTGGGAAATCTCAAAAAGGGGCCGTTTCCCTTGACAAATAAGCGGGTTTTGTTTAAACTGTATTATAAGAATGATAGTTTTCGTGATAAATCAAACCAGGGGGGTTCGATATGGTCAGACTGAAAAACCATCTGGGCACGATTTCCATTTCCCAGAATTTCTTTGTTAACCTTGTGGCGTCCGCCGCGTCCAGCTGCTTCGGCGTGGCCGCTATGGCCGGGGCACACCCGGCAGCGGACCTTTTGGGAAGGCTCAAGGGGCTTCATGAAGACACCCGGGGCATCCGCATCCGCACCCGGGGCAGCGGGCTGATTATCGACCTCCATATTATTGTCACCTACGGCGTCAACATTGCCGCCATTGTCAAAAGCATTATGCACAAAGTGAGCTATACCGTGGAGGATGTCACCGGCATCCCTGTGGAGCATGTCAATGTTTTTGTGGACGGGATGCGGACCAACTAGGCCAAAAGAAGGAGTGCAGCTGTTGTGATTAACGGAAGTCTGCTGCGGGACGCGATCCTTTCCGCGGCATATACCCTGGCCAGCCGGAAACAGTCGGTTGACGAATTAAACGTCTTCCCTGTGCCGGACGGCGATACGGGAACCAATATGTCCATGACCATCGGCGCGGCCGCCCGGGAGCTGGAAATGCTCAAAGAACCCGCGGTTTCGGAAACCTCCAAAGTGACGGCTTCCGCCCTGCTGCGGGGCGCCAGAGGCAATTCCGGCGTCATCCTTTCCCTGCTGTTTCGGGGGATTTCCAAGGGCCTCCAGGGAAAAAGCGAGGCCAGCGGCACGGATCTGGCCGACGCCTTAGTGGAAGGCGTCTCCGCCGCTTATAAAGCAGTCATGAAGCCCACGGAGGGCACCATTCTGACGGTGTCAAGGGAAGCCTCGGAAAAGGCCCGCAGCGTGGCCATGGATGACAACGACGCCTTGACCGTCTTTCGGGCCGCTGTATCCCAGGCCAGGGAAACCCTGGCCCGCACCCCGGAGATGCTGCCGGTCCTCAAAAAGGCCGGCGTGGTAGACGCAGGGGGCCAGGGGCTGGTCATTATCCTCCAGGCTATGCTGGATGTGTTTGAGGGCGGCCCTGTCATGAAACCGGAAGCGACCCCGGCAGGCGGAAGCGCGGCCAAGCCCAAACGCTCCGCTGTGGCGGAAGCGGACGGGGACATCCTGTTTACTTACTGCACGGAATTTATCGTCCTGAAAGCCCCCGGCTGCGAGGACGCATTAAAGCTCCGGGCCTATTTGGAATCCATCGGCGATTCCGTTGTGGTGGTGGACGATGAGGAAATCATCAAGGTCCACGTCCACACCAACCATCCCGGCGACGCCCTGGAATCGGGGTTAAAATTCGGGATGCTCACCAAGCTGAAAATCGAAAACATGAAGGAACAGCACACCGCCCAGGTGACGGAAGCGGAACAGATGGCGGAAAACGACAGCTATGTCCCCGTTGACCCGGACATCCCTTACGGATTTGTGGCGGTGGCCGCCGGCATGGGAGTGCAGTCTTTATTTGAGGATTTGGGCGTCAACAACGTTGTAACCGGCGGCCAGACCATGAATCCCAGCACCGACGACATTTTAAACGCCATTCACGCCACCCCGGCCCAGACGGTATTTGTCCTGCCCAACAACAAGAATATCATTATGGCGGCGGAACAGGCGGTGAAGCTGGCCGACCGGCGGGTCTGCGTTTTGCAGACAGTCACCATCCCCCAGGGGATTTCGGCCATGCTGGCCTTTGACCCGGAAGCGTCCTTTGCGGATAACCAGGTAAACATGACCGAAGCGGCCTCCAGGGTCCAATCCGGGCAGATCACCTTTGCGGCCCGGGACAGCGATTACGACGGCCACAACATTAAAGCCGGGGAAATCCTGGCCATGGAAAACGGCAAGCTGGCCTTTGTGGAAAAGGACCTGGAAAAGGCAGTTTATAAGCTGACCCGCTCTATGGTGAGACGGGATTCCAGCTTTGTCACCCTGATTTACGGGTCGGATGTCACCGACGGACAGGCGGAGTCGGCCTGCGAGTTTATCAAGTCCAAGCTCTCCCCCAATTTGGAGATCAGCCTGATTAATGGCGGACAGCCGGTTTATTACTACCTGATTTCGGTGGAATAGGAAATGGAAAAGCCCCCTGCCGGTTTTGTGCAGGGGGCTTTGCCGCTTTACCTTAAAGCTTGACCGGAAGGAGGATTTTTTTGGAAAAAGCCGTAAGCATTTCGCTGGATTCCCCGGTGACTGCCTTAAAAAACGTGGGGGCCAAGCGGGCCGCCCTTTATGAAAAGCTGGGGATCCGGACGGTTTATGACCTTCTCCGGTTTTATCCCCGCAGCTATATCGACTACACCTCCCCCATTATGGCCGCCGACGGCCAGGAAGGGGAATCCTGCGTCATCAAGGGATATGTGCTCAAAAAGCTCCAGCCAGCCCCCATCCGCAAGGGGCTGGTTCTCTATAAAATCCTGGCAAACGACGGCCTTTCCAACTTCCAGGTAACCATATTCAACAACGAGTACGCATATTATGGCATCAAGGCCGGGGAGGAATACGTTTTTGCCGGGAAATTTTCCGCCATGGGGCGGGTGTTCCAGCTGTCCATGACCTCTTACCTGCCGGCGGAGGAAGCGGGAATCCTGCGGCCCGTTTATAACCTGACGGAGGGGCTTTCAAACGGTATGGTGGTCAACAATATGGCGGAGGCCATTGTCTGCGCCGACCAGCTGGAAGAGCCCCTGCCCAAAGAGCTTTTACAGGGCCAAAAGCTCTGCCAGCTGCGGTACGCCATTGAGAATATCCACTTCCCCAACGGCCGGGAAGCCTATGAAATCGCTAGACGGCGGCTGGTTTTTGAGGAGTTTTTCACCCTGTCTTTGGCCCTTATCAAGCTTCGGGGACGGGAAAAGGCGGCCACGGCGGTGCAGCTGGACAACACGGACATCACCGCCTTTGAAGCGTCTCTGCCCTTTTCCCTCACCGGCGCCCAGCGGCGGGCCATTGGGGAAATCTTAGAGGATATGAAAAAGCCTTACCCCATGAACCGGCTCTTGCAGGGGGACGTTGGCTCCGGCAAAACCATGGTGGCGGCGGCGGCGGTCTACGCGGCGGCCAAAAGCGGCTATCAGTCGGCGGTAATGGCCCCTACGGAAATCCTGGCCGCCCAGCATTTCGCCACCTTTTCCAAGGTTTTGGAGCCTTTGGGCATCAAAGTCTGCCTGCTGACCGGCTCTCTGACCCCCCGGCAGAAGGAGCTGTTAAAAGAGGAGATTGCCGCCGGGACTTATGATACGGTGGTGGGGACCCACGCTTTGGTGCAGAATTCCACGGTATTTCACAACCTGGGGCTGGTCATCACCGACGAACAGCACCGGTTCGGGGTGGAACAGCGGCGGCGGCTGGCGGGCAAGGGGGAAAGCCCTCACAGTTTAGTCATGTCGGCCACCCCCATCCCCCGGACCCTGGCTCTGATTGTGTACGGGGATTTGGATTTGTCCATTTTAGACGAACTGCCCAAAGGGCGGCAGGCGGTGGAAACCCTGGTCATCCATTCCGACAAGCGGAACCGGGCCTTGGGCTTTGTCAAAGAGCACATTGCCGCAGGGGAACAGGCTTACATTGTCTGCCCCTTGGTGGAGGAATCCGACAGCGGCCTGCTGGCGGCCTCCCAGTACAAAGAGCAGATTGCCGGGGCTTTTCCGGGGATTGCGGTGGGACTGCTCCACGGCAAAATGCGTCCGGCGGAAAAGGACGCGGTCATGTCCGCCTTTCAGAAAAATGAAATCCAGCTTCTGGTGTCCACCACCGTGGTGGAAGTGGGGGTGGACGTCCCCAACGCCACCGTTATGATGGTGGAAAACGCCGAGCGGTTCGGCTTGGCCCAGCTGCACCAGCTCCGGGGCCGGGTTGGCCGGGGCAGCAAAAAATCCTACTGCATCCTGGTTTCCGACAACGACGGGGAGGAAAACCGGAAGCGGTTAAAGGTCATGAAATCCACCTCCGACGGCTTTGTCATTGCCCGGGAGGACTTAAAGCTCCGAGGCTCCGGGGACTTTTTCGGCAGCCGCCAGTCGGGGATGCCCGCTTTGGCCATCGCCGACCTCTTTGAGGACGCCGGGATGTTCGCCGAGGCCCAGGAGGCGGCCCGGGCCCTGTTAAAAGACGACCCGGAACTGGAAAAATTGGAAAATCATCCCTTAAAGGTGATTATCGACCAGATTTTTGACCAGAATAAAGACGGTTGGAATTAGACGCGACGGAAGGAGAACCACTTATGCTTCTTGAGAATAAAAAACATATCCATTTTATCGGCATCGGCGGGTCCGGCATGTTCCCGCTGGCCCAGATTTTGCACGGCAAAGGCTATTACCTGACCGGTTCCGACAACAACGAAACCGACACCCTGCAAATGGTCCGGGAAATGGGCATCCCCGTCACCCTGGGCCAGAGGGCGGAAAACATTGAGGGGGCGGACCTGATTGTCCACACCGCCGCCATTATGGACGACAACCCCGAATTGATTGCCGCTCGGGCAAGCGGCGTGCCCACCATTGAGCGCAGCGTCCTGTTAGGGGAGATTTCCGCCTGGTACCCGGCGGCCATCTGCGTCAGCGGCACCCACGGCAAAACCACCACCTCCTCCATGACCACACAAATCCTGCTGGATGCGGGCTTGGACCCCACCTGCGTCATCGGCGGCAAGCTGCCGGCCATCCACGGCGGCGGCCGCATCGGCAAAAGCGGCGCTATGGTCTGCGAAGCCTGCGAGTTTGTAGACACATTTTTAAAGCTGCACCCGGATATCGCCGTGATTTTAAACATTGACGCCGACCATCTGGACTACTTCAAAACCATGGAAAACCTCATTGCCTCCTTCCACAAATTCGCCTCCATGGCCACCCGGGCGGTCATCGCCAACGGGGACGACCAAAACACCCTGAAGGCATTAAAAGATCTGGATAAACGAATTATTACCTTCGGCTACTCCTCCATTAACGACTATTATCCCGCCAACATTGAGCATGTGGACGGGGTCACCATCTCCTTTGACCTTTGCCGGGATTCGGAAATTCTCACCCCCATCCGGCTCCATGTCCCCGGGGACCACAACATCCTAAACGCCATTGCCGCCTGCATCGCGGCCCACGAAGTAGGGGCCAGCTGGGAGCAGTGCGCCAAGGGGTTGGACGCTTTCCACGGGGCACAGCGCCGGTTCGAGGTGCTGGGGAAATTCGGCGGCATTACCGTGGCGGACGACTACGGCCATCATCCCACCGAAATCACCGCCACCTTAACCGCCGCCAAAAAGCTGCCCTTCAAACGGGTCTGGGCGGTGCACCAGCCCTTCACCTATTCCCGGACGGCCATGCTTTTAGACGATTTCGCCAAAGCTTTGTCCATTGCCGACCGGGTGGTGCTGTCGGAAATCATGGGGTCCCGGGAAAAGAACACCTGGAACATTTACGCCAAGGATTTGGCGGAGAAAATCCCCGGCTGCGTCTGGTTCCCGGAATTTCCGGAAATCGCCGATTATGTGGTGGCGCACGCGGAGCCAGGCGACTTGATTATCACCCTGGGCTGCGGGGACGTGAATAAATGCGCCCATATGATGGTGGATTTACTCTCTAAAAAATACGGCGGCTGATTCCCGAAGCCTTTGTGCGGCGGTTTAACATTTTTCAAAAATCATGGGTGGATGTGGGCATCCGCCCCTACAAGCACAAAATCTTCCATTTAGGGTTGTCGGGGACGCCGCCCCCTACAAAATTATCAAAGGTTTCGAAAAATGAAGGGACGCCCTTTCCGGGCGTCCCTTCGGTTTTGATAAAATTTATTTTTCCGTTTTTGAAAGGTGCCGACGTTAAATATTTGGGGAACCCCGCCGCTTGAAAAGCGGAAGATAGGGTCCCTCCCCTCCTGATCTTTTTTATCATAAAAATTTCGCTCGTTGCGACGAGCGAGAAGGGACTCTGTCCCCTTCACCCCTGCCACCTTTTAAAAAAGGTGGACCAAAACTTTTATGATTTTAATGCAAATGGTTTTCACAACAGTTTATAAACCGTGCGTAAGGAACCAACACCTTCCCATAACGGCAAGTTTATCTTGCCGTTCCAGCGGTTGGTGTGAGGCTGTGCGGCCGCGTCGGATTAGCCGCGGGGCTTCCCCGCCGGATTATCGGGGCAAATCGGAAAGGATGATGCTCACCAGGCTGGAACGCGCCTGCCGCCGGTACCGAACCGTGTAGGCCGGCTGGTCGAATACGGCGGGCGGCTGCTCCGAAAAGGTCAGCGGCAGGCGGATGGTGACCCGGATGCCGGGTTTCCCGTCAGCCATCATGCACTGGCCGCCGCTTTCCCGCACAACCCGTTCCAAAAATGCCGCCGCCAGCCGGGAAAACCCGCCGTTTTCGGAAATCGTTCCCTCTTCGGCGGAAATCTCCCCATTCTGCCGGGCAACGGCGGAAAAGGAAGTGGCGCTGTCCGAAAAGTTCAGCTGGAATTCCCTCTGGTTTTTGGCAAGCTCCACCTGCATCACGCCGCCCTTTTCCATCTGTCCCGCAGACAAGTCTATGAGGCAGAGGAGGGCGCTTACAAACTGCCGCCGGTCCAGCATGCACACCGCCCCCCGGCAATGGCCCTTCCGTTCTAAAAAAATCCCCAAAGGTGCAAGGCGGAAATCCACATCCCGGAAAAGCTGCTCCAAAAGCTGCTCCATATCCACCGGGGCCGGGACGCCGCTTTCCTCCGGACCATAACAGCCGGACAGGACAAGCCCCAGCCGCAGAAGCTGCTGGCAGTGCCTTTCAATCCGCCCCAGGTTCTCCTCCCCCTGGGGGACGTTGGCCCGTTCCAGGTATTCCCCCAGCTGGTCCAGGTTATTAAAAATCCGGAACACGTTCTGGCGGATCCAGGCGTCCATCAGCTGGACGCCCTCCGGCCCTATGCCGTCCTTTCCCGGACAAAAGGAGGTGCCATCCTGCCAGACCCCGGCGTATAAGCACGGCTCGCCGGGATACGCGGTCACGGTCATCTGCCCCCGGCCTTCCGGGTCCTGCAAAATCCGGGACGGCGCAGGCTGCCCGGCGGCCAGCTCTTCTAAAGCAAGCCCCGGAAAAAAATCCCCAAGGTTTGCCTGCTCTATCATAGACGGAAACCGCTGGATACAGGCGCGGTTCATCCCCATTACACGCAGCCCGCTGTCAAATATGACTGCCGGCCGCTGTTCTTCCTGGTACAACTGAATTAAAAGCTGTTCTTTTTTCACTTCTTGCCCTCCTTTGTCGTATTTTGTCGATTCTTGTTGCTATTTGTCCGATTCATTTAGGAATCCTTATATTTTTATCCAATTGGCGTAATAAAATTATTATATAATACTTTGCCCTAAAAAGCAAAAGAAAAATAATAAAACCTCATCTTTACATTTCCCGGAAAACAGGTTAAAATAATGAAGATTACATACAGGAAGGGAGATTCCATGATTTTACTTGGAAATGATTGGCAGGACGAGCTGGACAAGTTCCTGTCCGTATCCACCATGGGCCGGATTATGGCCCGGGCCAATGCGGCATATCAAAACGGCGGCGTCTATCCGCCCCGCCCCCTGCTGTTCCGGGCTTTGGAGCTGACCCCATTTTCCAAGGTACGGGCCGTCATCCTGGGCCAGGACCCTTACCATGGGCCGGGACAGGCCAACGGCCTGGCGTTTTCCGTGCCCCGGGGCCTGCGGATTCCGCCTTCTCTGCGAAATATTTATAAGGAATTGGAGGCGGACTGCGGCATTTCGCCCCCATCCCACGGGGATTTGACTGCCTGGGCGGAAAACGGCGTACTGCTTTTAAACACCGTCCTGACCGTCCGGGCGGGAATGGCAAACTCCCACCGGAAACTCGGCTGGGAAACTTTTACAGACGCGGTCATCGGCGCTTTAAACAGCCGGGAAGAACCTGTGGCCTTCCTTTTGTGGGGAGCCAGCGCCCGGGAAAAAAAGGCCCTGATTACCAATCCCGCCCATTTGGTTTTGGAAGCGGCCCATCCCAGCCCCCTTTCGGCCCACCAGGGCTTTTTCGGCTGCCGCCATTTTTCCAAAGCTTCGGAATTTTGCCAAAAATACGGGGAGCCTCTCTGCTGGAAACTGCCGGAATAACCGGACTTTTCCATCTTTCCGGCAAAACAGCCCCTTTTCCCTTGTTTTTTTCTGAAAAACGGGGTATACTGAAGTGTCAGGAATGAATCGGGAGGGACCCTTATGAAACAAGTTACCCTGTACACCGACGGCGCGTGCAGCGGCAACCCAGGCCCCGGCGGCTGGGGCGCCATTTTGGAATGCGAAGGCCATCGGAAAGAGCTTTCCGGCGGCGAAGCCAGCACCACCAACAACCGCATGGAGCTGACGGCTGTCATTGAGGGCCTTTCCGCTTTGAAATTCGGCTGCGCCGTGACGCTGGTCAGCGATTCCAAATATGTAATCGACGCCATTACCAAGGGATGGGTCTATTCCTGGAAGGCCAAGGGCTGGCGCAAGGCCGATAAATCCCCCGCTTTGAACGTTGACCTGTGGGAAAAGCTGTTAGTCCAGCTGGACCGGCACCAGATGACCTATCAATGGGTCAAGGGCCATGCCGGGCACCCGGAAAATGAACGCTGCGACCAAATGGCCGTGGCCCAGTGCCAGCGGTTCCGGTAAATGAAAACTTTTTGTGAACGCTCTTGTAAATTATACTTGGCGGGTATATAATAAGACTGTCAACAGATGTTACCGCCGTCAAGGCAAGTCATACAGGAAAGGAAATCGTTATGGATCGTTTTGTCTATCTGGACAATTCCGCAACTACTAAAATTTCGGACCGGGTTTTCAAAGCCATGGTCCCCTACCTTACGGAGCATTACGGCAATCCCTCCAGCATTTACTCCATCGGCCGGGAAGCCCGTTCCGCCATTGAGGAGGCCAGAGGAAAAGTGGCCGCGGCTTTTAACGCCCGTCCCGAAGAAATCTATTTCACCGGCTGCGGCAGCGAATCGGACAACTGGGCCATTAAGGGCGCGGCCCGCCGCCTTGCCAGAATGCAGGGGAAAAAGCACATCATCACCACGGTTTTTGAGCATCACGCCGTCCTCCACACCTGCAAGGCCCTGGAAAAGGAAGGCTTTGAAGTCACTTATGTTCCGGTGGACAAGCTGGGCTTTGTGAACCCTGCGGATATTGAGGCGGCCATTCGCCCGGACACCGCCATTGTTTCGGTGATGTACGCCAACAACGAAATCGGCACCATTCAGCCCATTGGGGAAATCGGGAAAATCTGCCGGGCGCATAAAGTGCTGTTCCACACCGACGCAGTGCAGGCCGTTGGCAACGTCCGCATCGACGTGCAGGAACAGAACATTGATATGCTGTCCCTTTCCGCCCATAAAATTCACGGGCCAAAGGGCGTGGGCGCTTTGTATATCCGCCGGGGCGTTTACCTGGACAACTTTATCGACGGCGGCGCCCAGGAATCCGGCAAACGGGCCGGCACGGAAAACCTGGCGTCCATTGTGGGCTTAGGCGAAGCCATTGTGGAAACCTATGAAAACTTTGACCAGAAGGTGGCAAAAATGACCGCCCTGCGGGATAAGCTCATGGACGGCCTGCTGCAAATCCCCTGCACCCGCTTAAACGGCGGCCGGGAAAACCGCCTGTGCACCAATGTGAACATCTCCTTCGGCGGCATTGAGGGCGAAGGCCTGCTCCTGCTGCTGGATATGAACGGTGTGGCGGGCTCCTCCGGTTCCGCCTGCACCTCCGGCTCCCTGGACCCGTCCCATGTGCTGCTGTCCATCGGGCTGGAACACGGCATCGCCCACGGCTCTCTGCGGCTGAGCCTTGGCGCGGATACCACGGAAGAAGACATTGACTACACCTTAAGCGTGGTGCCCAAAGTTGTGGAACGGCTCCGGGCCATGTCCCCGGTGTGGCAGGAATGGTCCGACGATGAACGGGCCGGCAAAAATCTGTAAGGAAAAAGGAAGGGAGAATCCTCATGTTATACAGCGCGAAAGTAATGGAGCATTTTGCAAACCCCCACAATGTGGGCGAACTGAAAGACGCCAACGGCGTCGGGGAAGTGGGCAACCAGAAATGCGGCGACATCATGAAAATGTATATCAAGGTGGAAAATGACGTCATCACCGACGTCAGCTTCATGACCTTTGGATGCGGAGCAGCCATCGCTACCTCCTCCATGGCCACCGACCTGATTAAGGGCAAGCCTTTAAGCGAAGCCTTAAAGCTCACCAATAAGGCCGTTGTGGAAGCCTTGGACGGCCTGCCGGCGGTGAAGATCCACTGTTCCGTCTTGGCGGAACAGGCCATCAAAGCGGCCATTGCGGACTACTACAAGCGTCAGGGCATCGACCCCACCCCCTTTGTGGGCAAGCTGGAGGAATGCGAATCCTGCGGCCACGATGCGGAATCCTGCAGCTGCGGCCACTGATAGCGGACAACAAAACACAAGGCGGCATGGTTTTTCCACGCCGCCTTTTTGGCATTAGGAGGAATGAGAATGAGTGAAAATAACCGGGTTTTGCTGGCCATGAGCGGCGGGGTGGACAGTTCCGCCGCCGCAGTCCTGCTGAGGGAACAGGGGTATGAGGTTGCCGGGGTGGTTTTAAAAATGTCGCCCGTCCACGAACAGACGGTGGAGGACGCCAAAACCGCCGCAAGCCAGCTGGGAATCCCCCTGTTTGTGAAAGATATGACCGAGGAATTCGACCGGGAGGTGGTCAGCTACTTTGCCGCCGAATACCGCAAGGGCCGCACCCCCAATCCCTGCGTCGTCTGCAACCCTAAGCTGAAGTTTAAAGCGCTGCTGGACACGGCAAACGAGGAGGGCTACGGCTGGATTGCCACCGGCCATTACGCCGGCCTGCGCCGGGAAAACGGCGTCACCTACCTGACCAAAGGCGAAAACCTGGAACGGGACCAGTCCTATATGCTCTGCCGTTTGGGACAGGACGTTTTGTCCCGGCTGATTTTCCCCTTATCCCATCTGCCCAAGCCGGAGGTGCGGGAAATCGCCGAAAGGGCGGGGCTTTCCTGCGCCAAAAAGCCGGACAGCCAGGAAATCTGCTTCATCCCGGACAACGACTACGCCCGGTTTATTGAGGAACGCCTGGGCAAAAGCGAACCCGGGGAATTTATCTCCCCGGAGGGCCTTCCCTGCGGCACCCACCAGGGCATTATCCACTACACCATCGGCCAGCGCAAGGGCCTAGGAGTCGCCCTGGGCCGTCCGGTCTTTGTCAAAGCCATCGATCCCGCTGCAAATCGGGTGTATCTGGCGGACGCGGCGGATTCCTTTGAGGAGGAAGTGTTCTTAACCGACCTGTCCTGCACCTTCCCGGATTCCATCCAAAGCGGCATGGAGGCGGAGGTGAAAATCCGTTCCCGGGCCAATCCCGCCAAAGCCACTCTGACCCTGGAAAACGGCCTGGTGCGGGTGCGCTTTGCCGAGCCTCAGCGCGCTCCGGCCCCCGGCCAGACGGCGGCCATTTACCGGGGAGACGTTGTGCTGGGCGGCGGATTTATCGAATAATGATTTTCTGAAAATCCGGACAAAGGAGGAGTAGCCATGCCGGAATACTGGGATATTTACGACAAGGACCGCAGAAAAACCGGCCGTATCCAGGAACGGGGCAAACCGCCCGCGTCCCCGGAAGATTACCACCTGGTGGTGGAAATCTGGCTCCGCAATTCCAAAGGGGAAGTCCTGCTGACCAAACGGCACCCGGCAAAACACTACGGCGGCCTGTGGGAATGTACCGGCGGCTCTGTTTTGGCCGGGGAGGAATCTCTGGCCGCCGCCATGCGGGAAGTCAAAGAGGAAATCGGGGTGGATTTAACGGCCGGAAATCCCGGAATTTTGCTTGCCTCCCTTTCCATCCGCCGGGAAGGCCAGTACAGCGCCCATTATGACGTGTACCTCTTTGAACGGGACATTCCCTTGGAATCCCTGACTTTCCAGCCGGAAGAAGTGGTGGACGCCAAATGGGTGAACGAGGAAACCCTGCGGCAGATGGAAGAAGCCGGAGAACTGGCGCCTTTTAAAGCGCAGCCTTTCGCGTTTTTCCCCTATTGATTTTTGCACATAAAAGCCCCCGGGCCTTTGCACAAGTCCAGTAAAAACGGACAATGGAAAAAGAAGCCCCTCTATGGTAGAATAAAAACAACTACCATAGGGGGGATTTGTATGCCAAGAAGTTACGGACACATGAAGGAATACGAAAAAGAGATAT
>DVJP01000024.1 GCA_018716725.1 Candidatus Merdivicinus excrementipullorum | reverse complement strand
TTCCGCCCATTGCGATGGGCGGCCAAAGGCTCTGCCTTTGGAATCTGCCGCCTTTTGAAAAAGGCGGGCGAAAACTTTCCGTTCTCTTTTTTGTACAGTTTTACTTTTAAAAGAGGTTTTTCAACAATCTGCGCCCTCGTAAAAACGAGGGCGTTCTTTCTATCATTTTACAGGGCCAGGTACAAAAACAGGAACAGGGCCACCACTGCAACCGCAATCCCGATGGTCAAGGCAGCGGGGCTGATTTTTCGGTTTTCCGCCGGTTTTGCCAGCAGCGCCGAGAAGCCGGTCTGTTTCAGGGCTTTCCGGAGGGCCAGGGTTAAGGGCACGGCAATGACCACGGCGGCTGCGGCGTTGACAGAAGAGGTCAGCAGCTTGGGCAGGACTGCCGCCAACGCCACAGCAGGGGCGTTGCCTACCAGGCGGAGGCTGACGTAGGATTTAAAAAGATACAGGACGATATACGCCAGCTGGCCGCAGACCGCCGCCCCAATGAGCCGGGGCAGACGGGTTTTCCCTTCCGGAAAAGCCTGCCGGGCCAGGTATCCGGCCAAAAAGCCCATGGCGAATTTGGATAAAAAGGTGTAGGGGGCGGACATAATATACATGGGGTCTAAAAGGTCAAAAAGCCCTGCCCCGATGCCGGAGGCCAGGCCGCCGGTCATTGGCCCGAACAGCAGCCCCGCCAGCAGGCACATGGAGTTGCCCAGGTGGATGCGGGTGACGTCCCCCAATGCCACGGGAATTTTAATTTGCAGGTAATTCCCCAGGAATACCAGTGCGGCCATGAGACCGATGGAGACAATGAAAATGAGTTTTTTGCGCTGGACGGTGATTTGCTGTTCCATAAGATGCTTTCTCTCCTTCGATGAACGCATCTGCCAAAAAATCAAAGGAGCCGGTACCGGTCAAAGGTCTGGGCGGTGGAAAGCCAGCCTAAGCAGGATTCCAGCATGACGCCGTAACGGGTGTCGCTGCCGTAGCTGAAGGTGGTGCGGATGGCGATTTCCAGAAACCGGGTGGCCCGTTCAATGGCCATGGGCAGGCTGTCGCCCCCAAGCAGGGAACCCACCATGACGCTGGCGAAAATGTCGCCGGTGCCGGGGTAGGATGCAGGCACATAGACGCAGTCCACCCGCCAGTAATCCCCCCGTTCCCGGTCGTAGCCAAGGTTTGCGATGACCCCGTCGGCCAGCTCCACCCCGGTTAAAGCTACATACCGGGGCCCCAGTTCGCTTAACCGGGCCAGGATGCTTTTCACCTCAAACTGCCGCAGGGGCGAGGTGGGGTAGGGGATTCCCAGGAGGATGCAGGCCTCCGTCAGGTTGGGGGTAATCAGATCCGCCACGGCGGCAAGCTCTCCCATCCGGCGGCACATTTCCGGGGTATAGGTCCGGTAGGGCCGGCCGTGGTCCCCCATGACCGGGTCCACCACCGCAAGGGCGTCCGGATAGGCGGCGTAATACTCCAGGCAGTGGTCGATCTGCTCCAAAGAACCTAAAAATCCGCTGTACACGCACTCAAATTCCAGCCCCAGCTGCCGGTAATGGTTTAAGGTGGGGGCCAGGTAATCGGTCAAATCCCGGAACACCACCTCCCCCAGGCCGCCGGTGTGGGTGGACAGGACAGCCGTGACAATGGGGCAGACCTGGACTTTCATGGCGGACAGGGTGGGAAGGATGACGGACAGGGAACAGCGGCCGAAGCCGGATAAATCGTGGATGGCGGCTACCCGCGGAGGTCTTTGCAGCATTTTGACTCACATTCCTTTTTGGATGTTTTGGCAAATGCGGATACGTTTGGTATCTGTTTCCTATTGTAGGCCTTCCGAAGCTTTTTTGCAAAACCGGAGAAAGGAAACAGAAAATTCCCGCATTTAAGGAGATTCCATAAATTTTATTATACCCGAAACGGCTCCGTTTGGCAATCATTCCGGCAAAATCTCAGGAAGAAATTATGAAAAGCCCTTGATTTTAAAACATGCACAAAAAATAAATAAAATGTCCCTGCTCAGTTAGGCGATTGGCAGAATGTACCGGTGATATTCCCATGTTCTCAGGGAATACTGGGGATGCGGGGATTTTGCCCGCAATTTAAAAAGGAGGAATCCGCCATGAATAAACCCATGCAGAACGTCATGAAGGGCGCGGCTGCCGGCGCGGTTTTAGGCACTGCCGCCATGGTTGCCTTAAATGCCGGCCATAATAAAGGAAAACAGATGAAAAAGAAGGCCGCCAAGGCAATGAAAACCGTTGGCAGCGTTTTTGACAGCATTTCCCAGATGATGTAACTAGGGCGGCAGGGGCCGCCTTACATAATTTTCAAAATAATGCTTTACAAATTCAGGGTTTCGTGCTATAGTAATACTATACACAGTCCTCAGGACCGCCGGATTCTTTGCGCTTTTTCGGATGTTTCGGAAAGCGCGGGGCCGCAGTTTTGATGGCAGCCAGCAAGCGGCTGGCAAAGGTGCGTGTTCAATGTACGGAAGGAATCCGGCGGTTCCAATGCCTGTTTAAAGTTGGGGAACGGGCGGCGGAGCCAATGGGGACTGACCGGCTTTGAAGACAATCCTTTGCCATTCGCCCAATGGTTTTATAGAGCGCAAAAAGCCGGCGGGATTTTTCCCGCCGGCTCTTCTGCATATTTTAGATCAGTTTTTTGTGCTCGCAGTATTCGCACATGAGCATGTCCCCTGTTTCCGTGTAGGATTTTTTCAGATAGGGTTCCACATTAGTGATGCAGTTGGGATTGGAACAGGGTTCGCCGCTGTGGGCGGCGCCCTGGAACAGAGAAACGCCCAAGGAATCGTCCTCCAACAGGTTCAGAATCAGGGACATCCGGGTATAAACCCCATACTGGGCCTGTTTAAAGTAGACCGCCCGAGGGTCCGCGTCCACTTCCGGGGTGATCTCGTCCACCCGGGGCAGGGGATGGAGCACCTTCATTGTGGGCCGGGCCAGGGACATCTTTTCCGTGTCCAGAATATAGACATGCTTCTGCTCTAAGTATTCCTGCTCAGAGGCGAAACGCTCCTGCTGGATCCGGGTCATATATAGGACGTCCAGTTCGCCGATGACTTCCGTTAAAGAAGCAACTTCCCGGTATTTGCAGCCGGCGGCGTTGAGGATTACCTTAATGTAAGCGGGAATCACCAGTTCTTTGGTGGAGATCAGGATAAATTCGTTATTGGGGAATTGGGTCAGAGCTTTGATGAGGGAATGGACGGTGCGGCCGTATTTTAAGTCGCCGCAGATGCCAACTTTTAAATTGTCCAGCCGTCCGGTTTCCCGGGTCAGGGTGACCAGGTCCGTAAGGGTCTGGGTGGGATGCAGATGGCCGCCGTCGCCGGCGTTGATTACCGGGCAGCTTGAGTACGCTGCCGCCGCTTTGGCCGCTCCTTCCTTGGGATGGCGGATAGCGATAATATCGGCGTACCCATTCATAATGCGGATGGTGTCCGCCAGGGTTTCCCCTTTGGATACAGAGGAATTCTGGGGATTGGAAAATCCCAGGCATTGGCCGCCCAGACGCATCATGGCCGATTTAAAGGAATTCTGCGTGCGGGTGGAAGGTTCGTAAAAAAGGGTCGCCAGGATTTTTCCCTCCATGCGCCCATAAAAGTGAGACGGGTTCCGCTCAATTTCCAAAGCCAGGTCAATAATCTTTTCCCAATTTTGACGGGGCCAGTCGCTGAGGTCAATTAGGTGATTCTGATGCATGGCAAAATCATTCCTTTCTTTACACATAATACAGAAGCTACACATATTCTAGCATTTTCGGCGTAAAATGGCAAGAACATGAAGAAAGAAAGTCGAAAAAAATAAGAGCACTCATTTTTTTGAAAAAAAGGGTTGACAAATTGAAGGAAAAGATTTATAATATAATAGCTGTCCCGCGAGGGAGGCCGAAAGCTGGAAGATCACGGAAAGTTCTTGAAAAAACCTCTGAAAAGGGGTTGACAAAAGGGACTGAATGTGATATGATAGACAGGCTGTCCCGAAAGGGAGCGGAGCTTGAAAGGATATCAAACAGTCTGGTTTGGAAAGAGCCTTGAAAAAAGTTCAAAAAACTTTG
>DVJP01000023.1 GCA_018716725.1 Candidatus Merdivicinus excrementipullorum | reverse complement strand
CATCTGGACAGCAAGGCTCCCACCATGTCTTACAAAGACTTCATCATGAACGAAGTCCGCTACAACGCCCTGGCCCGGTCCAACCCGGCCCGTGCGGAAGAGCTGTTTGCAAGCGCTGAAAAGACCGCTGCCGACAAGTACGACCGTCTGGTGAACCTGTCCAACAAATAAGCTTTTCACAAAAAACGGATTGCTTTCAGGACTGCAGAACTGAGAGCATGAAGAACCCCCGGAATCTTACGATTCCGGGGGTTTTGTGTTTCATAGAACCCATTATTTTTTTCTGAACCGCTGGAGAATATACCCAACGGCCGTACAGACAGCGGCTGGCAGCAGGAATTTCAGCGCATAATCTTTGACAATGGAAGAAAAAGGAACCAATTCCACCAAGGGATTTTTGCTTACATCCTGATACCAAAACCAAGCGGCGGCCAGCCCAATTACAAAAATCAGGAGCAGAATCACAGCGGCAGCGTAAAACAGCTTGAAAAGATGCTTTTTCATAAGAACCCCTCCTGGATCGGCTGCTGGTCATTCCAGCATTTTGGCGTACTCCTTGGGGGACATATCGTATTCCCGCCGGAACTCCGTGGAAAGGTAGGTGGGGGAACAGTAGCCCATAATATCCGAAATCTGGGCGATGGTGTATTTCCCTTCCCCGATCATCTCCTTGACCTTTTCCAGCCGCACCAGCCGGACATACTCGGAAATGCTCCGGCCCACCTTCTGCTTAAACAGGCTGGAAAGGTAGGAGGGGCTTAGGTTCAGCTGCTTGGCAAGGCCCGGCAGGGTGATGGGGGAATTGATGCTGGAATGGATTAGGTCAATGCATTCCCCTATATATTTATTGTCCACCGTCACCTTGAGCCGGGTGGGGATTTTCGTCATGACCGCGTTGGACAGCAGGTTCCGCATAGCGGTAATAATCAGCTGGGTCAGCTGGCAGGCGATCATGTCGTCCCCGTAAAGCTGGCTTTCCTTCTCCTCCCGGATCATGGAGCGGATCAGGTTCAGGCTGGCCTCGTCGCAGAACAGCGCCCGGTTGCTCAAAAGCTCCGGCTTGTCCATCTCCCCGTCAAAGGTCAGGGTCAGGAAAGATAAAGGGGTTTTGCCGTCGCTTTTCTGCTGGTGGAACTGGTGGGGCGCAAAAAACATCATCTGCCCCTGGCGGAGCTGGTAAGGCTCCCCGTCCACCTCGCAGGTCATATTCCCCTTGTTCACATAAGTAAGCTCCCAGAAGGGATGCTTCTCCCCGTGGAACTGGAACTGCTTGTCCTTTTCCTGATAAAGCACCGTGTAAAGGGTTTTGACGTGGATATTGGGCACAAACCCCTGGCCGGTCAAGATATTGACGGTGGGGGTAATAATTTTAGGCGAATCATAGTACAGGCGGTAGGACAGGCGGCACTGGTACGGAAGAACCGCGAACTGCACCCCCGGGCGGATCGCCACCGGCTGGTCTAAAAGAAATTTCTGGATAATCCCATCCTCCGTTCGGACAAACAGAAGCCCTACGCCGCTGACCGGCTCCAAAGCCGCCTCTTTTTCAAAATGCCACAGGCTGGAACGCACCCGGGCGTCGTCCTCATACAGGGAACAGCTGGAGTCCCTGTAACTATCCAATTTCTTCAGCGGAACGCCATAAGGCTTAAAAATTACCGGATTGATCTCCTTAAGCAGCATTCCGAACCCCCGCCTTTCTCAAACATTCTGATACTATGGTAGCCTATTTTCCGCCCCTTTGTCAAGGGATTTTGGAGCTAAACCGTCAGATTTATCCGGTTTTCTTCTGTTTTTATTGGATTTCCCCTTGTATGTTGGCAAAAAATATGCTATCCTGTCCATAGAATCAAAAAAGGAGGGAAACGCCATGTCCATTCCCCAGGACCCCATTATGCTCATGAGCTATTTAAACACCCAGCTGCGGGACTTTTACCCCAGCCTGGAGGAGCTTTGCAAAAGCCTTGACCTGGAACAGGAGCCTTTGGAACAAAAGCTGTCGGAAGCCGGGTTTCAATACGACCCGGCCCGTAACCAGTTCCGGTAAGGCCCCTCTTGCCCCGGCATCCTCATTCCAGCAATAATTGTCTGAAAAAAGCAAATAAATGTCGAGAATTCCTCAAAACACTGTGCTATAATGACGGTAGAAACCCAAAACCGGAGGTGTTTTTATGAAACATACATGGGCTGTTATCGGATTCGGCGGCATGGGCGGCTGGCATTTTCAGAATATCAAAGACCGTCTGCCGGAAATCCACATCAAGGGCGCTTACGACGTCCGCCCCGAAGCTTTAAAATCCGCGGAGGAAAAAGGAATGTACGCGTATTCCTCCCTGGAAGAACTGTTAAACGACAAAGAAGTCGACCTGGTCACCATCGCGGTGCCCAATAACTTCCATAAAGACCTGTCCATCCAATGCCTGCGGGCCGGCAAGAACGTTATCTGCGAAAAGCCCGTCACCATGAATGCGGCGGAGCTGGAAGAGATTATGGCCGTTGCCAAGGAAACCGGCAAGCT
The DNA here is from genome assembly GCA_018716725.1 of Candidatus Merdivicinus excrementipullorum. GTDB lineage: Bacteria > Bacillota > Clostridia > Oscillospirales > Ruminococcaceae > Merdivicinus > Merdivicinus excrementipullorum. Next base: position 48,101 of record DVJP01000023.1, on the reverse strand, counting down.
CTTTTCCATCCATCAGAACCGCCGGTGGGATAAGGACTACCGCATTGTCAAGGAAATCTTAGACAGCGGCGTCATCGGCAAGCCTTACTTTATTGAAAGCCGGGTGCAAGGTTCCCGCGGCTCCATGTTCGGCTGGCGCAACCATAAAGTCAACGGCGGCGGCATGCTCTTAGACTGGGGCGTCCACCTGATCGACCAGATGATGAACATGATCGACTCCCCTGTTGTTTCCGTCTGCGCCCACTTGCAGAAGGTATTCGGCAGCGATGTGGACGACAACATCAAAGTGTTCCTGCGGTTTGAAAACGGCGTGTCCGCCACCTGCGAGATGGTCACCAACTGCTTCTATGAGCTGCCCCGCTGGCGGGTTTCCTGCCTGGACGGCACCGCCGTGGTGGAGGACTGGAGCTGCAAGGGCAAGATGGTGCAGCTCAATACCGATGCGGAAATGGCCTGGGACGATGAAATCGTCTACACTGAAGCCGGCCCCACCCGGACTATGGCTCCCCGGCCCAAGACTTCCTTGAAAGAACTGCCTCTGCCGGACGTCCAAACCGACTGGACCGATTACTATAAGAACATCCTGGCCGTGCTGGACACCGGCGCGGAACTCATCGTAAAACCGGAACAGGCCCTGCGTGTCATGAAGGTCATCGACCTGCTCTTTAAATCTGAAGAAGAAGGCACCGGCTTTGCCTGCCATATTTAACTTGAGGAGGGTTTTCTCATGTCTGAAAAGAAAGTTTTGATTTTCCAGGGCGGCTGGGACGGCCACGAGCCGCAGCTCACCAGCAAACGCTTTGCCGGGCTTATGGAAAAACACGGCTACACAGTGGAAATTACCGACACTCAGGAGCCTTTGGGCGATTTGGAGAAGCTTATGGGCTTAGACCTGATCGTGGCATGCTGGACCATGGGCGAAATCCCCCATGAATACGTCCAGAACATCGCCAAAGCGGTAGGTTCCGGCGTTGGCCTGGCCGGATGCCACGGCGGTATGTGCGACGCCTTCCGGCAGGACACCGAATGGCAGTTTATGACCGGCGGCCAGTGGGTTTCCCATCCCGGCGGCGACGGCATTGAATACACCGTCAACATCTGCCACGGCTCCAGCCCCATTGTGGAAGGGTTGGAAGATTTCCCCGTGTGCAGCGAGCACTATTACCTCCATGTGGATCCCTCCATTGAAGTGCTGGCCACCACCCGCTTCCCTCTGGTCACCTATTACCATATCTCCAATAAGCCCGTGGATATGCCCGTAGCCTGGACCAAATACTGGGGCAACGGCCGGGTGTTCTATACCTCTTTGGGCCACCACGACGATGTGTTCGACAAATCCCCCAACGCCCAGATTTTGATGGAGCGGGGAATGCTGTGGGCCGCAGAGGGCAAAGCCTTTGCCGAAGAGCACGGCCTGACCACCGAGCGTTTTGAGAACAACGCGAAAATGTACTAATTTTAAGATTGCAAGGAGGAGTTCCCCATGCTGAAGCCTGTTAAAGTGGCGATGATCGGATGCGGCTCCATCAGCGGCATCTATCTGACCAACATCACCAAAGTATTCAAAGAGCTGGAACTGGTGGGCGTCTGCGACCTGATTCCGGAGCGCGCCGAAAAGGCCCAGAAGGAATACAACGTCCCCAAGATTTACCCCACCATGTACGACGCTTTCGCCGACCCGGAAGTGGAAGTCATCCTGAACCTGACCCGCCCCTACCAGCATTTTGACGTGTCTAAAGCCGCTTTGGAAGCCGGCAAGCACGTTTACTCCGAAAAGCCCCTGGGCGCGGATTTTGAGGAAGGCAAAAAGCTGGTGGCCCTGGCCAAGGAAAAGGGCCTGATGCTGGGCGGCGCGCCGGATACATACCTGGGCGCAGGCATCCAGACCTGCCGGGAGCTGATTGACAACGGCGCTATCGGCAAGCCCATCGGCGCGGCCTGCTTCATGATCTGCCACGGCCATGAATCCTGGCATCCCGACCCCGAATTCTACTACAAACGGGGCGGCGGCCCCATGATGGACATGGGCCCCTATTATGTCACCGCTTTGGTGAACCTGCTGGGCGGCATCAAATCCGTCACCGGCGTCACCAAGACCTTCTTCCCCAAACGCCTCATCACCAGCGAGCCTCACTGCGGCGAGATCATCGACGTAGAGTGCCCCACCCACCTGACCGGTATGCTGGAATTTGACAGCGGCGCTGTGGGCACCATTATCACCACCTTCGACGTCCATTACAACAGCCAGGCCCGGTTCGAGGTGTACGGCACCGAGGGCACCATGATGGTCCCCGACCCCAACGGCTTCGGCGGCCCCATCCAGATTTTCCGCCCTGAGGACGGGGAGTGGAAAGAAATGCCCCTGACCTTCGATTACAAGGAAAACAGCCGGGGCATCGGCTTGGCAGATATGGCCTGCTCGCTCCGCACCGGCAGCCCCTTCCGCTCTTCCTGGGAGCAGACCTTCCATGTGCTGGAAGTCCTCACCTCCTTTGAAAAGAGCAGCAGCGCCCATGCGGCCTATCAGATGGAAACCCATTACGACCAGCGTCCTCCCATTAAACGCCATCCCATTCACGGCGTACTGGACGAAGGCTCCAACCTGTAAATTTTAAACTATGTAAAAAGGATAGGGACTTTGTTCTCTATCCTTTTTGCCATTACGGCTTTTTAGGAGGGATTTCAAATGACGCAGTTTCCCAGAACCACTGTAGGAGGCATTTCCCTTTCCCGCATGATTATCGGCACCAACTGGCTGGCCGGATGGAGCCACCGTTCCCCTGCCGCAGACGCCATGATCCGGGAACGCCACGCCGCCCCGGAAAGCATTGAACCCATGCTGGATGTGTTCCTTTCCTACGGGGTGGACACCATGATGGCCCCCTTTGGCCAGACCCCCGCCATTGTAGAGGCCGTCCGCCGGGCAGAGCAGAAAAATGGGAAAAAGATGATTTTAATCGACACCCCCATCATCAATGTGGACGACAACCCCGCCGCGCGGCGGGAAGCGGAAGCTAAAATCCGCCAAAGCCGGGAACTGGGCGCCGATTTTTGCCTGCTTCATCATTCCAGCGTGGAACAGCTGGTGGACAAAAACCAGCGGAAAATCCACCGGCTGGACGATTACACCAAAATGATCCGGGACGCCGGGCTGGTCCCCGGTTTGTCGGCCCATATGCCGGAGCTGGTGGTCTACAGCGACGAAAACGGCTATGATGTGGAAACCTACATCCAAATTTACAACTGCATGGGCTTTTTGATGCAGGTGGAAATCGAATCGGTCCACGGCATTATCCAATCCGCCAAAAAGCCGGTAATGACCATCAAATCCATGGCCGCCGGCCGGTGCACCCCCTTTGTGGGCTTGAATTTCTCCTGGGCCACCATCCGGGACTGCGATATGGTGACAGTCGGGTGCTTTGACCCCCGGGAAGCGGCGGAGGATATTGAAATCTCCCTGGCTGCCCTGGAGCGCCGGGCCCCGAAACTGGGCGGCAGAAGCAGCCCCAACCAGAACCAGGCGGCTTTCGGCGCGTCCGGCCAGGCTGATTAAGGAGGGAAACGCATGGATCAAAGCCTTTTAAAGGGCTGGAATACCTTTTACACCCACAGCGTCCTGACCCATGTGCGGATGCCTAATGGGTTCGCCGTCAGCCTGGGCTTTAAAAATTACAGCTCCGGCGCGGTTTTGAACGAAGCGTTAATCGGGCGGTTCGAGGAAGGGGCCGAACAGATCACCCCCGGCCTCCGCAGCTACGACGGGACTTACACCTGCCTTTCCATCCGCTGGCACGGGACGGAAACCGTGGTGGAATCCACCGAACAGGACGGGTCCCTGTATTTGCTGGCAACGCCGGTTAAAATGGAGCAGAAGCCCATGGCTCTCCTGATGGAAGGAGCCGTTTTATGGAGCGGCGAAGGCTGTGTCCGCCGGGAAGGAGAAACCTTAAGGGCGGAGCTTCCCGGGGAGCAGATCACCCTCTGGACAGACGGGGACCCTCTGCCGGAAAAGAACGCCGGCTTTAGGGGGCCGTATCTTTCCGTCGAATTAAGCCGGCCGGTGGCAATGGGTACCGGCCCCCGGCGCACCCCAGAGGAAGTCCGGGCCATGCTGGACGCCGCCCGGCAAAAGGTGGAAGAACAGGCGGCCGGGTACGGGGATTTGGCGGAGGCCCACACCGCCATGCAGACCTGCCTGGCCTGGGACACTATTTACGAGCCGGAAACGGGCCAGCTCTGCTCGCCGGTGAGCCGCCTTTGGAGCATCAGCTGGGGCGGATACGTCCTCTTTTGCTGGGACACCTATTTTTCCGCCATGATGGCCCTGCCGGACAGCCGGGAGCTTTCCTGCGCCAACGCCGCCGCCATTACCAGGGAAATCACGGAAAACGGCTTTATCCCCAATTTCGGAGCCGCCAACAACTTCAAAAGCCGGGACCGCTCCCAGCCGCCGGTGGGAGCCTTGGCTGTCCGGGAAATCTACCGGAAATACCGGGACAAGGAGTTTGTCCGGGAGCTTTTTGAACCCCTTCTCCGCTGGAACCGCTGGTTTTCTGAAAACCGGATGCTTCCTAACGGCTGGCTTTGCTGGGGGTCCACCCCCTATGAACCCCAGGCCGGGAAATACTGGGAGCTGCACGATGTGGACTGCACCAGGGGCGCCGCTTTGGAATCGGGGTTAGACAACTCCCCCATGTACGACGATATTCCCTTTGACCCGGAAAAACATCTCATGAAACTGGCGGATGTGGGGCTTACAGGGCTGTATCTGGCCGACTGCGAATATCTGGCGGAGCTGGCCCGGGTAATCGGCCGGGATGAGGTAATCCCGGAACTGGAAAGCCGGGCCGCCCTGTGCAAAGCCGGGATGCAGGAACTTTGGGACGAGGAGTTCGGCATGTTCTGCAACCGGCGCACGGATACGGGCCAGTTCAGCCACCGGATCTCCCCCACAAATTTTTACGCCCTGTTTAGCGACCGGGTGACGCCGGAACAGAACCGCCGGATGATGGAGCACCTTTTCAATCCGGAAGAATTCTGGGGGGACTACGTCGTTCCCACCATCGCCCGGAACGACCCGGCCTACCCGGACCAGGACTACTGGCGGGGGCGGATTTGGGTGCCGACGAATTTTTTGGCCTACTTAGCCATGCGCAAGCAGGGGCTTTGGGAGGAATGCACCCTCTTAGCCGGGAAATCCCGGGACCTTCTGCTGAAAGAATGGCGGGAGCACGGCCATGTTCATGAAAATTACAATGGAACCACAGGCGAAGGCTGCGACCGGGGCAACAGCGACAAATTTTACCACTGGGGCGGCCTTTTGGGCCTGATTGCCCTGATGGACCAGGGCTACGCCGCCGGGCCGGAGCAGCCCCTGGATTTTTAGGAGGAATTTAAGTTGTACGATTTTGACCAAGTAATCAGCCGCAGGGGCACAAACAGCAGCAAGTGGGACCGGGTTCCGGAAGGGTCCATCCCCTTGTTTGTGGCGGATATGGATTTCCGCTCCCCTCAGTGCGTCGTCGACGCCCTGAAAAACCGGGCGGAACACGGCTTTTTTGGATACACCTTTGCCGGGGATGATTTCTTTGACGCCGTCTGCGGGTGGCAGAAGCGGGTTCACGGCTGTACGGTGACAAAAGAGGAGATTATTCCGATTCCCGGGGTCATTACCGGGCTGCAATGGTCCATGAAGGCCCTGACCCCCACCGGCGGCTGCGTTACCCTCCTGCCGGCATACCCGCCCTTCCTCTCCGTGCCCCAAAACCTGGACAAGCCCCTTGCCGCCGTCACCCTCTCCGGGGACAATGGCCGCTGGGAGCTGGATTTTGACGCCCTGGAAAAGGAACTGGCCAGGGAGGAGGTCAACTCCTTCATCCTCTGCAATCCCCACAACCCGGTGGGCCGGGCCTGGACGGAAGAGGAGCTTTGCCAGATGCTCACCCTCTGCAAAAAGCACGGCGTCACCGTTTATTCGGACGAAATCCACGGGGATATTGTCATGCCCGGAGAAACCTTTACTTCCGTCCTCTCCCTGCCGGAGGAATTGGCGGGACAGGCTGTCGTCCTCAACGCCCCCAGCAAAACCTTTAACCTGCCGGGACTGCAAACCTCCTGCATTATCGTCCGGGATCCGGAGCAGCGGCGGAAAATTTCCGAACTTCTTGGCCGCAGCCACATTCCCGGCCCCAGCATCATGGGCTTTGCGGCTGCCGCAGCCGCCTACAACGGCGGGGAGCAGTGGATGCGGGAAATGAACCGCTATGTGTCCGAAAATTTTGCTATTATGGAAAAATTTTTCGCAGAGGAACTGCCCTGTATTTCCTTTCACCGGCCCGAGGCCACTTATTTAGCCTGGCTGGACTGCCGGAAGACCGGCCTTGCCAGCAAAGAGCTGGATGAGAAGTTTCGTGCGGCGGGAGTAGTCCTGGGAGTCGGAACCGACTTCGGCAAAACGGCGGGAGATGGATTTATGCGGCTTACCGCCGCCTGCCCCCGGGAGCTGCTGACAGAATTCCTGAAACGGATGAAACAGGCGCTGGAATAATTCAGGCGCGCGCTTTTTCTTATATTGGTTCAGCGAAAGGTGTGCGGCGACTTTGCCGCGCACCTTTTTATCATTTTCACAGCGCTTCCCCCAAAAACCATGGAAAAGTAAAGAAAAACCGGTATTTTTCCATGTGTTTTATATAATTACAATAAATTGAATATAAAAAGTTGAGATTTACTATATCTTTTTTCTTCATTTTCTGTATAATCAAAAGTGGCAGCAGACATAATGGCCAAAAAATTTGATGTACGGGGGGAAGTTTATGACCGTATCCAGATCAAAAAAAGCCGCCGCATATGAAAAATCCAGAAGCTCTTCCCTGTGGAAAAAAATCGCGCCCAACTGGGAACTGTATCTTTTCATCCTGCCGGTAGTGGCTTATTTTATCATTTTCCATTACTGGCCCATGTATGGCATCCAGATTGCTTTCCGGGATTACAAAGGGACTTTGGGAATCTGGGGAAGCGAGTGGGTCGGCCTGGAGCACTTCCAGCGGTTTTTTAACAGCTACTACATTTGGCGGCTGATCCGCAACACCATTACCATCAGCTTATACCAGCTGCTGGTTGGGTTCCCCATCCCCATTATCATGGCCCTGGGCTTTAATGAGCTGAAAAGCTCGAAGCTGAAAAAGTTTGCCCAGACGGTTACATACGCGCCCCACTTTATCTCCCTGGTGGTACTGGTCAGCATGATCCAGACCTTCCTGTCCCCTTCTGTGGGCATGGTAAACCGCCTGATCGAGGCAATGGGCGGGGAAGCCGTCTATTTTATGACCGAGGCCAAATACTTTAAGACGATTTATGTATTTTCCGGCGTGTGGCAGAATATGGGCTGGAACTCCATTATCTACATGGCGGCCCTGGCCGGCGTGGACCCGTCCCTCCATGAAGCCGCCATTATGGACGGCGCCACGCGTTTTGACCGGATATGGCATATTAACATTCCTTCTATCCTGCCCACCATTACCATTATGCTGATTATGAATGTGGGCGGCCTGATGAACGTGGGCTTTGAAAAGGTTTTCCTGATGCAGAACAGCCTGAATATGGAATCTTCCGACATTATCTCCACATATGTTTACCGGATGGGTATGCAGCAGGGACAGTACAGCTTTTCTGCGGCTGTGGGATTGTTTAACTCCGTGATCAATTTCATTCTGCTGATTACAGTCAATGCCATTACGAAAAAGATTGGGGAGACGTCGCTATGGTAATCAAAGAAACTTTTTCCGACAAAGTATTCAATTTCTTCAATGTGCTCCTGACAATACTGATCACTTTAATTGTCCTGTATCCTCTGATTTACATTTTAAGCGCGTCCTTCAGCGACCCTATGGCGGTTATGAATGGAGAGGTGCTGCTGATACCGGTTGATTTTACCTTTGCCGGCTATCAGAAGGTGTTTCAAAATGAAGATATTGTCACCGGCTATCTGAACAGCATCCAGTATACCATCGTGGGGACCGCCGTCAACCTGATTATGACGGTTTTAGGGGCCTATCCCCTTTCCCGCAAGGATTTTTACGGCAGGAACGTGCTGACGGCGTTTTTCGCCTTTACCATGTTCTTCGGCGGCGGCATGATCCCCACTTATCTGGTCATCCAAGACCTGGGGCTGCTGAACAATTTCTGGGTCATGATCCTGCCCGGCGCCGTATCTGTTTGGAGCATGGTCATTGTGCGCACCTTCTTCCAGTCCTCCATCCCGGACGAGCTGCGGGAAGCGGCAGTGATTGACGGCTGCTCCAACACCCGCCTTTTAATGACTATCATCCTGCCCTTATCCATTCCGGTCCTGGCGGTTATCACCATGCAGTACGCCGTAGGTCACTGGAACGCCTATTTCAACGCCCTGATCTACATTACCGACCGTGAAAAATACCCCTTGCAGATGGTCCTCCGGGAACTGTTAATGCAGTCGAAAATGGACGAAATGATGGATACCGAGGGGGCCGTGACCCAGCAGATGCTGGCGGAAAGCCTGAAATACGCGGTTATGGTGGTAGCAAGCGTCCCGGTTTTGCTTTTGTACCCCTTCTTACAGCGGTACTTTGTAAAAGGCGTTATGGTCGGCGCCATTAAAGGCTGACCTTAAAATTCACAATATAGGAGGAACCACTATGAAAAAATCGCTGCAACTGCTCAGTGCGCTGACAGCCATGCTTCTGGCCATGGCAGCCCTTTCCGGCTGCGGAGGCGGCGGAGACACGGAAGAGTCTGCCGCTTCCAGCGGGGACAGTTCTTCGGAAGCCGCGCTGGAAAACTTCAACCCCACCGGTATGCCCATTGTCAACGAGCCTGTAACCTTGGAAGTTTTCTGCGGAAAGCACCCGCTCCAGGTGGATTACGATGAAATGCCCATGTGGGACGAATATGAAAAGCTGACCGGCGTCCACATCGAATGGGACCTGGTGGACCAAGGCTCCATGACAGAACGGAAAAATATCCTCTTAAACAGCGGGGATTACCCGGACGTATTCTTTAAGCAGGGCTTATCCCAATCCGACCTGGTAAACTACGGCCCCGACCAGCAGGTATTTATCCCTCTGGACGACTTAATTGAAGAATACGGGGAAAACTTCAAAAATGTTTTAGCGGATTACCCGGAAATAGAAAACGCCATCCGGCTGTATGACGGCCACATCTACTCCCTCCCCAATATCGCCGGTATGGAAACTTCCGTCGGGTGCTTCTATTTCATCAACCAGGCCTGGATGGACGCAGTGGGCCAGGATATGCCCACCAACTTGGACGAGTACCGGACGCTTTTGGAGGCTTTCCGGGATGAGGACCCCAATGGAAACGGCCAAAAGGACGAGATCCCGATGCTGTCCTCCTGGTATGGCCTGAACGGCTTTATCCATTACTTGAAAGGGTCCTGGGGCTTAGGCAACCGCGGTTCCTTTAACATGTATGTGGACTGCGATGAGGAAACCGACACGGTACGGTTTACCGCAACCGTGCCTGAATTCCGGGAAGTGGTGGAGTATGTCCGGGGATTGTACCAGGACGGCCTGCTGAACCAGGAAATCTTTACCATTGACGATATAACCGTTACGGCCAAAGGCGAGGAGGGCGTTGCCGGCAGCTTTATTTTCCAAAATCCCATCCAAATCGGCAAAACCCACCAGGACGATTATGTGATTGTCACGGAACCTATGCGGGCCAGAGATGATATTGAACCTATCAACACCCTGGTAGGCCCCAACGTGCAAAGCAAAACCTCCTTTGTCATCACCAAAGAATGCGAATACCCGGAAGTGGCGTTCCGCTGGGGCGAATATTTTTACAGCGAGGAAGGACAGGCCCTGTTCTGGATGGGCGTGGAAGGCCTCACCTACACCATCAATGAAAACGGCGAGTACATCCCCACGGATTTGATCCTCAATAACCCCGACGGTCTGACTGTAGACGAGGCCACCGGAAAGTACTTCCCCCGCTTTATGGGCGGCCCCACCATTAAGAATTACAGATATGCCTACGGTCACGGCGACACCCTCCCCATCCTGATGGATGCGGTAGAAGTTATGCGGCCGTACAAGCCCAAGGAAATCTGGAGCAGCTTCAACTATGACATCGACCAGCAGACGGAGCTGAACGCTTTGTCCACCGACATTATCACCTATTACGATGAAATGATCGCCCAGTTTGTTTCCGGGAAAATCCCCATGTCGGAATGGGATTCCTTCCTGGCGGAATTGGACAAGATGGGGCTGGACAGATACCTGGAAATTTGGAATGAAGGCTATCAGAATTACAAAAGCAAACAATAACCCATAAGCGGACGGAACCGAAGCCAATGACTGATAGACAGGAGTTGGCTTCGGTATCCGTGCCGTTCCGGGAAAATCAAAAAAGGAGGGAGCCTCGGAAATGCGTTTTCGCAACAAGCCTGTTCTGTTTGCTTATTTCTTATCCTTCTTAGCCATTGTGAGCACGCTTTTAGTCGCCGCCTGGAGCACCATGGCCGGGCGGATGATAAGTTTAATGGAAAAAGAGGCGGAACAGTCCATTCATGTTTCCCTGGCGCACCTCTCCTCAGAAATGGACTTGCTGATTGAGGAATTAAATCATACGGTGCTGGAACTGTGCCAGAACCCCAAGCTGTCCCTCTATAAAGTGAATTCCGGCGGCTATGAGGCATCTTTGATTCGGGAAGAACTGGAAAAATACCGCTCCAGCAACTCCATTATCCAGGTGATCTGTATCCATTACTGCGACGCCGCTTATGTGGCCACCAGCGAAGGCTTCTACTCTCGGCGGGATTATTTCCGGTACATCCGCAATTACAGCCAGTGGCCGGAAACTCAGATCTATGAGGACCTGGAAAACTGCGCGGCCCCTTATTTCCGCCCCTTGGAAAACGTAATCGAAGGGACGTCTGTTTCCCAGTATATGACCTATATTTACCCAACTCCCTCAGGTATGGCAGCGGCAGGCGGCGTCTTCTTTCTGATAGACGAACAGCAGATGCAGCAGCGGATCAGCCGGGCTTTGGGGGCCTATGAAGGGTCTGTCTTTCTGTTCAATTCTGAAGGCGAACTTTTAATTTCCAATCAGACCCAGGACAGCCATCTGGACGGGACGGAGGTTGCCCGCACCATTTCCCAAAACGGGGATTCCTCCTTTTTCCAGACGGAATTCGGCGGGGACTCCTATACGGTGACGGTTGCATCCTCACACGGCGAGGATTATATCTATGCGGCCCTGCTGCCGGTTTCCCAGTTTGACGCCCAGCTAGAGGGAGTGCGGAATTTTAACACGCTGATCTTATGTATCCTGCTCATCCTCAGCATTGTGGGCGTCGCCCTGATTACCACCATCAGTTACCGGCCCCTGAATAAAATTGTCCAAACCATCCGCACCGCAAAGGACCCGGCCGGGGCTGCAAAAAACGAAATTACGCTGATTTTAAACGGCATCGAGGATATCCAAAAGAAAAACGCGGGCCTGACCCACCAGGTATACAGCGGCATCGGTTATATCCGCAACTACGCCCTCTGGCTCCTTCTTTACGGGCATTCCCAATCCGTTTCCGGGGAGATTTTCCAAAACCTGCTGGAACTTGCCAATATCCCGGATACCCAAAGGGAATACGCCGTGAGCCTATTTAAGAAAAAATCCTCCCCAGAGCCGGATAAGCAGGGCGCAGAAATGCAGTACCTGATCCAATACGGCGTACAGGACGCCCTCAAGGAGCTGGTGGAACAAACCGACGCCGGCTACTGCGTGGAATTGCCGGACCAGAATGTCACCGCCCTGATTCTGCAGGTGTCCCGGGGCCAAAACGACTGGAAAGAGGAACTGGAGGAAACCCTGTCCGCCATACTGGACCATATTCAAAAGAATTTCCAGTACGATTGTTACACCGGCGTGGGAAGCCCGGTGGCTTTGGCGGAACTGGTCCAATCCTTTGAACAGGCGCAGAAGGCCCTAGTACAAAGCGTCATTAAAAACCTAAACGGCGTCCAGTTCTGGGAGGAAGGCCAGCCGGCCCCGTCCTCCTTCCTCATGCCGCTGAAGCAGGAAATCGACCTGATTACAGCGGTAAAGCGGGGAGATGCCGAAGCCTGCCGGTGCGAAATGGAAAAAATTGTCCAGCAGCTGAAAAACAGCTCCTTCCCGCCCCACACCATCCAGTTTATCTGGTCGGGCCTGATGACCCATCTTTGGCAGGCGTTGGGGGATCTGAATATCGACCTGGGCGCCCAGTACCTGCTGCAGCTCCAGCAGCTTTCCGCGCGACGGATGCAGCCCCTGGAATACCTGGAACAGGAAACGATCTCGCTTCTGGACGAGGTTTGCCAGATTGTCCAAAAGAAAAAGCGCAGCCGCAACCACGGCTTATATACGGACATTCTAAATTTCCTGGACGCGAACTACTCAGACCCCTCCTTAAATGTGGAAACCGTTGCCTCCCGCTTTCAAATCTCGGCGTCCTACCTGAGCCGTTTTTTCCGGGAACAGCACGGCGAAACCTTAAGCCGCTACCTGGACGACCTGCGCATGAACCGTGCCAAACACCTTCTGCGGACGTCTTCTGCAAAAATCCGGGAAATTATCCAGGAATGCGGGTACGCGGATGAGGCGAACTTTATCCGCAAATTCAAAAAACAGGAAGGGATCACCCCCATGCAGTACCGGGAGGCGGCCTTTACCAATAATATCAAGGAAAACCAGGAGGAATCAGAACCATGAACGTTATCATGATCTTATGCGACCAAATGCGCCCCTTCGAGCTTGGGTGCTACGGGCACCCTGTGGTGCAGACGCCAAACATTGACCGGCTGGCCCAGGACGGCGTGCGGTTTGAGCTGGCCTGCACTACCAACCCTCTCTGCACTCCGGCCCGGTCCTCGCTGTTAAGCGGCCAGTACGCCCGGACCTGCACCGGCATGCTGGAATGCTGGTTCGAGCCGGACGCGGAACGGATTCATTTCCCCAACGCCACCCTGCCGGAGATCCTCCGGGACAATGGGTACGAAACCGCCCTCATCGGCAAATGGCACATGCAGCCGTACCCTAAGCTGGTGGGATTCGACCACTCTGTGTATCCCAAGGTAAACCACTTAAATGTGGACCAGGATTACTTCGACGCGGACCGGAATCATTTTATTGCCAAGGGGTTCGTGCCGGAATTTGAGCTGGACCAGCTGAACCAATATCTGGACAAGCCCCACGAAAGGCCCTTTTTCCTTTACTACAACATCAGCCTCCCCCATATGCCCTATTTTGACGTACCGGACCGGTTCCGGTTCCGCTACGGCCGGGAAGATGTCCGGCTTCGGGAAAACACCATGATTGACGGCCGCATCTGCCGCAATGAACGATGGTTCCATATCTACATCCACGATTACCTCTATTACATGAATTTAAAAGAGGGCCTCACTCTGCCCAACAATTTTGATTTGGTGGATCTAACCGCCCAGTATTACGGCCTGATTTCCTGCGTGGACTGGCAGATTGGCAGGATTTTGGAAATGCTCCGGCAAAAGGGCCTGGAGGAGGATACCCTGGTGATCTTTTCCTCTGACCACGGCGACAGCCTTGGCAGCCACGACTGTTACAACAAACATGTAGTCTACGACGAGGCCGTGCGGATCCCCCTGATCTTCCGCCTGCCCGGCAAACTCCAAAAAGGCGTCCGGAAGGACACGGTGGCCTCCCTGGCCGACATTGCCCCCACTATCCTTTCCCTGGCAGGCGTCCCCACCCCCGGTTTCATGCACGGGAAGGATTTGTCCGGCCTGCTCCGAGACCAGGAATTCCGGATGGAAAACAACGACGCCATTTTTGAAAACGCCAACGGGGAAATTGCCGTCCGCACCCCTCACCGGATGTACTCCATCCTCACCTCTACCCAGGACGGCACCCCCAAGCGCAAGCTGGAAAACGACGCCTTCCGCTACTATGACATGGACAACGACCCCTATCAGGAAAACAACCTTGCCAAAACCGGCGGTTTGGACGAAGAAGCGGACGCTTTGCGGCAGCGGCTCTTGGAATGGGACGAAACCACCCCCTGGCTGGCCGGTTCCCTGGGCGGCAGCTGCGGGCTGGGCAAAGCGCAGCGGGACTGGTTTAAGAAATAGGAACGGAGGGCATCTATGCTGGAGCAAATTATTCAAAACAGCGTCTTTTCCTGTTACAGCGGCGGATGGGGCCAGGTCCCGGAGGGGGCGGCCCCGGAAATCGGCTGGAAGAAAATCCCGGTTTCCAGGGGGGAATGCCTGCTGGCGTCCGTTTCCCTGAAGCTGGGCGCGCCCATTGACCTTTCCGGGTTCCGGGTTTCCCTTCAGCTGCCGGAGGATTTTTCCTGCGTCCATGTCCCGCAGCTGGCTCCCCTGGATAATATGGTCATCAGCGAGCAGGTTTTCCGCAGCCCGGCTATGATCTGGGAGAGCCGGACAGAACAGCTGGCGCTGATTCCAAACCTCCGGGAGCTGGAAGCCCCCCACCCCATCCCCTTTATCATGGATTCGGACCAGCGCACCCGCCAAATGTATTACGGCGTGGGGAACCACGAGGAGACAAGGCACGTCTATCACATTCTGAACGGGAAAACTACCCATATGACCGGGGAACTAAAGTTTTCCTTCTATCTGCTGCTCCTGCCCAAGCCGGAATCCCCTCGGGATTTCCGAGGCGTTTCAGGCTTTCTGTGGGATACCTTCGGCCAGGGGATCGCCAAAGCCGCCTGTGACCCGGCCAGCCTGACTCCCTATGTCCACCATGTCTATGAATGGGCTTTTGACCGCTGGAAAGACCTTTGCTGGCAGGAATTTACCTTAAACGGCAGCCAGGTAGGCGGCGTGGTGTTCATCGTTACCGCCAAGCAGAAAAAGGGCTTAGGGCAGGAAAACGCCTGGCGGGAACCCAAGAGCATCTGGAACCAGGCTTGGTTCTCCTGTATGCGCAGCGCCTGGGGCTACGCTAAATGGGGGGAACGCATGGGCCGGCCCGATTGGCGGGAAAAAGCGGAAAAAGCCCTAGGCTTCACCCTTTCCGCCCCTCAGAAGGAGGGCCTGTTCCCCGGATACTACGCCGCCGACGAGCAGAACAGCCTGCAAAACGGGCGCTGGGTCTGGTCGCCCCCCAGACGGCCGGAGGGGCATGAAAACTATGTGCATCTGCTGGACTCCTCCTGGACCTGTTATTGGCTCCTGCGGTGGTATCTGGATATTGAGCCAAAGGCGGAAATTCTTGATTATGTAGAGAATTATCTGAACGCCCTGCTCTCCTTCCAGCAGCCGGACGGCAGCTTCCCGGCCTGGGTGGAAACGGATACTCGGGAGTTCTCCCCCTACCTGCGGCACAGCCCGGAAACAGCGGCCCACATTATGCTGATGCTGGAGTGGCTGAAGGTCCGCCCCAATAAGCAGGTACAGGAATCCGCCTTAAAAGCCGCAGAATTTCTGGAAGCGGACATCCTTCCCAACGGGAAATGGGAGGACTTTGAAACCTACTGGTCCTGCTCCGGCCAGTGGGAGGAAAAGCAGTATGGGAAACGGGACCGGAAAACCGGCCTTTACAGCCAGTGCAATTTCGGCATGTACTGGTGCGCGGAGGCGTTCTTGGGTCTCGCCCAGCTGACCGGGGAACCCAAGTTCCTGGACGCCGGGGAACGGGCGCTGGCGGAAATCTCCCTTTACCAGCAGCTGATCCGGCCGGACTTCTCCCTGGTGGAAACCGTCGGGGGCTTCGGCGTCATGAACACGGACAACGAATGGAACGACGCCCGGCAGAGCCTGTTTGCCCTGACCTATCTGCGGTATTACCGCCAGACCGGCCGGAAGGAATACCTTCTCCGGGCACAGGCCGCCATGAAAGCGTCCTTTTACATGATGTACTGCCCGGAAAACCCGGAAACCAAACGCTGCTATGAGCTGGCCCACCCGTTTTTCGATGAGCAGGAGTATGGCTTTATGATGGAAAATTACAATCACCGGGACAAACGCTCCAAGCACGGAATCGGGGAATTTACCATTTTCGACTGGGGCAACGGCGCCGCCTGCTCGTCCCTGGCGGAATTTATACCGGCCTATGAGTCCCTGAGAACGGAGGAAACGCAATGATTGGTATGGAACTGCAAAACGGCAGCCTTTGTATGCTGTCCGATGAAGAAAGCCGCTCCATTTCGCCGGAAAATCTGACCGGTGAAAAAGGCGGCGGCGCCAGGGCCAAAATCGGGGAAGGGATCGCCTCGGACAAGGCTGCAAAGCTGGGGGAGGGCTGGAAGGTCAACCCCTTTGTCCGGGTGGAGCCGGGGCAGACCCTGGTTTTGGCGGATATCCGGGAATCCGGGTGTATCCGGCAGATGTGGTTTACCCCTACCGGGGACTGGCGCAGCCTGATCCTGCGGATATACTGGGACAACAGCCCTGTCCCATCGGTAGAATGCCCCATTGGCGACTTTTTCGGGTGCGGCTGGGGAAAATTCTGCCAGATTTCCTCCCTGGCGGTCTGCGTCAATCCCGGCAGCGGCTTTAACTGCTACTGGCCCATGCCCTTCCGGAGCCGGGCTTTGATTACCATTGAAAACCGGGACGACTATCCCTCCAACATTTACTACCAGATCAATTACTCCATTATGGAAACGCCAAAAACCGCAGCCTATTTCCACGCCCAGTTCCGCCGGGTCAACCCGCAGCCGTATAAAGAGGTTTATACCATCGCCGACGGCATTACGGGAAAAGGCCACTATGTAGGCGCCGCCCTGTTCTGGGGGGCCAA
This sequence comes from Candidatus Merdivicinus excrementipullorum, assembly GCA_018716725.1. GTDB lineage: Bacteria > Bacillota > Clostridia > Oscillospirales > Ruminococcaceae > Merdivicinus > Merdivicinus excrementipullorum. The sequence continues at coordinate 31,316 of DVJP01000023.1, read as the reverse complement.
CACCAACCTCTGGTGGGGGGAAGGGGAGATTAAATTCTACCTGGACGGCGACACGGAGTATCCCACCATCTGCGGCACCGGGACAGAGGATTATTTTGGCGGCTCCTATGACTTTATGAACCGGGAAACCCATGAATACCAGGAATTTACCACGCCCTATTCGGGCCTGCCCCAGGTGATCCGCCCCAGAAGCGGCTATGAAAGCCAGCAGCGGTTCTCCATGTACCGGTGGCATATTACCGACCCCATCCATTTTAAAGAGAACCTTCGGGTAACCATCCAGGCCCTTGGCTGGCGGACGGACCGGGGCTACCTGCCCCTTCAGGACGACATTGCCTCCGTTGCTTTCTGGTACCAGCAGAAACCGGCGGAAAATATGCCTCCCCTGCCGGATGCGGAATATCTGCGGATACACTGATTTTTTCCAGAAAAACGCCCCCTTGACCAGCCGTCAAAGGGGCGTTTCCTTATTTTCCTCAATCTTTCAGGGTGATTTCCACCACGGTGTCCAGCTCATCCGGCAGAGGGAAGCTCTGGCCGCCGAAGGTAAAGAAGGATTTATTGGGGAATGCCACCGCGTTCCAGGGGACCGTTACCTGGATTTCGGAGCCGTCCATCAGCAGCCGCGCTTTTTCAATCTTGTCCGCGCTGATGTCCAAGGTAACAGCATTGATGCACTCATCAAAAATATGGGCGTAGAGCTTGTTGCCCTTCTGGGTGTACCGGCCCCAGTCGGGTTTTGGCATATCCGAAATGCCGCAGCCGTAAATGGAGTCGGAGTTTTCCTTCATCCACTTGCCCACTTCCTTAAGGATTTCCACCGATTCCACGGGGATCTCCCCTTTGGCGTTGGGGCCTACGTTTAAGAGCATGTTGCCGTTTTTGCTGACGCACTCCACCAGATTGCGGACCACCATTCTGGGGGATTTGTAGTGATGGTCGGCGGCGCAGTAGCCCCAGTGGTCGTTTAAGGTGATGCAGGATTCCCAGGGGATGGAGTTGCCGTGGATGTCGGTCATGCCCTCCGGCGGAATCATCTGTTCCGGGGAGGCGAAATCGCCGGAATAGACGGTGGGGTTGTCGGTAATGATACTGCCGTAGGATTCGCCGGCGGCTTCCAGGCGGTTGTCCACAATGAGCCAGGGCTGGATGGAACGGATCATTTCCATAAGCTTGGTGGCTTCCCATTTTTCGCCGCACATATCGCCATAGGAAAAGTCAAACCACATAATATCAAGCTTACCGTAATTGGTCAGCAGTTCCTTCACCTGGCCGTGGAAATACTCGATGTATTTGCTGAAATCTCGCCCCTCGTCCGGGTAGGCCGGGTTCTCCCGCATGGGATGGATCGTATCGGAAAAATGCGGGTAATCCGGGTGGTGCCAGTCCAGCAAAGAGTAATAAAGCCCTACTTTAATGCCCTCGGCACGGAAAGCGTCCAGAAACTCCCGGACCAGGTCCCGGCCGCACTGGGTGTTGGTGGACTTATAATCCGTCAGCTTGGAGTCGAACAGGCAGAACCCGTCGTGGTGCTTGGCGGTAAGGACGGCGTATTTCATGCCGGCCTCTTTGGCCAGCTTGGCCCATTCCTTGGGATTATAGTAAATGGGGTTAAATTCATCAAAATAAACCTGATAGTCCTCGGTGGGAATCCGTTCCGCGTTGCGGACCCATTCGCCCCGGGCCGGGATGGCGTAAAGCCCCCAGTGGATGAACATGCCGAACCGGCTTTCCAAAAACCATTTGGTGCGTTCCGTACGGGCTTCAATAATTGGATTGGCCATAAAAAATCCTCCTTAAAAAGGCGTTATCTCTTATTTTCATTTTACCTTTTTTGCGGTATAATGGAATAGGCAAAATTAAGATATGTTTATACAAAATTCGGGAAGGTGATGCCATTGCAGTATATCCGCCAGTTTTTGGACGCCTGCACAGTTTCGGTGGAGGAAGCCCGGCTGACCCGCTGCTGGCCGGAATGGGGAGAATCCACTTACACGCCGGACTACAATAAATTCTACTTTATCCTGTCCGGCGAAGGGGAGCTGACGGTGGACGGGAAGCGGTACTCCCCAAGGCCCGGGGAGCTGTTTTTGATGCCCGCCGGCGTGCCCCAAAGCTACCGTACCGTCAGCGAAAACACTTACACCAAATACTGGTGCCACTTTACGGCGGAATCCGGCGGTGTGCGGCTTTTTGACGCCGTCCGCACGCCCCTTTGCGTCAGGGTCAAAGACCCGGAACGGTTCAAGGAACTGTTTGCCCAGCTTGTGGAGGCCCATGCCTCTGATAGTCCTTTGGCCCCTCTTACAGAAAAGGCCCGGATGCTGGACATTCTGCTGGTATTTTTGGAGGAGGCTTCCGCTGTTGGCATTACCCATTCGGAAAGCCTGCCGGCAGAGCAGTTAAAGCTCCTCACCGATTACATCTCCGCCCATTTATCGGAAGAAATCACTCTGGAGGACTTGGCGGCTCTGGTGCATTTTCATCCCAATTACTTTATCAGCTTTTTCCGGAAATATTTCGGCGTTCCGCCCCTGCGCTATGTGTCCATTGCCCGGCTGGAACGGGCCAAAGTTCTTTTGAAAACCACCAGCGACAGCGTGGCGTCCATTGCGGAGCAGGCCGGGTTCCACGGCCTTTACCATTTTTCCAAGCGGTTCAAGGCTTACACAGGCTACTCCCCCTCTGATTTCCGCAAACTCTAGGCCCGGTAACCGGGCCGTTAAGACGCCGCGGCATTCTGCCCCGCGAAAAATTTCACCGCATTGTGTATGGGCCGATGCCCACATCGGCCCATAACATTTGCAAATCAAAACAGTTCGCCAAAACACCTCCACATCATCATAAAGAAAGGATTTTCACCATGAACAAGAAAGAATTAATGGAAACCACCCTCTCCCAGAAGGAAATCTTTGAAGGCCGGATCTTTTCCGTCCATGTAGACGCCGTGGCCCTGCCGGACGGCCGGGAATCCACCCGGGAGGTGGTGCACCATATCAGCGGCGGCGCCTGCGTAGTGCCCCTGACAGCCGATGGGAAGGTGTATATCGTCCGCCAGTGCCGCTACCCTTACGCCGATGTGCTCACCGAAATCCCGGCGGGCAAGCTGGACCCCGGCGAAGCCCCGGAAGAGTGCGCCAAACGGGAGCTCATCGAGGAATGCGGCGTCAAGGCCGGAAAGCTCGTGAGTCTCGGCGCCCTGTACCCCACCCCTGCCTATGTAGATGAAGTAATCCACATGTTCCTGGCGGAAGATTTGATTCCAACGGCGCAGAAGCTGGACGAGGGAGAATTTTTAGAGGTGGAGGCCGTGCCCCTGAAAGACCTGGTGGACCAGGTTCTGGCCGGGGAAATCAAGGACAGCAAAACCCAGGCGGCTCTCTTAAAAACCTGGATTTTAAGAGGGCAGAAATGAACCGCATCCGCCCGTATCTGGAAGAAGCGGGGCTGACGGAAACAGGGGCAGTCCCCTTTGCAAGCTGCCTGCCCCTGCTGGAATGCCGGGCCAAGTCCCGGCTGCCGGAGAATGCCCGGTCGGTAATCGTCTGCGCCTTCCCCTATTACACCGGTGAGTGGGAGGGCCGGAACCTTTCCCGCTACGCCATTGTCCCGGATTACCACCGGGCGGCATTGGGTCTGCTGATGCCGGTCTGTGAAAAGCTCAGGCGGGATTTTTCAGCAGAATTTGTCCCCTTTGCGGACAATTCCCCCATCCGGGAGGCGGACGCCGCTTTGCGGGCCGGGCTGGGCGTTTTGGGGGAAAATTCCCTGCTGATTAACCCCCGGTACGGTTCCTGGGTCTTTTTGGGGGAAATCGTCACGGACCTGCCCCTGGAATATACGGAACAGCCCGTGAAAAAGTGCATGGGCTGCGGAGCCTGCGCCAAAGCCTGCCCCGGAGGGTGCATTTCCCACGGGAAAATCGAGGAAAGCCGCTGCCTGTCCGCTATTACCCAGACCAAACGGGATTTGACCCCGGAGGAAACGGAACTGGTGAAACAAGGGGGCCTGGTTTGGGGCTGCGACCGGTGCCAGGAGGTCTGCCCCCACAATAAAAATGCCGAAAAAACGCCCCTGCCCGCCTTTCTCGCAGACGTCCGCCCGGTTCTCAGCCGGGAGGACGTTGCCGCCGGGGTCAAGGAACGGGCTTATGGTTTCCGGGGTCCGAAGCCCCTTCTGCGGAACCTGGAAATTCTCAAAACAACTGATAGTTGACAGTAATTCCAACCATCAGTTGTCAAAGTCAACGGATGGTCGCTGTTGGCCGCCCCTTTTTTCGGGTATGATAAAGGTACCGGAACGAAAGGAGGCAGTCGCATGGTATGGCTGACGCAGTTGGCTGGATTTCATGGCTGGCCGGTTTTATTCTATCAGTTTTTATAGGCGGACGCAAGGAGGAGTTTGAATGACGCAGACAGAGACAATGGGAAAACGCATCGCCGCTTTCCGGAAAAAACGGGGCCTCACCCAGGACCAGCTGGCGGAACAGCTGGGGATTTCCGCCCAAGCCGTTTCCAAGTGGGAAACCGACCTTTCCTGCCCGGATATTGGGATCATCCCGCAGCTGGCGGAGATTTTGGAAGTGAGCCTGGACGATTTATTCGGCGTGGAGAAGAAAGGCCCGGCGGCGGTTTTGGTGCCGGAAGAGCAGCGGAAAAGCGCGGATCAGCTGATTTTCCGCATTATCGTGGACAGTGGGGATGGAGATAAGGTGCGGGTAAACCTTCCTCTGATGCTGCTCCGGGCGCTGGACAGCAGTGGCTCTCCCTCCTTCCAGATGAACGGCCAGAACCTGCTGGAAGGCATCGACATTGGGGAGCTGATCCGGATAGCCGAAGCCGGAATGCTGGGAGAGCTGATTGAAGTGGATTCCGCAGACGGGGACCATGTCCGGATTTTTGTGGAGTAGGCCATGGTACTTTGGATTGAAATCAACCGCTGGAAAATCCCCCTGCCCTTCACCGGCTGGATGGTCAAACTGGCCCTACGGGGGCCGGGAAAGCTGGACGCGGAAAGCGCAAAGCAGATTTGGAAAGCCCTGAAGGCTACCTCCCGGCAGTTCCCGGACTGGACCTTCGTTGAGGTGGAGGAAGCAGGCGGGGAACACATTGCCATCCGCCTGAAAAAGTAAAAATCCCGCCCCGTATGGGGCGGGATTTTTGCGCTGAAAATTATTCGTTTTCGTATTCCTGAAGGGATTTGACCCCGTCTAAGCCCTGTTCCCGGACGGAATGGATGCCCTGCACCGACGCCTGGGCGGCGGCGATGGTGGTCATGTAGCAGATCCGGGCCTTGATGGCGGCTTTGCGGATGTAGCTGTCGTCGGTGGCGGACTGCTTGCCGATGGGGGTATTGATAATCAGGTCGATTTTGCCTTCCTGAATCAGGTCGCCGATATGGGGGGATCCTTCAAAAATCTTGTTGACCCGTTCACACTCAATGCCGTGTTCCCGGAACAGCTTGCAGGTATTCTCGGTGGCCAGGACCTTGAAGCCCAAGCCCCGGAAATCCTTGGCCAGCTGGATAGCTTCGGCTTTGTCCCGGTCGTTGACGCTGATTAAAACGGTGCCTTCCAGGGGCAGACGCAGGCCGGTGGCCTCCTCCGCTTTGTAGAAGGCTTCGCCGAAGTCGTGGGACAGGCCCAGGACCTCGCCGGTGGAGCGCATTTCCGGCCCCAGGACAGGGTCAACTTCCTGGAACATGTTGAAGGGCATCACCGCTTCCTTGACGCCGTAGTGGGAAATGGGCCGGTGCTTCATTTCCGGAACAGGAGAGGGCTTGCCCTCCAGCTGGGAAATAATCACCTGGGTGGCGGCCCGGACCATGTTGAGGCCGTATACCTTGGAAACCAGGGGCACGGTGCGGCTTGCACGGGGATTGGCTTCCAGGACGTAAACTACGCCGTCCTCAATGGCGTACTGCATATTCATCAGGCCGCAGACGTGGAGGGAGGTGGCGATTTTCCGGGTGTAATCCTCAATGGTGGCAATCTGTACGGGAGTTAAGGAGATGGGGGGCAGGACGCAGGCGGAGTCGCCGGAATGGATGCCCGCCAGTTCCACATGCTGCATGACGCCGGGGACGAAGCAGTTGACGCCGTCGCAGACCGCGTCCGCCTCGGTTTCGGTGGCGTGGTGCAGGAACCGGTCAATGAGGATGGGCCGGTCCGGGGTGACGCCGATGGCTCCCGCCATGTAAATCTTCATTTCCTCGTCGCTGTGGACCACTTCCATGCCCCGTCCGCCCAGGACGTAGGAGGGGCGCACCATAACGGGGTAGCCGATTTCGGCGGCGACTTTCAATGCGCCTTCCACATCGGAGGCCATGCCTGCCTTGGGCATGGGGATGTCCAGCTTGTCCATCATTTCCCGGAACAGATCCCGGTCCTCGGCCAGGTCGATGGATTCGGGGGAGGTGCCCAAAATCCGGGCGCCAGCGGCCTGCAAAGCCCGGGCCAGGTTCAGGGGGGTCTGGCCGCCGAACTGGGCGATAATGCCCACAGGCTTTTCGGCCTTGTAAATGGACATGACGTCTTCAAAGGTCAAAGGCTCAAAGTAGAGCTTGTCGGAGGTGTCGTAGTCGGTGGAAACCGTTTCCGGGTTGCAGTTGACCATGATGGTTTCGTAACCCAGCTTTTTCAGGGCCAGGGCGCAGTGGACGCAGCAGTAGTCGAATTCGATTCCCTGTCCGATACGGTTGGGGCCGCCGCCTAAGATCATAACCTTCTTGGGGTTCTCGCTGACAGGGGCGGGAGTGTGGGCGCCGTGGTAAGTGGAGTAGTAGTAGCCTGCGTCCGGGGTGCCGCTGACATGGACCTTGTCCCATTCCTCCACAATGCCCAAGGCCTCTCTCCGGGCCGCCACATCCGTTTCCTGGCAGCCCAGGATGCCCGCCAGGTACCGGTCGGAGAAGCCGTCCAGCTTGGCGGTTTTCAGCTCCTCGTCGGACAGATCAGACAGGGTGCGGCCCGCGAAGGATTCCTCCTCCTTGGCCAAATCCAGCATGTCGTTTAAGAACTCTTTCTTAATCTTGGTCAGGCTGTAGATAGTGTCCACGGACACGCCCTTTTTCAGGGCCTCGTAGATGATGAACTGCCGTTCGCTGGTGGGGTTCTGGAGCATTTTTTCCAGCTCGGCGGCGGAAAGGCTTTCGAATTTGGCCACATGCCCCAAGCCATAGCGGCCGATTTCCAGAGAACGGATGGCCTTCTGGTAGGCCTCCTTGAAGGTGCGGCCGATGCTCATGACTTCGCCTACCGCCTTCATCTGGGTGGTCAGCTGGTCCTTGGCCCCTTTGAATTTCTCAAAGGCCCATTTGGCGAACTTGATCACCACATAGTCGCCGCCAGGGACGTAGTTGGCTAAGTTTCCGTATTTGCCGCAGGGGATCTCGTCCAAAGTCAGCCCCGCCGCCAGCATGGCGGAAACCAGCGCGATGGGGAAGCCGGTGGCCTTGGAAGCCAGGGCGGAGGAACGGGAGGTGCGGGGGTTGATTTCGATGACCACAATCCGGTCGGAAACCGGGTCATGGGCAAACTGGACGTTGGTGCCGCCGATGACGCCGACGGATTCCACAATGCGCCGGGCCTGGTCCTCCAGCCGGGCCTGGACCTCTTTGGAAATGGTCAGCATGGGGGCCGCGCAGAAGCTGTCGCCGGTGTGGACGCCCAGGGGGTCGATATTTTCAATAAAGCAGACGGTGATCATCTGGCCCTTGCTGTCCCGGACGATTTCCAGTTCCAGCTCTTCCCAGCCCAAGATGGATTCCTCCACCAGCACCTGGCCCACGATGGAGGCCTGGATGCCCCGGCTGACGATGGTTTCCAGCTCCTCCTCGTTGTGGACAAAGCCGCCGCCTGCGCCGCCCATGGTAAAGGCGGGGCGGATAACGACAGGGTAGCCCAATTCCGCCACAATCTGTTTGGCTTCCTCTACGGAGTAAGCGGGGGCGCTGCGGGGCATGTCGATGCCCAATTTTTTCATAGCCTCTTTAAACTCAATGCGGTCCTCGCCCCGTTCGATGGCGTCGATTTTGACGCCGATGACCTGGACGCCATACTTGTCCAGGACCCCGGCCTTCCAAAGCTCCAGGCAGAGGTTCAAGCCGGACTGGCCGCCAAGGTTGGGCAGCACCGCGTCGGGACGTTCCTTGCGGATAATCTCGCTGACCCGCTCCACGTTCAGCGGCTCGATGTAGGTAATGTCCGCCGTTTCCGGGTCGGTCATAATGGTGGCGGGGTTGGAGTTCACCAGCACGATTTCGTATCCCAGCTGCCGCAGGGCCTTGCAGGCCTGGGTGCCGGAGTAGTCAAATTCGCAGGCTTGTCCGATGATAATGGGGCCGGAGCCGATTATCAGGATTTTGTGGATGTCCTCGCGTTTTGGCATATCGTTCACCTTTCTTCTTTCCGGGGAGGCATACCTTCCCTTGTTTTTGCATACAGATAAACCATGACGGACAACTCCGGCACGGCGCGGTTTGGGTGATGCAGTTTTTCTCAGCAGTTTCTTTCTTCTATTTTACAACCTTAAACGGAAAAAAGCAAGGAATTTTTCCGGAAAATTCGTCAGAAAACAGCATTTTTCTTCCGGTTCGGGTTTGCGGCGGCGGGGTAGGTCACAAGATATTGTGCCGGGAAAAGATACAGGATATTCACACTTTCCACTGAACGAATGTGGAAAACTCTTTGTCGAAATTCCTGTTATTCTGGGTTTTTTGAGAATATTCATACTTTTTTGTTGATAACTTTCCTTTTTCACCGGCCAACATGTGGATAACCCGGTGGAAAGTGTGGAAAGCCTGTAATTTTTACTCTGTTTTTACAAATCGTAAAAAGCCTTTCCAGACAAATGCCCGAAACGCGGGATTTTTCCCTTTTCCGGCAGGATCCGCCAATTCACAATTTTTCCACAAATCCATTGGAAAAAGATTTTTCCCGCAAAAAAGCGGTGGATTCTCCTTCTGAAAATCCACCGCTAAATATTGTGCCAAGAAGCTCCAGCCGGAACCCTTGCAATCCGGCCGGAAAAAGTGTATCATGATAAAGACGGTATTCCAATTCTATGGAAGCAGAATGAGATCCAGCTCCAGCCCCTTTTTTTCGGCGTATTGGATGGTGTATTGGGTCCCGCCGGGACAGCCTTCCCGCCAAACGCCGATAAGGCGGCTTGCGTGGTCCACCATATAGCGGTTGCGCTGGTAGTAGCAGTCGGGCCGGTAATCCGGGCAGATGAGGACTGCCTCGGTGCAGAATTTTAAGACCCGCAGGTAGCTGCGCTGCCATTCCGGGGGCCAGCCCCGGACAGAGGCCGGGTAAGGCAGAACAGCCACCAGCTTCAGCTGGCGGACGGATTCCTGAAGGGACAAAACCATATCCCCGGCCCAAAGGTCCACCCCCTGGGCCATGCCGCAGAGGAAGGTGGTATATCCGTCGTCCACGGCTTGGAGGATCCGGGCATGGAGACTGCGGCGGATCTCTAAAACCTGGGCCGCAGTTTCTGTATCAGATGGAAACAGTTTTTCCGGCCGGTGGCCGGTAAAGCAGGCGGTTTTTTCACGGGGGTCCATAGGCGCCTCCTGGTGTTTGGAATATTTGTTCCCAGTATAACACGGCTTTATGAATATAATATGAATAAAAGAGTGATGCTGCTCGGAAAGGGCGAGTTTTATGGAATTTTTTAAACGGACCTGGGCGGAGATCGACCTGGACGCCTTGGATTTTAATGTGGAGTCCATCCGGAAGCTGCTGCCGGATGGGACCCAAATGATGGCGGTGGTCAAGGCGGACGCCTACGGCCACGGAGACCGGATGGTTTCCCGGGAGCTTTCCCGGAAAGGGGTGCAGTGGTTTGGGGTTTCCAACCTGGAAGAAGGGGCGTCCCTGCGGGCGGCCGGCGTAGAGGGGGAAATTCTCATTTTCGGGTTTACGCCGCCCTCCATGGCAAAAGAACTGGCCGGTTTTGGGATTTCCCAGGCGGTTTTAAACGCGGAGTACGCCCGGGAGCTGAACGAATACGCCCAAAAGGCCGGGGTAAAGGTCAAGGGGCACATTAAGCTGGACACCGGCATGGGCCGCATTGGCTTTGCCTGCCAAAACCCGGAGGCGTGTTTGGATGAAATCTGCGCCTGCTGCCGGCTGCCCGGGTTGGAAATCACGGGGATTTTCTCCCATTTCTCCTCCTCGGACGACCCTTCCCCGGAAGGGATCGCCTATACTAAAATGCAGAAGGAACGGTTCGACGCCGTTGTGGCCGGGCTTGCCAAACGGGGCGTTTCCATCCCCTTCCGGCATTTGCAGAATTCCGCCGGGATTGTCAGCTACCCGGAATGCCGCTACGAGGCGGTGCGTGCCGGGGTCATTCTGTACGGCCAGCCCCTGCCCTTCCTGCTGGGGCACAGCCTGCCCCTAAAGCCGGTGATGAGCCTTTGCTCCACAGTAGCCATGGTGAAAACCGTCCGCCCCGGGGAATGCATCAGCTATTCCCGCACCTTTACGGCCCCCCGGGAAATGCGGGTGGCCACCATCCCCATCGGCTACGCCGACGGGTACCTCCGGGCCTTTTCCAACCGGGCGGACGTTTTAATCCGTGGAAAACGGGCGAGGGTCATCGGCAACGTCTGCATGGACCAGCTGATGGTGGACGTTACCCACATCCCGGACGTCCAGGTGGAGGACCGGGTGACCCTGGCCGGAAGGGACGGGCAGGAGGAAATCACCTTCTCGGAACTGGCGGATTTGGCCGGGACCATCCACTACGAGCTTCTCTGTCTGGTGGGGAAACGGGTGCCCCGAGTCTATATTCGGGGCGGAGAAATCGTCAAGGTTTGGGACATGAACCGGTTTGACAGGGGGTAAGATATGAACCTGTTTGAGCTTCCCGCCGGGATTCACCGGGAGGAAATCGCCGATATTCTGTGGCAAACGGAGGCCCTGCGGGTGGAACGGATTGTTTCCTGGGGCCAGGTATCCCCGGAAGGCTTCTGGTACGACCAGGAGGAGGACGAGTGGGTGTCGGTGCTGGAAGGGGCCGGCGAAGTGGAATTTTCTGACGGGACCAAAACCCGCCTGGGCCGGGGAGACGCCCTGTTTCTGCCTGCCCATGTCCGCCACCGGGTCAGCTTTACCAGCAAGGAGCCGCCCTGCGTCTGGCTCTGCGTATTCGGGAAAACCGTCCCGGAATCCGATTGAATCCCCCCTGTGGATATGCTATAATAAATCCAAAGGCAAAACATAGGGGCGGACTGCGTTTGTCCCCCCTGGAAATACAAAAAACCAGTGAAATAAAGGAGAGGAATCCTATGAAACTAGACCGCGCGAAACTGGACGCTTATTTTGAGGCCCATCGGGAAGAAATGATCCGGGACATCTGCCGCTTGGTGAAAATCCCCAGCCAGCGTGGGGAAGCGAAGCCCGGCGCGCCCTTTGGGGAAGGCCCGGTAAAAGCCCTGGAAGAAGCTATGGCCATGGCCCGGGAAATTGGGCTTAAGGTGACCAATTACGACAACTATGTCTGCGCTGCGGATTTGAACGACGCCCCCACGGAGCTGGATGTTTTGGCCCATCTGGACGTGGTGCCGGTCAGCGACAGCTGGCGGGTGACCAAGCCCTTTGAGCCACTGGTGAAGGACGGGCGCATTTACGGCCGTGGAACCGCCGACGACAAAGGCCCGGCGGTGGCGGCCCTGTATGCCGTCAAGGCTTTGAAGGACCTGGGCATCCCCCTTTCCAAAAATGTCCGGCTGATTCTGGGCACCGACGAGGAATGCGGCAGCGGCGATTTGGATTACTATTACGCCAAGGAAAAGGAAGCCCCCATGAGCTTCTCCCCGGACGCGGATTTCCCCCTGATTAACCTGGAAAAGGGCGGCCTGCGGGGCGAGTTTTCCGCCGAATGGGAGGAAGAGAAAGCCCTTCCCCGGATTGTGTCTATGGACTGCGGCACGAAGTTAAATGTGGTGCCGGACAAGGCAAACGCCGTCGTTGAAGGCATGGAAAAAGCGGAGCTGCTGGCCCTTTGCGAGAAGGTTTCCGCTGAAACCGGGGTAGCTTACACTGTTTCTGAGACAAACGGAATGCTGCGCATCGACGCCAAGGGCGTTGGCGCCCACGCCGCCAGCCCTCAGGCCGGAAACAACGCTTTGACCGGGCTGCTGGCCCTTTTGGTATCCCTGCCTGTGGCAAAGAGCGCGGGCTTTGAACGGCTCTGTGCGGTTTATGAAACCTTCCCCCACGGCGACTGGCTGGGCAAAGCCGCAGGCGTTGCCATGAAGGACGAGCTTTCCGGCGAAACTACCCTAAGCTTTACCATTTTCCGCTACGCCTTGACCGGCCTGGAGGGGCAGTTTGACTGCCGGGCCAGCATCTTAGCAAACGACGAAAACCTGCGGGACGTCATCCGGGACAATCTGGCGGCCAAGGGCATGGAGCTGGCCCCCTGCTCCGTTTACGCTCCCCACCATGTCCCGGCGGAAAGCCCCCTTGTCAAGACCCTGCTTTCCTGCTATGAGGAGTATACCGGCGAAAAAGGGTATTGCGTTTCCATCGGCGGCGGCACTTATGTCCACCGGCTCCAAAACGGCGTGGCCTTCGGCTGCGCCAACCCCAATGTGGACAACCGGATGCATGGGGACGACGAGTTTGCGGAAATCAGCCAGCTTGTGCTGTCGGCCAAGATTTTCGCGGAAGCCATTGCCAGAATCTGCGGATAAGGTGGGATTTTGCAAATATTTGACATTCTTTTTAAAAAAACACGATGGACGCGCCCGGACGGATTTGTTATGATAATACTGAGCGCGCCCGGCTTGGGGAGGAATTGGCAGAATGCTGTGCGGTATTGTGGATATGGGCTCCAACTCTATCCGGCTGTGCGTTTACCGGTGTGAAAACGGGAAATTTTCCCAGATTATCAATAAAAAGATCATGGCGGGGCTGGCAGGCTATGTCAAAAAAGGAAAGCTTACCAGTCAGGGCATTGAAAAAGCCTGCCTGGCCCTGGAGGAGTTCCAGGAAATTTTAAAAGGGTTCCAGGTGGACCAAACGGGGATTTTCGCCACAGCGTCTTTGCGCAACATCAGCAACCAGGACGAGGTGGTCAACAGCATCCGGCGGGTCACCGGCATCCTGCCGGAAATCATCTCCGGCCAGGAGGAAGCGCGGCTGGACTTTCTGGGCGCCACCCATTTTTACCCCATGGAACGGGGCCTGATGGTGGACATCGGCGGCGGCAGCACAGAGCTTGTCTGGTTTGTGAAAAACGGCCCCAAGGAAATGATCAGCCTTCCCATGGGCTCCCTTTCCCTGTACACCCGCTTTGCGGAGGGCTTGATCCCTACGGAAAAGGAACAGGGGAAGATGCGGAAATTTGTCCGCCAGGCTTTAGAGGAAATCCAGTGGGAGGTCCGGAAAGGTGACTGCGAGCTGGCCTGCGGTATCGGCGGCACCATGCGGATGGAGCTTCAGCTTGCCCAGGAGCTTTTGGGGGCGTCCAAAACCAAACGGACCTTTACGGCGGAGGACGCGGATAAGCTGTGGGAAATCGCCGCCAGCCCGGATCCGGCCCAAAGCAAGCAGGCCTACCGGATTTTGCCGGAGCGGATGTTCAGCATGGTCCCCGGCATGATTTTGGTGCAGGAAATTGCCAAGCGGTTCGGCAGCCGCAGCTTTTATGTGAGCCAAGCAGGGGTCCGGGAAGGGTATCTCATCGACCGCTTCTTAAATACCGGGAAATTTTAGGAAAATATAGAATTTCGATAACAAAAAGGATGGACGATTATGAACGAAAACAGCATCGATTACAGGCGGTGTATGCAGAACCGGGAGCTGTCCTGGTTAAAATTCAACCAGCGGGTGCTGGAGGAGGCCAACTGCCACGATACCCCTTTGTTGGAACGGTTCCATTTCCTGTCCATCTTCACCACAAACCTGGACGAGTTTTTCATGGTGCGGGTGGGGAGCCTCATTGACTATATGCAGTTTTCCCCCGATTACTCCGACAACAAGACGGGCTGGACGGCGGCGGAGCAGCTGGAAAAAATCTACCGGGCCTGCATCCCCCTTTATTCCCTGCGGGACGACAGCTACGAACGGCTCTGCCACCGGCTTTCCCTGTCAGGCCTCACCTGCATGCGGATGTCGGAACTGAAAAAGGCGGAGCTTCAGCAGACAGAGGAATATTTCCGCCGGGAAATCTGGCCGGTTTTGTCCCCCCAGATTATTGACTCCTCCCACCCTTTCCCTCACCTAGGCAACAAGCAGCTGAACATTGTGGCGGCCTTAAAGCAGAACGGCGCGCCCATGTTCGGCATTATCCCGGTGCCTTCGGCGGCCGGTCGGCTGTTTTTCCTCAAAGGCGAGGAGCTGCGGTATCTTTTGGTGGAGGACATTATCTGTTACTACGCCGACAAGGTTTTTGAACAGTATAAGGTGCAGGAAAAGGGCATTATCTGCGTCACCCGCAACGCCGACATGGACATGGACGCGGGGCTTTTTGACGAGGACGTGGACTACCGCCAGCACATGAAAAAAATCATCAAAAAACGCATGCGCTTAGCCCCGGTGCGGCTGGAATACCAAGGGGATTTAGGGGAATCCACCCTGCGGTTTTTGCTGGAAAAGCTCCGTCTGGAGCCTGCCCAGACTTTCCGGTCCGAGGCCCCTCTGGTGCTGACCCACTGCTTTAACCTGGACACCAAGGTGACCCAGGGGATGAAGCGGGAGATGCTGCTCCAAACCTATGTGCCCCAGCAGTCCCGGATGGTCAGCGGCAGCGACAATATTTTAAGCCAGGTGACCCGCCGGGATATCCTCCTTTCCTATCCCTACGAATCCATGAAGCCCTTAATCAATATGCTGAAGGAAGCGGCGGCCGACCCGGAGGTGCTGTCCATTAAAATCACCTTGTACCGGATTGCCCGGCAGTCTATTTTGGCGGAGCATCTCATTGAGGCCGCGGAAAACGGCAAGGATGTTACGGTCTTAATGGAGCTGCGGGCCAGGTTCGACGAGGAAAACAACATCGAGTGGGCCCAGCGGCTGGAAGAATCCGGCTGCAAGGTAATTTACGGCATGGATGGGTACAAGGTTCATTCCAAAATCTGCCTGATTACCCGGCGCACCGCCAAGGGCATCCAGTACATTACCCAGATCGGTACGGGGAACTACAACGAAAAAACGGCCAAGCTCTACACGGACCTTGCCATCATCACGGCGAACCAAACCATCGGCGAGGACGCGGCGGCCTTTTTCCGGAACCTTTCCCTTTCAAACCTCCACGGGGAATACCACGACCTGTGGGTGGCCCCTGTGAATTTTAAATCCAGCATCCTGCAATATGCAGACCAGGAAATTGAAAAGGCCCAAGCGGGAAAAGAAGCCCGGATTTTAGTAAAATGCAATTCCTTTACGGATAAGGAAATTATCGAGAAATTTGTGGACGCTTCCCGAGCGGGCGTGAAAATCCGGCTGGTGATCCGGGGAATCTGCTGCATAACCCCGCGGATCCCGGGCATGACGGATAATATTGAAATCGTCAGCATTGTGGGCCGGTTTTTGGAACACTCCCGGATTTACGCCTTCGGCGTGGGGGAGGAAACCAAGGTGTTCATCGCTTCCGGCGACATGATGACCCGGAACACGGAACGCCGGGTGGAGGTGGCCTGCCCCATTTACGACAAGGAAATCCGGAAACGCCTGCTGGACATGATGGACATCCTCCTTCGGGACAACGTCAAAGGCCGGGAGCAGTTCTCCGACGGCCGGTATATCCTCCGCACTCCCTTAAACAGCCCCCCTTTGTGCGCTCAGGAATATTTCATGCAGGAGGCGCTTAATCCTCCTGCGTCCCCGGGTCCCAAGAAATCGGAAAACGCGCCGGCCCGGCGGCTGCTCAATATTTTCCGCAAGCACCGCCAGCAAGCTTCAAAATAACGGCACAGCAAAACCCGCGCCTAAAAAGGCGCGGGTTTTGCTGTGCCGTTCCCTATTCCTTAACGGGCCGCCCATTTGGCGAAAACTCTGGGAAAATAGTCCACCATTTTGCTGGCAGTCATGCAGTAGGGCGTCAAATCCGCCGCAGCCGCGTCTCCAGCCTCCCCGTGGAGGAACACCCCGGCCATGGCCGCCAGCTCCGGCGGGATTCCTTGGGCCAAGAAGGAAGCGATGATCCCTGCCAAAACATCGCCGCTGCCGGCCTTTGCCATACCGGAGTTGCCGTTTGCGTTCATCCAGAGCCGCCCGTCCGGGGCGGCAACCACCGTATTGGAATCCTTTAACACCAGCGTCACCCCGTATTGCCGGGCAAATTCGGAGGCCAGGGAAAACCGGTCCGCCTTGATTTCCGGAATGGCCTTGCCCGTCAGGCGGGAAAACTCCTTTATGTGGGGAGTCAAAATCGTGGGGGCCTTCCGGCTTTTCAGGATGTTCACATCCTGGGCGACGCAGTTTAACCCGTCGGCGTCGATGACCATGGACTTGCCGCAGGACAGGAGCTTCCGGGTCAGGGAAACGGTGTCCTCGCAGACGCTCATGCCGCAGCCCAGCAAGACCCCGTCGGCCCACTCCGTTTCTTTCAGCAGGGCTTCCCCGCAGGAAGCGGGCAGGACGCCGGATTTAGCCGGTATAACGGGCAAATAAATCACTTCCGGCATCCTAGCGGCAATCAGGGGGCAGACCGGCTCCGGCACAGCGGCTTTCAACAGCCCCACGCCGCAGTGCAGGGCCGCCAGGGAGGCCATGAGGATGGCTCCGGTCATGTGAGTGCAGCCGCCGACGGCCAGCAGTTTGCCGTAATCCCCCTTGTTGGAGTCCTCTTTCCGGCGGGGAATTCCCTTCTTGGCCTCATCCCCGTCCAAAAGAGTGATATGCCCCGGCGCGGCCGCTAAAATCTCCTGCCGGATGCCGATATCCGCGCAGAAAACCCGTCCGCACAGCCCCCGGGAGCCTTTCAGAAAATGGGCGGGCTTGTGGGCGGCGAAGGTGACGGTGATGTCCGCCGCGAAGGCGTCCTTTCCAAAAAGGCCGGTATCGCAGTTTAATCCGGAGGGGATGTCCAACGCCGCCCGAACCGCCTTAGACTGATTGGCGGCGGCTGTCCAGGCCCGGACATTTTCCGGCAAATCCCCGGAAAAGCCGGTGCCGAAGACCCCGTCCACAATGAGCCCGGCGTTTTTGCAGAGGGCATCCCGTTCCTCCGGGGCAATGGACGCCGCGTCCAGGATTTCCGCCGGCAGGCCCTGGAGCCGCCCCAGGTTTTTCTCCGCCAGGGGGCTTAATTTCCTCCCCAGCAGGAATACAACTTGGACGGGAATCCCCTTTTGCGCCAGCGCCCGGGCGATAACCAGGCCGTCCCCGCCGTTATTCCCCTTGCCGCAGAGAATTAAAACGGGGCCATTAGGCAATGGAACCTCCTCCATAAGGATTCCGGCCGCCTTCTGCCCGGCCGTTTCCATGAGCCCCTCAAAGGTCTCCCCGGCGTCCACCGCCGCCTGTTCCGCCCACCGCATGGCGGAAGCCGTCAATATTTTCATGGAAATCCCTCCTGTTTTGCAGAATGCTATTGTCCCTGATATCGGACGCGCTCATAATGTTGCTTTTCTATGTCCATCACTTCCAGATAGGGAACCCCGTCCTGGTAAACCCATCTCTCGATGCGGACCGGCGAAAACCTGAATAGCCGTTCATTTTCTAAGGCCGTGTACAGTTGATAGGCGTGGGGAAAATGTTCCTCATACAGCCGGCAGAATTCTGTATTTTCCCGGGGATGGCCGGTTTCCCGGCACAGCCCCTCCATTTGTATATTGTCCACGCACAGCGCCGCCCTGGGGTTTTCAAGAAGCTGGGCGTATTTCCGGGAAGTCCGGTCTGTTTGAAAATAAAAAGAACCGTTTAGCTGGATAACGCTCATCATACGGGATGTGACCACGTCATGGCCGGAGGTGGAAAGCACCATCTTTTTGCCGTTCCCCACTTCCCTTAAAAATTCCGCAAACTTTTCCTGATAAACCGTCATGGAAATCCCTCCTGCCAAAATTACAGGTGTAAAAACGCCCTGCAACAGCCTATAAATTTCTTATTCTGTTTCCTCTGCTTTCCAAATTCTGGGGTTCATGGTTCCGTTGCTGTATGCTTTGAAAAAAGCGGCGAACTCGTCCGGGTCAAACTCCCCGTTTTGGATCAAAATTTCCTGCTTCACATTGGAAAGCTCCGTCATAAAGCCCGTTTCCTCATACCCGTTTTCCAGGTAAAACCGTTTTCTTCGTTTCCGCTGTTCCAGGTTTTCCGCGCCTTCCGCGCACTGTTCAATGGAAACAAGGATTTTGCTTTGGGGGAATCGTCTGGCAATTTCCGCCAGGGCCGCGCTGCCATACCCTCTGGAACGGCAGGCCGGGTCCACCGCCAGGAACATTATAAAAACAATGTTTTGAACTGCGGCAACATAAGCGAATCCGCAGACCGTTTCCCCGTCGCTGAATTCCCAAAATTTCGTAGAATCCATTTTGGACAAAAGGAGCATGGTCCAGAAAGGCATCCGTTCCTTTTTGGGAAAGGAATCCAGGTAGATTTCTTTTACCTTCCTGCTTTTCCAGGTTACATTCCGCACCTGAAGTTTCATAATGTCCACCCCGCTTTTTTAAAATAATCACCGCCAAGCAATGACAAACGCCCCGGCCGTGTCCTCCGTGTGGGTCAGGGATACGGAAAAGGAAAGGCCCCGCTCCTCCACAATCTGGGCGGCATTGCCGGTAAAAACAAAATACGGCGCGCCAAGTTCATCCCGCAGCACCGACACTTCGTTTAGCGCAAACCCCCGCACGCCGGCGCCCAAGGCCTTGGAAAAGGCCTCCTTGGCCGCAAAATTGGCCGCAAAGGAGGGATAGGGGTCCTTTTTACAGGCAAATAAATCCCGTTCAGACGCCGAAAAAACCCTCGCCGCAAAACGAGGGTTTTCCATGCTTTTCCGAATCCGGTCAATTTTGACCAGGTCGATTCCCGTAAACAGCTCTGCCACCTGCCTGTCTTGGAATAAAGCTCCGCATACTGTCCAGCACCTTGTCGTTGGGGGTGAATACCAGCAAGGTCTCGCCCAGAGTGGGATGATTGAACACCGCGTAATAGTTGCCGGGGTCTTCCGGGGCGGTGCAGGCGTACACCCGGTTCGCAAAATTCCGGGAAGCCAGGGTCTGATGGTTATAAGCCCCAAACTCGTCAAACCGGCGGGCATTGGCCGTCAGCAGGCGTTTGCGGCGGCGGCGGGCGATGATCTTATCCACATCCATTTCGCCGTTGGTGATAATGTACTCATATTCCACATTCATGGAAGTGATCAGGTAGTAGGCGCCATACACCGCGCCGCACCCTATCAGGATGGCAATGGAACCGAACATGCCCAAAAACGGGGAGAGGATAAAGGACAAGAATAAAAGCCCCACCCCTAAAACCGCGTAAACCACCTTCAGCAGGACATCCTTGCCGGTGTTCTGCTTTTTCACCATGTATTCTACAAATACATCCATAATTCCGAAAACTCCTCTGTCCATTAGTTTTTTGGGAAAACCCTTTCTTTAAGGATAGCATATCCCCCGGAAAATATCAAGGGCGGCGCAAGATTTTCATAGTTATTTTACAGTCGGGAAAATTTGCCGGCAGGCGTATAAAACGGAAAACCCGGTCCAAACTCAGGGCAAGGAGGAATCAACATGAATATTACAGCAATCAAAATCCGGAAAATCCTGCGGGAAGGCCGGCTGCGGGCGGTAGTTTCCGTGACGCTGGACGACCAGCTGGCCATCCACGACATTAAGGTCATCGAAGGCCCGGACCGGCTTTTTGTGGCCATGCCCAGCCACAAGGAGGCAAACGGGGCCTTCCGGGACATTGTCCACCCCATTTCCCCGGCAGCCAGAGGCCCCTTGGAGCAGGCGATTTTAGACGCCTACCAGCGGGAACTTGCGGCCAGAGGCCCGGAAGAAACCGCCCATCCGGCCTTTGCGGCCAGCGCCTCCACCGCTATGGGCGGCGCAATCCCCAAATACTACTAACCGCCTTGGTGCAGGGGGCCATCCCTCTGCACGCTTTATTTTGCAGGCGGCGCAAAGGAAATGCCGGTTTGGTATTTTTGGTTATTCAAAGCTTCCTTCTGGGGGATGACCTGCTCTAAATCAATGTCATAGCAGTTGGCGATGGCCAGGGCGTAATAAATCACATCCCACAGCTCTTCCTCAATGGTTTCCTTGATCTGCCCTTCCTCCGAGGGCCGCAGCCCTTTGCGGATGGCCCGGGCCAGCTCCCCGGACTCCTCCGCCAATTTCAGATAGTAATCCTTCACCAGCTCCGGCTTGTAATCCTTGGCCCGGATGTACTCCTGCAAATAGCCCACAGTTATGTCTCCTGTTTTCATTTTGAAACATCCCCTTCGTTTTATTTTCCTTTATTTTATCATATTTTCATGGAGCTTTCCACAACTTTTCTGCATAATTCCCGCCGCCCCGGCCATACTATCCTTGCCGAGTGGGAAACAGGCGTTTGCATCCCATCCCGGCGCGACACCCCAAACCCGATTTGCCGGGATGGGGCGTATCTCCCCGCAGCCTATCCGGTTGCGGGGATTTTTGCGCTTCCAAATGCTTGCCATGGCAACGGTTTTGTGATATACTGAAAAAAACACGCGCTTAAACACGCGCAGATTTTGATACGGTTTCCGCTCGGCGTTTCCAAATTCCGTGCGGGGATATTCCGGACAGCTTTTGCCCGCAGCATGAAAGGAAGCGATATTTGAATGTCTGACGCCCAATCCGCCCCGGCCAAAGCGCCAATGTTTACGAGACAAGCCCTGATCCGTCTAATCATTCCCTTAGTCATCGAGCAGTTTCTTCTGATGACAGTGGGTATGGCCGACACCGTTATGGTAACCTCGTCCGGGGAAGCGGCGGTCTCCGGCGTATCCCTGGTGGACAACATCAACAATCTCCTGATCCAGATTTTCGCCGCCCTCGCCACCGGCGGCACGGTGATCGTTTCTCAATATCTGGGGAATCAGGATCTCTCCAGCGCCCGCAAAGCCGCTAAACAGCTTCTCTACACTGTGGCGGCTGTTTCCTCCGCCCTAATGGCGCTGGCTCTCATCTTCCGGGAACATATTCTGTCGCTGGTTTTCGGCAACATCGAGCCAGACGTCATGCACAGCGCCCTGGACTATTTCCTGTCCACGGCCCTGGCTTACCCCTTTATGGCGGTCTATAACGCCGGGTCCGCTCTATTCCGGGCCATGGGCAACAGCAAGGTTTCCATGTTCAATTCCCTGATTGTCAATATCGTCAATATCACCGTCAACGCCATCCTGATTTACGGCTTTGGCATGGGCGCTCTGGGCGCCGGCATCGGCACGCTGGTTTCCCGCATCGTAGCGGCGGTGGTCATTCTGATCCTGCTCCAGAAAAAGACCAACGCCCTCCGGATTCCCAAGCTGTTCCGGCCGGAGCTGCACTTTGGCATGGTCAAGCGCATTTTGGCGCTGGGTATCCCCAACGGCCTGGAAAACGGCCTGTTCCAGGTGGGCAAGCTGCTGGTTTTGAGCCTCATTACCTCCTTCGGCACCAACGCCGTGGCGGCTAACGCCATTGCAAACAGCGTGGCCGGCGTCATCAACGTGCCGGGCCAGGCCACCGGCCTTGCGCTGATTACCGTTGTTGGCCAGTGCATGGGGGCCAAGGAGCCGGAGCAGGCGGTTTCCTACACCAAAAAGCTCATGGCGGTTACATATGTTACCATGGGCGTCATGTGCCTGACCCTGTTCCTCATCGCGGAGCCTTTGGTGACTATCTTCAACTTAAGCCCCCAGTCGGCGGATATGGCGGCGGAAGTGCTGCGCTGGTGCGCCATCTTCACCATGCTGTTCTGGCCCCTGGCCTTTACCCTGCCCAACTCTTTGCGGGCTGCCGGGGACGTGGTGTTCACTATGACAGTGTCCCTTTTGTCCATGTTTATCTTCCGCATCGGCTTCAGCTATCTGCTGAGCGCGGATTGGGGTCTTGGGCTGCACCTTTTGGGCGTGTGGATCGCCATGTTTATCGACTGGATCGTCCGGGACGCCGCCTTTGTCATTCGGTTTTTACAGGGCAAGTGGAAGAGCTTGCAGGTTATCTAAAAATATTAGAGGGGCTGGGAAATCCGGCCCCTTAGTTTGCTGAAAACTGTTTTGAAAAAAACGATACAAAAAGAGAAAATAAAAGTTTTACTCGATTTTTTTCAAAAAATCGTGGGGTTGAGGGGCAAAGCCCCCACCGCTTTCCGCAGAAAGCGGAATCTTATCCCTTCGCGGCTCGGCCGCGAACAAAAAGAAAAAAGGGCCTCCGCAGAGGCCCCGGCGATGTCCCGCCGCCAGGATTTTGCTTGCAAAATCCTGGTTTGAAGCCTACTAAAATTTTTCCACGGCTCATTTGCGCCAGCAAACCATAGGGCTTTTTATTAAGGAGCGTTGAAAAAGGGAATATAGCTTGCTGACGCAAATGAACCGTGGAGAGCAACTTGGAAAACTCTAACCCGTCATTTTGCAAGCAAAATGGCGGCGCGGGGTCATCCGCGGCGAGCCTGCGGGCTCGCTTTTCTTTTTATGGTTCGCGGCCGGGCCGCGAAGGGATAGGATTTCGCGCTCTGCGGAGCGCGAGGAAGGGCTTTGCCCTTTCCAATCCCACAACCTTTTGAAAAAGGTTGACGAAAACTTTCCATTTCGCTTTTTATACAGTTTTACTTTTATAAAAGGCTTTTGGATACTCCAAAGGGCCGGGAAACCCGGCCCCTGCATTTTCACTGACTGATTTCATTAAAACCGGCAGGTTGTTACTGGAACAGCATGGAAAAAATCATGCGGATGGCTGTGGAAAAGTCCATTTTGGGCACTGCGCTTTCCGCTGTAATGGAAATAGCGGCCAGCTGGCTGCCGTCCAGGGCGAAGGTGATTTCCCCCAGCTTCTGGCCTTCTTCCACCGGGGCTTCCACCTCTTCCGGCAGGGAAATCGTGCGGGTCACATCCCCGGATTTCCCTTTGGCCACCAGCAGGGAGGGGGCTTCCCCTAAAACCGGCGAAACAGTTCCCGCCACCCCGTTTTTCACCCGGACTTCCGGAAGCTCCCCGGCTTCCACCTGGGGGGTATAGCTTTCAAAGGCGGAAAAGCCGTAATCCAGCAGGGTGCGGCAGGCGGAAAACCGTTCGTCGGAGGTGGGGCTTCCCATGGACACGGCAATAAGGCTTAGGCCATCTCGGGAAGCCGTGGCGGAAAGGCAGCTCCCCGCCCCGTCGGTGGTGCCGGTTTTTAAGCCCGTACAGCCGTCGTAAAACCGCACCAGTTTGTTGGTGTTAGTCAAAGCCGTCTCGCCGCCCCGGAGAGAATCCATCCAGATGCTGGTAAAGCGGGTGATGTCCTCATGCGTTAATAGTTCCCGGGACATCAAAGCGATGTCGTAGGCGCTGGAGTAATGCCCTTCCTCGTCCAGGCCCGTGGGGTTTTGGAATGCCGTGTCCTCCATGCCCAGCTCCTTGGCCCGCTGGTTCATCCGGGCCACAAAGGCTTCCTCGCTGCCGGCAACATGCTCCGCCAAAGCCATGGAGGCGTCGTTGGCGGAATTGACTGCGGCCGCCTTCAAAAGCTCCTCCACCGTCATTTCCTCCCCCGGTTCCAGCCAGATCTGGGAGCCGCCCATTTCGGCGGCATGTTCGGAACAGGTCACGGAATCGGCATACTGGATGCTGCCGTCCTCAATGGCTTCCATAACCAGCAGCATGGTCATGATTTTCGTAATGGAGGCGGGGGGCATTTTTTCATGGACGTTTTTTTCAAACAGGAGCTGCCCGCTGGAAGCGTCCATAAGCGCCGCCGACTTGGCCGGGATTTCCTTGGCCTGGGCTTCGGTTACAAGGGCTTCCTCTTCAGTCTGGGCAGGCGCCGCCTCCTGCCATTCCAAAAGCCCGTCGGCGCAAACCGTCCGGGCCGGGCAGACAGACAGGGATACGGCTATTGCTGCGGCTGTTCCCAATGCGGCCAGCCGGTTTGGCCATTTGTTCATACAGAGATCCCATCCTTTCGCGTTCCATTTGCTAAAGGATATGCGCTCTTTGGCCGGTCCATGCCCCTAAAAAGCAAAAAATCCCGGAAACAAACCGTTCCGGGATTATGCTGCATAAGAACAGATGCCATATCCATGGCATCGGGGCGCTGAATTACTCCACCACAAAGGGTTTGATTTCCTCGAAGAACTTCGAAGGCTCGTCCGTGTGGGCTTCCAGCTTAATGGGCTTGGACAGATCCAGACTGAAAATACCCATAATGGATTTAGCGTCGATGGCGTAGCGTCCGGAAATCAGATCCACATCAAAGTCGTATTTGCAAACAATGTTTACAAAGCCCTTGACATCATTGATGGTGTTCAGCATAATGTTGCAGGTTCTCATTGGTATCGACCTCCATTTAGTATTGTATTTGGCAACTATGGAAGCGCAGTTTCCACACTATCCATAATTACTATATTTACAATATAACAGTTGTTTGCTTTTTAGTCAACTGCTAATTGTAAATTTCTCTTAAATCTATTATAATACTAATTGTAAGGCCGGATATTTGTCCATATTCCATAACCCAAATTGCACGAAAAATGGATAGTATCCGTTTCTTTTTGACATTTTATCCTTATGGAAATGTCAAAAATGAGCGAATAGTCCCAAAAAGAGAGGAGGCTGCGAATGCGCGCAGCATTCACCACACTGGGCTGCAAGGTCAACCAATACGAAACGGAAATGCTGGCGGAGCTGTTTGCCAAAGAAGGCTACGAGGTGGTGGAGCCCCATGACTTCGCGGATTTGTATGTGGTCAATTCCTGCACTGTCACGGCTTCCGGCGACCGGAAGACAAGGCAGCTTCTGCGCCGGTTAAAAAAGCAGAACCCGGCGGCTAAGGCGGCCCTGACCGGCTGCTACCCCCAGGCATTCCCGGAGGAAGCGGCGGCAATCCCGGAAGCCGACATTGTAACCGGCTCCAAAAACCGGGCCGGGCTTTTGGCGGCCGTTTCCCGGGCGTTCCAGACCGGGCAGCGGGTCGTGGCCATTGAGCCCCATGAAAAAGGGGAATCCTTTGAACATATGTCCGTCACCGGGCTGCGGGGCCGTACCCGGGCCTTTGTCAAAATCCAGGACGGCTGCGAACGGTACTGCTCCTACTGCATCATCCCCAAAGCCAGAGGGCCGGTCCGGTCAAAGCCCTTGGCGGAAATCCGGGCGGAACTCCAAAACCTCGCCGCCAACGGGTACCGGGAGGCGGTGCTGGTGGGCATCAACCTTTCCTCCTACGGCAAGGACCTGGGGCTGCGGCTCATTGACGCGGTGGAGGAGGCCTGCCGGGTAGAGGGCATTGAACGGGTCCGGCTGGGGAGCTTGGAGCCGGAGCTTTTGACCGGGGAGGACATCGCCCGGATGGCGGCCCAGAAAAAGTTCTGCCCCCAGTTCCACCTGGCCCTGCAAAGCGGCTGCGACAAGACCCTGAAGGCCATGAACCGCCATTACGACACGGCGGAATTCGCACGGATTGCCGCCGACATCCGCCGGTCCTTTGAAAACCCTTCCCTGACCACCGACGTAATGGTTGGCTTTGCCGGGGAAACGGAAGAGGATTTCCTGGAAAGCCTGGCCTTTGTCAAACAGATGGCTTTTGCCAAGGTCCATGTGTTCGCCTACTCCCGCCGGGAGGGGACGGCGGCGGCCAAACGCCCGGAACAGGCGCCGGAATCCGTGAAAGAGGACCGGAGCCGCCGGATGATTGAGGCGACGGAAGAAGTGCGGCGGGCTTTTCTCATGAGCCAGCTGGGCCGCACAGAGGAAGTGCTGGTGGAAACCACCCATTCCCCCTTGGGGTACGAGGGGTTTACCAAAAACTATACCCCCGTTTATGTAAACTGCGGGCCGGAAGCCTGCGGGAAAGTCTGTAAAGTGAGGCTGGAAGCAGTGCTGGAGGGGCACTGCACCGGCACTCTTGAACCATAACCGAACGAAAGGAATGGCAATAATGTCCGTTTACAGAATCTATGTGGAGAAAAAACCTGCCTTCGCCGTAGAAGCGGATTCTACCCGCCGCGATATCAAGGCTTCCCTGGGGATTTCCCTGACAAACCTGCGGCTCTTTAACCGCTACGATGTGGAAGGCATCGACGAAGCCGCCTTCGACATGGCCTCCAAGACCATCTTTTCCGAACCGCCTGTGGACAATATTTCCCTGGAACTGCCGGAGCTTGCCGGAAACCAGCGGCTCTTAGCGGTGGAATATCTGCCCGGCCAGTTCGACCAGCGGGCGGATTCCTGCGAGCAGTGCATCCAGATCATGACCCAGGGGGACCGGCCTGCCGTCCGCAACGCCCGGATTTACCTGCTGGAAGGGGATCTGACGGAAGAACAGTTCGCGGCCATTAAAAACCACCTGATTAACCCGGTGGAAGCCAGGGAAGCGAGCCTTGAAAAGGCGGATACCTTAAAAACCGAGTACGAAATCCCCACCACCGTGGAAACCCTCACCGGGTTTACCGGCTTGGACGAAAAGGGCCTGGCGGAGTTTGTGGCCAATTACGGCCTGGCCATGGATTTGGACGACATCAAGTTCTGCCAGGATTACTTTAAAAACACGGAGCGCCGGGACCCCACCATCACCGAGATCCGCATGATCGATACCTACTGGTCCGACCACTGCCGCCACACCACCTTCGGCACCATTATCGACAGAGTGGAAATCGACGACGAAACCATCCGGAAGAGCTTTGACAAGTATGTGGAAATCCGGGACGAGCTGTATGTGGGCCGCAACAAACCCATGACCCTCATGGATTTGGCCACCATCGGCGCCAAAAAGCTCAAAAAGGACGGCAAGCTCAAAGAACTGGACGAGAGCGAGGAAATCAACGCCTGTTCCGTAAAGATCAACGTGGATGTGGACGGCGTTTCCGAAAAATGGCTCTTGCAGTTTAAAAACGAAACCCACAACCATCCCACGGAGATCGAGCCTTTCGGCGGCGCGGCCACCTGCCTGGGCGGCGCCATCCGGGACCCTCTGTCCGGACGGGCTTACGTTTACCAGGCCATGCGGGTCACCGGCGCAGCCGACCCCACGGTCCCCTTCTCCGCCACCATTCCCGGCAAGCTGCCCCAGAAGAAGTTAGTAACCACCGCCGCCCACGGCTACAGCTCCTACGGCAACCAGATCGGCCTGGCCACCGGCGAGGTTACGGAGATTTACCATCCCAACTACGCTGCCAAGCGCATGGAAATCGGCGCGGTTGTGGGCGCGGTCCCGGAAAGCCATGTAGTCCGGGATGTTCCGGACCCCGGCGACATTGTCATCCTGCTGGGCGGACGCACCGGCCGTGACGGCTGCGGCGGCGCAACCGGCTCCTCCAAATCCCACACCAAGGAATCCATCCACACCTGCGGCGCGGAAGTCCAAAAGGGCAATCCTCCCATTGAACGGAAAATCTCCCGCCTGTTCCGGAACCCGGAGGTTACCCGGATGATCCGCCGGTGCAACGACTTCGGCGCAGGCGGCGTATCTGTGGCAATCGGCGAGCTGGCCGACGGGTTATCCATCAACCTGGACGCCGTTCCCAAAAAATACGACGGACTGGACGGCACCGAGCTTGCCATTTCCGAATCCCAGGAGCGCATGGCCGTGGTGGTGTCCCCGGAAAACGCGGACAAGTTCATGGAACTGGCCCGGAAAGAGAACCTGGAAGCCACCAAGGTGGCTGTTGTCACCGAGGAGCCCCGCCTGACCATGGACTGGTGCGGAAACCGCATTGTCAATCTGTCCCGGGAGTTCTTAAACTCCAACGGGGCGGAAAAGCACACCACCGTCCATGTCTGCGGCGGCAAAGTAAAGCCCGTCAACAACCGGGAGGATACCAAAGAAGACTGGATCGCCCATTTTTCCGACCTGAATATCTGCTCCCAGAAGGGCTTGGTGGAGCGGTTTGACAGCTCCATCGGCGCCGGCACCGTCACCATGCCCTACGGCGGCAAATACCAGATGACCAAGACCCAGGCCATGGCGGCCAAGCTGCCGGTACTGCAGGGCGAAACCAACACCTGCTCCATTATGGGCTGGGGCTACAACCCCTACATCACCGAACAGAACCCCTATTTGGGGGCCATGTACGCCGTTGTGGAATCCGTGGCCAAGGTGGTGGCCGCAGGCGGCACCCATTCCCCCTGCTGGCTCACCTTCCAGGAATACTTTGAGCGGATGAAAACCGACCCCAAACGCTGGGGCAAGCCCATGGCGGCCCTGCTGGGCGGCATGGAAGCCCAGCTGCAGCTGGGATGCGCGGCCATCGGCGGCAAGGACTCCATGTCCGGCACCTTTGAGGACATCGACGTCCCCCCCACCCTGGTTTCCTTCGCCATTTCCACCGGCGACGCCCGGACTGTCATCTCCCCGGAATTTAAGCAGATCGGCAGCACCGTCATCCTGGTTCTGCCCAAATATAACGCAGACGGCACCCCGGACTTTGAAAGCGTCAAAAACGTGTTCACCCGGGTGGAAAAAATGATTCAGGACGGCCAGGTGCTTTCTGCCTGGACTTTAGGCTTCGGCGGCGTATCCGAGGCAGTCTTTAAGATGGCTTTGGGCAACCGGGTCGGCTTTAAATTCGCCAAGCAGCTGCCCTGCGAACTGCTCTTTAACCCGGTTTACGGCGGCTTTGTGCTGGAGCTGGCCGGAGGTGTTGCCGCTTCCGAGGAGGAAATCATCGGCATGACCCTGATCCAGCCTGTCTTAGAAAACGCCGACGGCAAAAAATTCTCCATGATCGACGAGTTCCAGAAGGCGTACGAAGAGCGGCTGGAAAAGGTGTTCCCCTGCAACATTGAAACCAGCGACAAGCCTGTGGAAAAATACTCCTACGTTGCCCAGCACCGGCCTGCGCCGGCTGTTAAGGTGGCGTCCCCCCGGGTGCTGATCCCCGTTTTCCCGGGCACCAACTGCGAATATGACACCCAGCGGGCCTTTGAACGGGCCGGCGCCAACACCGACATCTTTGTCATCAACAACCTGTCCAGCGCGGCCATTGAGGAATCCGTGGACGAGTTTGCCAAACGCCTCCGGAAAGCCCAGATTGTCATGATCCCCGGCGGTTTCTCCGGCGGCGACGAACCCGACGGGTCCGGCAAATTCATCACCGCCTTCTTCCGCAACCCCCGCATCAAGGACGGCGTCCACGAGCTTTTGAAAAACCGGGACGGCCTGATGCTGGGTATCTGCAACGGCTTCCAGGCGCTGATTAAGCTGGGCCTGGTCCCCTACGGCGAGATTGTGGAAATGACCGAGGATTCTCCCACCCTGACCTTTAACTCCATCGGCCGCCACCAGTCCCGCATGGTTATGACCCGGATTGCCTCCAACAAATCCCCGTGGCTTGCCCATACCAATGTAGGCGATTACCACTCGGTGCCCATTTCCCACGGCGAGGGCCGGTTCGCGGCCAGCGACGAATGGGTGCGGATCTTAGCGAAGAACGGCCAGATTGCCACCCAGTATGTGGACCTGACCGGACAGCCCACCTATGACATCCGCTTTAACCCCAATATGTCCGCAGCGGCTATTGAGGGCATCACCTCCCCGGATGGGCGGGTATTGGGCAAAATGGCCCACAGCGAACGCGCCGGCGAAAATATTGCCAAAAATATCGACGGCGACAAAGATCAGATGATCTTCAAGAGCGGCGTGGAATATTTCCGCTGATATTTTTCCGGCATATCAAAAGGGGAGCACCCTATACGGTGCTCCCCTTTCCGTGAATTATTCTGTAAAATCTTAAATTTTTATAAAATCCTTTTCCTTCATGGAATATTCACGAAATTATCACATGGGCATGAAATACTATATACAACACAATTATCATCTTATTAAACTATTCAGAAAGGCACGGTGCGCCATGATCTCAAACGGAATCAGCAAACTTGACCTCAAACGCCGCAACCGGTCGCAGATTCTGCGGCTTTTACGCCGGCGCGGACCCACCTCACGAATCGACATTGCCCGGGAAATTGGCATTACCAAAGCGGCTATCACCATTATCACCAACGAAATGATTGCGGAAGGCATCCTTTACGAGAAAGGAGAACAGCGCAGCCCCGACGTCCCGGTTTCCCGGGGGCGGAAAAAAATCCTGCTGGACATCTGCTCCACCTACAAAATGGATTTGGGGATTGTTTTGGAGAAAAACCAGATCCACGCCGGCGTTGCCACATTGTGGGGGGAAATTGTGGAAAAGCAGTCTGTCCCTATTGCCCCCAGCGCATCCCGGGAGGAAATTTTGACCCAGCTGGAAAAAATTTACCAGCAGCTTTTTTATAAAAACGGCTTGTCGCCGGAACAAGTCACCGGCCTGGGCGTCTGCGTAGACCCGATTTATTTTAACCGCTTAGAAATCGACGAAAAGGAATATCCCCAGGCGGAAAAATTCCGGGAGCGGCTGTCCCGGTTTGTCCAGGCGCCCATCGCCTTTGCACGGCTGTCTGAAGCAGCCGCCATGGCGGAAATGGAATACTGGCAGCGGGAACAGCCTGCCCCCACGGACAACCTCCTTCTGTTCCGGTGCTGCGGGAAGATGGACGGCGCTGTGGTGATCGAGCAGGAGCTTTACCGGGGTTCCCACGGCAGGGTCATGCAGCTTCCGGAAATCCAGATGGCCCGGACGGAGGAATTTTTCTGGGACCGGCTTTCCTCAGAATTTTCCGAAACCGGCACCCCCGTGGCCTGGAACCTGGCCCAGGGCAGTCCCCAGCGGATGAAAGCCATGGTCCGGGACGGCGTTATGCCCATGGAGGACGAGCCGTTCCGGCGCATTGCGGAAGGGTTCGCCGCCCAGAGGGCCAGCGACATCCGGTGTGCCGCCGGCTTTTTAGACCCCAGCCTGGTGATCCTGTTGGCCGCGGCAGAGCAGGAGTTCTGGCTGCGAGATGCTCTGGAGGCCGCCTTGGAGGGGTTGCCTGTGTCCCGCAGCCGGATCCAGCCGGACGCCTTGTTTTTAGCGGGGGCCGCCCTGGCTACCCGGGAATTTTTCTGCAACACCGGCGGATATTAAGCAAAACGAAAAGGACGTCCATAAGGACGCCCTTCAGCTTGTCGAAGAAGGAAATATGATTTGGCAAATTGCACAAAGGAGTGTTGTTTGCTGACGCAAATGAGCTGTGGATAAAAGCTTGGAAAATTCTAACCCGTCATTTTGCAAGCAAAATGACGGCGCGGGGTCATCCGCGGCGGGTCTGCGGACCCGCTTTTTTCTTTTTGTTCGC
>DVJP01000022.1 GCA_018716725.1 Candidatus Merdivicinus excrementipullorum | reverse complement strand
ATATCTCTTTTTCGTATTCCTTCATGTGTCCGTAACTTCTTGGCATACAAATCCCCCCTATGGTAGTTGTTTTTATTCTACCATAGAGGGGCTTCTTTTTCCATTGTCCGTTTTTACTGGACTTGTGCATTTCGTTTTAATAGAAAGGTTTCTTTTTCATGGGGATTATAGTTTTAGCCTTGACTTTCTATAGATTACATGATAAAATAATATAATAAATTATGTATTCAATCAAGAAATCGGATTTTTTTCTGGACAAAATATTCATTTTGTCTAGAGCAGAAGATTTAACCGGTTTAGTTTCCGGCTGTGTTCTTCCCCGGAAGAAATCAGGTAGATCCGCGTCGTTTCAATACTGGAATGGCCTAGAACGTCGGCCAGCTTTGCAATATCCTGGCTTTCCTGATAAAACGTTCTGGCAAACAGGTGGCGCAGATTGTGGGGAAAAACTTTTCCGGGGGCGATTTTTGCGCCTTTGCATAAGGCTTTCATTTCAGCCCAGATCTGCTTGCGCGACAGCTCTGTATTGTTTCTGGTGAGAAAGATTTTACCGGAAACAATTTTCTTTTCTTTGGCATATTGCAAAAGTTTTTGACAAAGTTTTTTCGGCAGCAGGATGATGCGGATTTTTCCTTTCAGGGAAATTTCCGCTTTTCTGCATTGGGCGGCCCTTACTGTAATATAGGGAATCTCGCTGACGCGGATACCTGCTGAACATATGGTTTCAATCAAAAGCCCCAGCCGCTTCTTGCCCGATTGATACGCAGTTTCCAATAAGCGCATGTATTCCGAACGGTTCAATTCCCGGGAAGGGTCGCGAAACAGCTTTCGCTGGATTCGCAAAAAACGCATCCGGAAATCAAATCCTGCAAACTTCAGGAAACGGTTTACCGCCGCCAGCATGGAATTGACAGTGACCGGGGCGCAGTTCTCCTTCAGCAGGGCATTTTTCCATTCCGCCGCCAGTTCCCGGCTGACGGGACGGCTTGCAAGCCATTTGGCAAACCGGCGGACATCCCGCAGATATTTGTCAATCGTTCCTGCACTATTCTCTGCCGACCGCAGGTAATCCGCAAACGCCTGAATTTTTGTTTCAGTAATCTGATAGTTCTCCATAATCGTTCCGTACCTTTCTTTTATTTTTATGCTTATAATAAAACTGCCTATTTTATTATTTCTTGTCCTCAAGAAAACAAAAATGGTATTTTATGGAAACGTCCCATATCCTAGTTGACATTGGACAACTGTCAAGTAAAAGGAGCTTGTCCGGAACAGATGAAGAATTTTCTAGTACGAATAAGAACCCCCGGTTTTTAAGCCAGGGGTCCTTTTACTGAATGATGGAGTTAAAGCTGTAAACAACAAACTGAGAGCAGTTAGTTTACTGCTCTCAGTTTATAAATTCTCTCATTGGTGTGCAGCAAAGCATCGGAGGACGCTGCGCACCCCCTTTATCTGCGCTTCCAAATGACCAGCAGAATGACTGCCACCGCCGCGGCGCTTTCCTGTAATCAGGCTTCGCCAATGGAGAGAAGCCTATAAGTTTCCCCGCTGTCGGTGGGAATCCGCTGAAATTCATAAATAAGGGACGCACTAGGCGGCGTTTCCCCTTCGTTTCCCATGCCGGTTTCCAAAACAGCCTGCACCGTGACAATATCCTCCTGGCAGCTGACCGTCTGGGAAACGACCTCAAAATAAGGCAGGCTGGATTCCATGCTGTATAGCTGGAACCCATCCGGCGGATTTTTCCCAAAGGGCCATTCCGTCACTGTTTCCGGATCAAAGTTTTCTATCCCCAGCAAAGCTTCAGCCGCGGCGGAAATTTCCTCCTCCGGGATCAGATACAGCAGGTTGGAATCCTGTTCATAGCTGTTCCCGGCAGCCGTCCCCCTCTGCCAGCTTTCGTAAACCAGGAAATATCCCATGTAATAATCCGTTGGAAGCTCAGCCGGCGTTTCGGCCGGCTGATGGAAAAAGCAGGCAAAATCTGCAAAGTAGCGTTCAAAATCCTGTTGGTCAAAATCCGGCAGCCGTACTGCTTTTGAAGGCTCTTGCCGGGTTGATTCCTCATGGGAGTCCTCCTGCAGGGATTCTTCCCAGGCCGTCTCTTCCGATATTTCTGCCGACGACTCCTCCGAAGGGGTTTCCGGCCCGCCGATCCTGCCGCACCCCGCAAATCCGCCCAGCATCGCCGCGCAAAGCAAGATGGAAATCATTCGTTTCATTTCTGCATTCCTCCTATGTTGATAACAAACGCCCAATGGGAAGCCACGCCGGCACGAAGGCGGCCAGCTGGTCTTTCCCCTATTCGTTATACGAATTCTCTTGTTTTGTTGTGACAGTAAATTCCCTGTTTCCGCCAATTTTTTTACACAGCATTTTCTTTTTGCATATAGCCCGGATGGATCATGCTATACTGCACTTTCTCACCCGGAAACAAAGCAGCCCCAACAGACAGAGAAATTCTCCGCGCCTGTTGGGGCTTTTTTTATTGGTTCCTGATTTTCCTCCCGCAAATGCCTTATACTGGTTCTTTGGATTTGCAAATGTCCGTCCACTGGCAATTTCCGCAGATGCTTTCCCTTTTGCCGGCCGCAATCACCTTTTCTCTGACAAGATTCGAAAATCCCTGCCAGGAAATTTCCGTATTTTCTTTTATCCCGCAAAGGTCCAGCACTTTCCTGTCATATTCCCGAACCAGTTCCCTTGTTTCACAGACGCCGTTTTTCAGATTGGGACATTTTTGGCAAATAACATCTTCCTTCATTATAATATACAGCATGGGATTGCTTTTCATCGCGTCAGAAATGCGCTGCATATGTTGGGTAAATTCTTTGCTGTATCCCTTTCCTTCAAAAAAGGCCAGGCACATCCCATGGTGCGCCCGCAATTCAAACCGCTTCTTTACCATGGCAGCGCCTTTCTCAGCCTGTTTGTCAACAGAAGAGCAACCGCAATCTTGATAAGATCCGGTATTACAAAGGGGATGACGCACCATCCCAAAACAGTCGTTAAGCCAACAGCTCCCGAAGTACGCGCGTACACTATCATAAACCACGCCGTCCCAAAGGCATAGCACACCAAAAGACCCGCCGCCATGGAAATCGCCAGGGCGGTTTTACTTCTGCCCAACGCTTTTTCCATCCCCCACATCAGCAATGCGGAAAACAAAAAGCCCAGGATATAGCCCCCGGTTGTTCCCAGAAGCACGCCGGCTCCGCCTGAAAATCCTGCAAATACCGGCAACCCCACAGCCCCCAGAAGGATATAGGTCAGCACTGCCAAAACGCCCCTTCTGCCGCCTAAAAGGCCCACCGCCAGAAATACGCCCATTGTTTGCAGGGTAAAGGGCACGCTTGCCGGGATCGATATCCAGGAACAGACTGCTATAATGGCGGCGAAAACGCCAATATAGGCCATATCCCGGATTTTATTGGGGGCGGCTCTTTTACAATTCGATTCCATAGATTCTGTACCACCTGTCCGTAAAATTTGGTTTCATAAGAATCATAGCATAAATCCGCCGGATTGTCAACCGTTATATTTTCATTGGTTTACACCGTAGCCGGCCGGGCTGCCCTTCTCCCCCGCAGCGCCGTCTGTCCCTTGCGGCAGCCAATCCTTTATGCTATAATGGCCCATGCAGCCAAAATATGTACGCATCCCATTGTTTTGAAAACCTCTTTCATCAAAAAACCGCGGCATGTCCCTGCTGAGATGTGCCGCGGTTTTGAAGTTATACATAATATTTCGCCTGCATATCAAAAAGTTCCCCACAGCCGCCCTGCCCTCAATCGTCATGGGCGCCGCATTCCGCAATTTCGCCGTTTCGGAATAACGCAATGTGACCGCAGAATTTGGGAGCCGGATTTCCATTCCAACCTTTTGGCGTATTGGAAAGGAGTCCTTAGGAAATCTGTTGTTGGGCGTCTTCAAAAGGATGCCGCTCCATGGCGGGATGCCGGATGGTAACCTGTGTGCCCTGGCCGGGAACACTTTCCACCGACACGGCGCTTTCCGCTCCAAAAAGCAGCATCAGCCGCTGCCGGACGTTGGTAATGCCAATGTTCTGCCCCTGGATATTCGGAGATTCCAGCTTTTCCTGGATTTCCTTCAGGCGTTCCGGCTCAATCCCGGCGCCGTTGTCTGTAATGGTGAAAATAAGAAAGCCGTTTTCCAGCCGGCAGCGGATGGTCAGCTTCCAGTCCTGTTCCGCATTCTGGAACCCATGCAGCATACAGTTTTCCACAAAAGGCTGAAGCATCAGTTTCAGGGTACAGAACCCGCCGCATTCAGGACTAATGTCATATTCCGAGCGCAGCCTGCCCCCGTAACGGACCGACTGAATATCCGTAAAGAGCCGGAGGTTTTGAATCTCTTCCCGAACCGGCACAATCATCCGCTTAGTGTCGTATGTGGAGCGCATCAGCTGGGAAAACATGGAGATCACCCGGGTAGCAGTTGTATCCCGGCGGGTTTCCCTTAAGATGCTCAGGTTTATCAGCTGGAGGGTGTTAAAGATAAAGTGCGGGTTAATCTGGGCCTGTAATTCGCTTAGCTGGGCCTGCCGCAGCTGCCCGATTTTATCCACCAGCTCCTGGTCCAGCATCTGGCTTTTCTGGGCGCTGGATATGACGGAATTGATAATATAAAAAAATTCGCTGTTTAAACGGTTGGGAAGCTGCATACGGCTGGGTTCGTCCGCATTCTGGATGGCCCGGATGACGCTGGTTACCGAACGGTAGTGGTTTAAGGCAATAAACAGCGAGCAGATGGCTGCAATCAGGAACACCACCAAACCTCCTGTCAGCAGAAAATAGTTGATCTGCTGATAACCGCTCATGAGGCTGGTGCGGGAATTATAAGCCATCAATATCAAGTCGGAACGGCCGCTTTTGGCAACGGAAATAATGTGGTCCCCCCAGAAAAGGGTGCTGCCCTCCGTTTCCCTGGCCGACAAATAAGCGCTGTAAATATCCGGGTCCTCGAACATCAGGGTATTGATGCGGGCTTTATCGCTGCTATAAAGAATTAAACCCAGTTCGCTTACAATAAAAATCTTATCCGGGTCTTCCCCAAAGGATTGGCGCACCACCTGTTCAAAATTCTGATACCTGTTTTTGCTGCAGAAAACGCCGATTGCGTTGCCGCTGTCATCGTACAGTTCGCTTACTGTATAAATATAATCAAAGGTATCCGAATCCACCTTTCTGGGAAACATTAAAAACGGCAGCTTCGTCGCACGGTAAGTGTTGAGCCAGCTTAAGCTCCGGTCCATCCCCACCTGCCGCACCGACTCTGTGCTGATGCACAGGTCGTTTTGAATCCCGTAAATCATCAGATCGTCTACTGCCTTGTCGCTGCGCTTCATGGACTGCAGCATGTCCTGAACCCGGGCGACCTCCTGGGACGGGATGGAATCCGTATCCGCATTCAGAATCCCTTTTACATCGGTGGAGTCGGACACCACGGAACAGTTAGCAAAATAATTGGAGTTTAGCAGGTCGAAAATCGTTTTGGACTTCAAAGCATTCTGGGCGGAAACGGCCGCCAGTTCCTTGGAAAACGCATAATCTGAATATTGGTACAAAATGATGCAGAAAGGGATAAAAATAATGAGTATCAGCAAAAATAAGCTGAACAGGTACCGAAAAAAAACGCTTTTCCAGCTGAACACGCGGATATTGCGCAGGAAATCAAAATTCTTCATGGAGTCCTCCGTGGTTAAGGTTTCAGATTACTTTTATTTTATCGCAAAAATTTCAAAAGCTCAAGACAGAATACGCAAAAAATCAAAAGAGCAATACTAAAAGTAGAAATAACACGATTTACAATTTATTCGGAAATATATATAATTATATATAGAATATTTTTGTAAATTAAAATATTTATATAAAAAACATCAAAAATATAACCTTTTACACTGGATCTGGATATTAATTACTTCTCCTGATCCTGTTGCCGGCAAAGAGGAAATGGTTTCGACTTGGCGTCAACGTTTTTTGGAATAGGTCAAAGCAGAATACGAAGATCTTTTAGGAATTGGCAGACAGCAGCAAACCGTTATACATATTATGCAAAAAGATAAGGTTCTTTTTGTTTTTGGGGATATTACAATTGGAGAAAGGAGCGCGGGCAACATATACCGTTTTATTTTTGTAGATGATGAGGATTTGGCACGCCAGTTATTTGAGGAAATCATGGATTTCAAACGGTTTGGCTTTGAGCTGGTTCAAACCTTTGGCAGCGCGGAATCCGCCCTGGATTACCTGGAGAAAAATCCTGTTGACGCTGTTATTACCGACATCAAAATGGGACAGATGTCCGGCATTGGTCTCTGCGAAAAGGCCCGGAGCCTGTATCCAGAAATCCAGCTGGTGCTGCTGACCGGTTACCGGGACTTTGATTACGCCCGGCAGGCAATCCGGCAAAATGTATTTGATTACCTGGTAAAGCCCACCTCCTATGCGGATTTGGAAAGCCTGTTCACAAGGCTCCGGGAGTATCTGGACGCCCGGGCGCAGAGCAGCCCAAAAACTGCCCCGGAAGAACCGGAATACCAGGGGCTTATCCAGAAAATGCGCCAGCTTGCTAAGGAAAATTATGATACGGGGTTTTCATTAGAAAAGGCGGCGGAAACCCTTGCCATGAGCCCGGCATACCTAAGCCGCCTCTTCAAACAGCAGTGCGGCAAAAATTACAGCGATTACTTGACCGAACTTCGGATCCAGCGGGTCAAAGAGCTGCTGGCTGACCCTACAGTTAAGGTATACGAAGCGGGGTACCAGGTAGGTTATAAAAATACTCAGCATTTTTATAAAATCTTTAAACAGGCCACTGGCATGACTCCCACGGAATACCGTCTGGCCCACACAAAAGGCGCCGGCCAGGAGGAAACGGATTAACTCTTCCCTTCCTAATGACCTGCGGACGGGCGGCCAATATCGGAGGCAGAATGGCCCGTACATGAGAAGCCGTTCAGAGCTATGCGCTTCTGGGCGGCTTCCTTTTTTCCCCCTGCTGTATTAAGAAAAGCTGTTGACAAATGCGCCGGGCTGTGCTATAATAATTTAGGTTCTGATTTGGAGAAGTCGCCTAGCCCGGTTTATGGCGCACGACTGGAACTCGTGTATGGGTTAATAGCTCATCGAGGGTTCGAATCCCTCCTTCTCCGCCAGCGGCAACTGCTGCAGATCAATGCGCACTGACGTTAGTTGGTGCGCATTTTGTTTTATTCCCGCACGGAAACCGCCCTTTTATCAAGTATGTACAGGCTCTCTCGAATAGTCGGGGGAGTTTTCCCATAATAAGGAGGAGTCCCATTGAAAAAACGCTGTCCGTCCTATTACCCGCTTTTCCAATGTACCGCCGCTTCCTGCCGGCACAGCTGCTGCATTGGCTGGGAAATCGACATCGACCCTCAAAGCGCCGCCCTTTATCAAAGCGTCTCCGGCCTTATGGGCCAGGAACTCCGGCGGAAAATCGCTTGGGAAAATCCCCCTCATTTCCGGCTGACGGAGGATGGGCGCTGCCCATTTCTCAACGAAAAAGGGCTTTGCCGCCTGATTCTGGAAAAAGGGGAGGGCGTCCTCTGCCAAATCTGCGCCCAGCACCCCCGTTTCCACAACCGGTACGGGCCTTTGCTGGAATCAGGGCTGGGCCTTTGCTGCGAGGAAGCCGGGCGGCTCCTTTTCACCCACGCCCCCGCTTTATTGGAAGAAGAAACCCCGGAAGAGCCGTCCGCGCCTGCACCGGACTGGCTGCCGGAGCTTTTATTTGTCCGGGAAACCGCCTTTTTTCTTGCGCTGGAAAGCTCTTACTCCATAAAGGAGCGGCTTTCCCTGCTGCTCTGCCTGGGAGCGGATGTTCAGGACGCCATGGACGAGGGGGATTCCCCGCTTCAGGAAGCCCTCCCCTACCGGGCGGAAGATTTCCGGCGGGAAGCCCTGTGGGAATTGTCCGGGGAAGCCTTCGACCCAGGCATGTTAAACAGCCTGCTATCCTTTTTTGAAAGCCGGGAACCCTTGGACAAAGCATGGCCGGTCCGCCTGGCCGGTATCCGGGAAAACCTTGGGGTTTTAGTCCCCTTCCGGATGCTTTCCGAGGACGGGGAGGCTTATGAACGCCTGATTTTTTACTTTTTGTTCCGGTACCTGCTGGCGTCCGGGGAGGATGGGGACATCCTGTCCAAAATCAAATTCGCCGTCGCCGCCGTCACGGTCATTTCCCTGCTGGACGCCCAAACCCGTTTGGAAACCGGCGGGCTTTCTTTGGAAAACCGGGTGGAAAACGCCCGGGCTTTCTCCAGCGAAGCGGAATACAGCCCCGATACTATGGAGGATTTTTGGAATGCCTGCTGGGAAGAAGAGTTTCTCTCTTTTTCCTCTTTGGCCGGATTCTGTTCTTAAGAAACAATTTAACAAAAAATTTTGCTTGCTCCCTTGTGCTTTTCCTGCAAATACGATATAATGAAAATTAAGGCGTTTTGCCGGATTTTTTCCATGGAGGAAATCAAATGGACGACTTACTGAATCAATTAAATAAGCAGATCAGCCGCGTTACGGAAAAAGTGTTGTCCCCCCAAGAAATGGACGCCCTGAAACGGGATGTTCAGAAAACTATGCGCAGCGCAGGCAAGGTAGCCGGGGACGCTATGCGGGAATTTGGCCAAGGGTTCCAGTCCTCCCAGTCCACCCGGCCCCGGAACGGCCAAGGGGATGTCTTTTGGAACCCCCCCGGCTCCGGCGGTTTTCAGGGAGGAACTCCCGGTACAGGTAACAATCCCCCTCAGTGGAACACTTTTACCCGGCCCTCCCCGCGCCCGCGGCCCCAGCCAAAACCTCAGCCCCAGCCCCGCACTTTCCAGAGCTTCGGCACGGCCCAACCCCAGGCCAAACGGAAAGACGGCACCGCCGGGGCCTGGCTGCTCACAATATTCGGCATCATGCTGGGCCTTTCCAGCTTGAGCTTTATGGTGGACCAGCTTCTGTATTTAAGCTACTGGAGTCCGGTGGCTTTTGTTGTGGAGCTTGCCATTGCGGTGCTTCCCACAGCCGCCTGCGCCACTGCGGCGGCATGCGGCATCAACCGCATCCGGTATATCGGGCGGTTCCACAAATACCAGGCCCAGCTGAGAGGGGTGGATTACGCCTCCATTGCAGATATGGCCGAATTTTTTGCTATCCCCCAGCAAAAGCTCTTAAAGGACTTAAAACGCATGACCAGCGACGGCCTGTTTAAAGGTTGTTATTTTGACGAGCAGCAGACCTGCTTTATTTTGAGCAAAGAGGTTTACGACCAGTACCTGGCCATGAAGGATAACCTAAAAGCCCAGCAGGCGGAAGCGGAGCGCCGCCGCAAAATTGCGGAGGAAAACCCGGAAGCCGCCGCTCTGGAGGAAATGCGTTCCACCGGAGAAAGCTATATCCGCAGGATCCGGGAATTAAACGACGCTCTCCCCGCTCAGGATATTTCCGAAAAGCTGGATACCCTGGAACAGATCTGCTCCCAGATTTTCCAGTATGTGGAAAAGCATCCGGAAAAGCTCTCCCAAATCCGCCGGTTTATGAGCTACTACCTGCCTACCACTTTAAAACTCACGGAATCCTACCGGGATTTGGAACTGCGCCAGATTTCCAGCCAGGAAGCGGAAACGGTAAAAGGCGAAATTTTAAGCACTTTAGACAACATCAACCTGGCGTTCCAAAATCTCTATAAAAACCTGATGCAGAAGGATTTAATGGGCCTTTCCGCCGATATTTCCGCCCTGGAAACCATGCTGACCCAGGAAGGGCTGATTGACGGCGAACTGAAAATGGATACCCCCGAAAACGGAAGGAGTTTTGAGTTATGAGCGAACTGGAACAAGTCCCAACCTTAACCTTGGATTTTGAAGAAGCCGTACAGCAGGCGACGGCTCCGGCCGCCCCGGCTGCGCCTACCCTGGCGGCTGCGGCCCCGGCGCAGGTTCAGCAGGCAGCCCCGGCGGAACCGCCGGAACCGGTGCTTTCCCCTGCCGAGGAAAAAGCGGTGCAGGAATTCCTGCCGAAAATCGAGCTGTCCAATTCCAGCGTCATCGTCCAGTACGGTTCCGGCGCCCAGAAAAAAATCGCGGACTTCTCCGAAAACGTGCTGAGCACCGTCCGCACCAAGGATTTGGGCGAAGTGGGCCAGATTTTGACCGATGTGGTGACTCAGCTGAAAGATTTTGACGTGGAGGAAGAAGAAAAGGGCTTCTTCGGCTTCTTCAAGCGTTCCGCCAATAAAATGACGGCGTTAAAGGCCAAATATGACAAGGCTGAATCCAACGTAAATCACATCTGCGAGGTTCTGGAAGCCCATCAGGTCCAGCTTCTCAAGGACGTATCCATGCTGGACAAAATGTACGAGATGAACAAGACCTACTTTAAGGAGCTTTCCCTTTATATCATCGCCGGCAAACGGAAGCTCAAAGAGGTGCGGGAGGGCGAGCTTGCCCAGCTGATGCAGAAAGCCGCCCAAAGCGGCCTGCCGGAGGACGCCCAGGCGGTCAACGATTTAAACGCCCTCTGCGACCGGTTTGAAAAGAAAATCCACGACCTGGAGCTGACCCGGATGATCTCCATTCAGACGGCCCCCCAGATCCGGCTGGTGCAGAACAACGACACCCTCATGTCCGACAAAATCCAGTCCACTTTGGTCAACACCATCCCCCTGTGGAAAAGCCAGATGGTGCTGGCTTTGGG
The DNA here is from genome assembly GCA_018716725.1 of Candidatus Merdivicinus excrementipullorum. Taxonomy (GTDB): domain Bacteria; phylum Bacillota; class Clostridia; order Oscillospirales; family Ruminococcaceae; genus Merdivicinus; species Merdivicinus excrementipullorum. The sequence goes on along the minus strand of DVJP01000022.1, from coordinate 11,760 downwards.
GGTGGAGCATTCCCGCCAGGCGGCCGAGGCCCAGCGGGCGGTCAGCAACATGACCAACGAGCTTCTGCGCCGCAACGCCGACACCCTAAAGATGGCCACCATTGACACGGCCAAGGAATCCGAACGGGGCATTGTGGACATGGAAACCCTGCGCCACACCAACGAAAGCCTGATTACCACCCTGGACGAGGTGATCCGTATCCAGGAGGAGGGCCGACAGAAACGCCGGGAGGCGGAAGTGGAGCTGGTGAAGCTGGAAAACGACCTGAAACAGAAGCTTTTGTCCATCCAGCGCTAGCGGGGAGGCCCCGCCGCCAATTCGCCGCGGGCCCGGTAACCGGGCCGTTAATTCGCCGCGGCGTTTCAATTCCTATCCAACCGCTGGACGGCGAAAATGTTCGCCGATTCGATGGGATTCTGTTCCTATCGTTTTGTAAAACGGAACAGGCAACGAATTTGTAGGGGACGGGTTTCCCGTCCCGCGATTTTCCGGGGCGTTTCGTGTGATACGCGGGCCGGGTGACCCGGCCCCTACAATCCCAACGTTACGGCTCAAACATCGTTCGGGGAATCTGTGCCGAAAACGGCGGTTCATCCCGCCGTTGACATACCCAACGCGTGGCAGGACGGCCGCGTCGTCTTATGGGCGGCGATTCGCCGCTTGTAGGGGCGAACTGCGTTCGCCCGCATTGCATTTTTTCGCAGCTGCCGAAAGCGCTTTTATCATCTATCAGAAACGAGGTCTGCCCATGCCCATTAACATTCCCGTTACCCTCCCCGCCAACTCGGTTTTGCAGCGGGAAAATATCTTCGTCATGGACGAGGAACGGGCGGTCCATCAGGATATCCGGCCCCTAAAAATCGCCATTTTAAACCTGATGCCCAAGAAAATCGAAACCGAAACCCAGCTTCTCCGGCTCCTGTCCAACACCCCCCTTCAGATTGACCTGGAGCTTTTGCAGATGGCCTCCCATGTGTCCAAAAACACCTCCGACGACCACCTGTTCAAATACTACAAAACCCTGGACGATGTGAAGGATCAGCGGTTCGACGGGCTGATTATCACCGGCGCGCCAGTGGAGCAGATGCCCTTTGAGGAAGTGGATTACTGGCCGGAGCTTTGCGAAGTCTTTGAATGGTCCAAAACCAATGTCTATTCTACCTTCCACATCTGCTGGGGGGCACAAGCCGGGCTTTATTACCATTACGGCGTGCCCAAATACGATCTGCCGGCCAAAATGTTCGGCATTTTTCCTCACACGGTTTTGCAGCCCTTCCACCAGCTTCTGCGGGGATTCGACGAGGTGTTCTACGTCCCCCATTCCCGCCACACGGAGGTGCGGGAGGAGGATATCCTAAAACACCCGGAGCTGGAAATCCTCACCAAATCCCCGATTTCCGGAGTGCACATTGTGGCGGACACCTCCGGCCGGCAGTTTTTCGTCACAGGGCACTCGGAGTACGACCGGGGGACCCTGGCGGCGGAATATTTCCGGGACCTGGACAAGGGGCTGCCCATCCACATTCCCTACAACTATTTTGAGGGAGACGACCCGGACAACCCGCCCCGCTTCATCTGGCGCAGCCATGCAAACCTCCTTTTTGTCAACTGGCTCAACTATTTCGTCTACCAGCAGACCCCCTACAATCTGGAGGAAATGGACCGGGAACGGCGGGAACGTTAATTTTCCCGGAATTTTTGGAAAACAGCTTGATTTCTGGACAAAAGTTGTCTATAATAAAGCTATACTATAAAAGAAAGGATGTTTCCCATGGTTGTTACCAAAGAAACTGTTATTGGCGATATTCTTGACTTTGATTCTACCACCGCTCAGTATTTCCTGGAAATGGGGATGCACTGCCTGGGCTGCCCTTCTGCCCGGGGCGAATCCCTGGCGGAAGCCTGCATGGTTCACGGCGTTGACGCGGACGAGCTGGTAGAAAAAATCAACGCGCACATTTCCTCTAAATAAGGAAGGTTTGTTTTCCAAGGGCTTCATTGTGGGGAAAAGAAAGACACCCCGAATCAATGGGCCGTATATGGTAAAAATCAAACGCATAGGGGCACGGGTTTCGTGTCCCTGTTTTGCTATATGGAGGCTTATACATGAAAAATCTCGACGGCCGTTTGCAGGCGGCGGCGGACCTGGTTACCCCGGGAGGATTCCTTCTGGACGTTGGCACCGACCACGGCTACCTGCCTATCCGGCTCATGGAACAGGGGAAAATCCGGGGGGCAATCGCCTCGGATGTGAACTTAAACCCCCTGATTTCCGCAAAAATGAACATTCAGGCCGCCGGGCTTGGGGACAAAATCGAAACCCGGCTGGCCGACGGCCTTTCCGGCATTGACTTAACGGAAGTGACGGACATTGCCATTGCCGGGATGGGCGGGATGCTCATCGGGGACATTCTGGAAGCCCGCTCCCCTCTTGCCGGGAAACACCTGATTTTACAGCCCATGACCCAGGCGCCCTACCTTCGGCGGTGGCTCTGCCGGAACGGGTATGCTATTGCCGCCGAATCCCCGGCGGAGGCAGGCGGCAAATTTTACGCGGTGATTTCCGCCCGGTACGAGGGCAACAACTGGGAGTGCGACGACTTTTTCGCCCATGTGGGCAAAATGCCGGACGCCTTAAGAAGCCCTCAAAAGCGGCAGCTGGCCGGGCAATATTTAAAATTCCTGCAAAATAAGCTGCGGGTGATTTTGCGGGGCATGTCCCAATCCGCTTCCGGGGACCCGGCGGCGGAACAGTATCAGGAAATTTACTTACAGCTGGACGAGCTTCTGGAAAGGGAGGGATTGCTGTGATTACAGCCGGAAAAATCTACGCGGCCCTGGACGAGTGGGCCCCTTTTGATACCCAGGAGGATTTTGACAACAGCGGCCTGTTAATCGGCGGCATGGACCAGCCGGTTTCCTTCTGCCTGCTGGCCCTGGACTTGACGCCGGAAGTCTGCGAGGAGGCAAAAAAGCGGGGGGCGCAGATGGTGATTACCCATCACCCGGTGATTTTCCACCCCCTAAAGAGCCTAAGCCCGGACGATGTGGCTTACCAGGCGGTACAGGCGGGGCTGACGGTTTTGTCCGCCCACACCAACTTAGACCGTGCCCCCGGCGGGGTCAGCGACACTCTGGCGGATTTGCTGGGCCTTTCCAGTGCGGACGACTTAGACGGCGGGGACGGGTTTGTGAAAATCGGGCTTCTTCCCCAGGCTGTTTCCGGGGAAGAATTGGCGGGACTTGTCCGGGAACGCCTGGGGCTTTCGGGCCTGCGGCTCCTGGACGCCGGAAGCCCCATCCGTTCCGTGGCCCTCTGTTCCGGTTCCGGCGGCAGCTTCTTAAAAGAGGTGCTGGTCTCGGAAGCGGACGCCTATATTACCGGCGACCTAAAGCACGACCAGGCGGTGGAGGCGGCGGCGGCCGGTCTGACCTTAATTGACGCAGGACATTACGAAACGGAATCCATCATCTTAGAGCCTTTGCGGGAATATCTGGCGGAACGGTTCCCCAAGGTGGAGTTCCGCCGTGCCATGGCCGACCGGCCCTTGTTCCGGCACCGGTAAAAGGAGGGGCGTTATGCTGGATTTTTCCCTGCCCTATTACGGCGTTTTAATGCTCCGGGAACATCCGGAAGAAACCCTGCCGGCGGCTTTGCCCCAAGGTTTTTCCTTCTGCGGCTGGAAGCCGGGCATGGAAACGGAATGGGCCAAGCTGATGGCCCGCACCGAAATGATGGAAAGCTTTGAAAAAGGCCTCTCCTATTTCCGGGAGGAGTTCCTCTCCCATCCGGAGGAACTGCCTGCAAACATGCTGTTTGTCCGTTCCCTGGAAGGGGAGATCATCGGCACGGCCAGCCTTTGGAAAGGAGCGTGTTTCGGGGAACCCCGCTATCGGATCCACTGGGTGGCGGTGGACGGCCGGTATGAGGGCCGGGGCATCGGCAAAGCCATGCTGGCAAGGCTCTGCGCCCAATGGGACGGCCTGCATTGTCCAAAGCCCCTCTATCTGGCCACTCAGACTTGGAGCTGGCAGGCTATCAGCTTATACGCCCGCTTCGGCTTCCGCCCCTATCTGGGGCCGCAGCCAGTAAATTGGAAAACCAAGCGTCCGGACGTTCCCTTTGCGGAAGAGAACCGGGCGGCATGGGAACTGATTGCCGGGAAGCTGGAACACAGAAACTTCCGGCAGTACCTAACTGCCCTTTCAAAGGAGGAATCCACATGAGAAGCATCAAACCGGGCCGAGGCCCGTCGGGAATGAATTTTATAGGCTCCATTATCGTCATTGTGTTCGGGATTTTCTGGACCATTATGGCGGCGTCTATGGGCGCGCCTATATTCTTCCCCATATTCGGCGTGATTTTCGTCATTGCGGGGATTGCCCAGGCGGTCTACCATTTCCACAACGCCACCGGCAAAAACCGTTATTCCTCCTTTGACATCACCGAGGACGGGGAGGAGCCGGACCCTTTGGAGCAGCGTTTTTCTTCCCAACAGCCGGATTCCCAGCCGTCCCAGAGTGCAGAAGACGCCGCTTTCTGCCCCTACTGCGGGACGAAAGTGGAAAGCGGATATGAGTTTTGCCCCAAATGCGGGAAAAAGCTGCCCTAAATTACCAGCGACAAAATTCCCCCTGAAAACAGGCATTTTCACCGGTTTATTTGTATCTGGTTTTATGGTATACTTCCCATAGAAACCGTAAAGGAGCGACAGCATATGAAATCCTATGAACTGGTGGCAAAAACGCTGCGGGGCGAAAATACCGGACGCACCCCGCTGTACGGATGGATCTGGGACAATGTAAACGAAAAAATCGCGGAACGCTTTGGGTCCTTGGAAGCCTTTGAGGACCATTATGAATTTGACGCGGCCCATATTTTCGGCGGGCCTTCCCCCTATGACGACCGGAAGCTGGAACAGCTTCGGAACGAGGGGCAGGAAATCACCCCGGAGGCGCTGCTTCAGCTGCCAATGCAGGACGCGAACCGCATGGAGGACTACGAAAGCATCCGGAAAGCCCTGGCTTACCAGCGGGGGGACCGGGGGCGGTTCTGCTATATGCAGACCCCGGGGATTTTTGAATGCCTAAACGGCCCTTTCGGCATTGAGAACCATTTGCTCTACCTGGCCCTGTATCCGGATGAGCTGGCGGAGGTTTACCGGCGCCAGGCGGAATGGAACCGGCAGTTTGCCTTAAACGTCTGCGAGCTGGGCATGGATATGGTTCATGTTTCCGACGACTGGGGCGCTCAGAAAAGCCTGATGTTCAGCCCCCAAACCTGGCGGGAACTGATTTTCCCCAACCACAAGCTGGTGACGGACGCGGTAAAAAAGGCCGGGAAGTTTGTGAGCCTCCACTCCGACGGCAATGTCAGCTCTGTTTTAGACGGCATTGTGGAGCTGGGCTACGATGTGGTGCACCCCTACCAGGAAACAGCCGGCATGGATTACCAGGTGTATCTGGACAAATACGCGGACAAATTCGCCATTATGGGCGGCATCTGCATCCAGTCCACCCTGGGCTTTGGAGATTATAAGCGGCTGGAATCCGAAATCCGGCGGGTATTCTCCCTCTTAAAAGGCAAGCGGTGGATCTGCTGCACCACTCATCTGGTCCAGCCCCACTGTTCCATCGAGGAACTGGTCTTTGCCTACGACCTGGCCTACAAGCTGGCAAGGGAATAAGAAGCTTCAACAGGAGGTCAACTATGAAAAAGCTGATGATTTGTGGTATTCTTTTCATTTGTACATTGGGATTGTTCTCCTGCGGCAATTCTGAAGGCCAGGGCGGAACTTCCATGGCTACCTTTTCCTATCAGGACGACCTGACTGGTTATCAGCAGGAACAGGCGGATATGAAAACTGCCTCCTTCTTCAATACGGATTCCCAGCCCATTGAAAGCCAAGCCGATGCTGAAAAGCTGGCTGCCGGGGAATGCAGCATTTCTTACAGCGATGTCAGCGTTTACTTCGACTCGGAAAACGAAATGTGGCGGGTTGACTTTTTTACAGCGGAACGGGATGAGCAGGGCCGAATTCTGTTTTCCGGAGATTATCAGTCCGTTTATTTAAGCGCGGACGGGATTACGCAGCTTGTCGTAACCAGGGAATCATAAAATTATTCTATTCCCCATTGACAAGGCTGTCATCCCGTGGTAAAATAAATCTGTATCCAAACGTAACGACGGGGAGAGTAGCCTTTTGTCCGGGCTTTCAGAGAGTTTTCCCATGGGATTTTCCCGAGGCTGGGAGGAAAACAGGCGGCAAAAGAGGAAGGTAGCCCCTGAACGGCGCACCGAAGCGCATTTTTGCGGTTGAGGCTGCGACAGGTCCGCCTGTTAAAGCGGGACGGTATGGAAGTACCGGCAGAGGTTTTTTGCCGCGAGGCAAAAAGCGAACAGAAGTGGTAACGCGATGTTTTCGCCTTCTGGGGATTTTCCCCGGAAGGCGTTTTTTCATGGACAGAAAGGAGCGATTATGGCACTGGACGGCGCATACCTGCGCATGTTAAAGCTGGAAATTGAACAAAATGCCGTGGGCAGCCGTATCGACCGGATTTACCAGCCCTCCCGGGAAGAAATCATCTTCCTGCTGCGGTCCCGGGGATGGAGCGGACGGCTGCTGTTATCGGCCGGAGCCGACAGCCCCCGGATCCACTACACGGAGCAACCCTTTGAAAACCCCAAAACCCCGCCTATGTTCTGCATGTTCCTGCGGAAACACCTGACAGGGGCTAAACTGCTGGGCGTCCGGCAGATGGGCATGGACCGGGTGCTGTACCTGGATTTTGAGGCCACAAACGAGCTGGGGGACCTGGTGAACATCACCGTGGCGGCGGAGATCATGGGGCGGCATTCCAACATTATCCTCATTGACGGGGATGGGAAGGTTATGGATTCCATCAAGCGGGTAGACCAGGAAATGTCCGGCGTCCGGCCCATTCTGCCCGGTATCCGCTATACGAAGCCGCCCCGGCAGAATAAACTGAACCTACTGGAAACGGATGACGAAGCCTTGAAGGCCCGGATCCTCTCGGAAAAAAGCGCGGACCTGGCCAAAAGCCTTATGGGGAGCCTGGAGGGCTTTTCCTCTGTGCTGACCCGGGAAATCACCGCCTACACCATCCACGGCCAGGATGCGGACAAAAACGTCCTGACTAAGGATCAGTGGGACCGGCTGTTCTTCTTCCTTGGGAAAATCCGGGAAGCCTTAAGCGCCGGGGAAGGGAAATTCACCACCGTCTTTGACCAGGACGGCAAGCCCCGGGAGTTTTCTTTCATAGACATCACCCAGTACGGCGCATTAGTGGTCAGCAAAACCTACGATTCCCCCAGCGCCCTGCTGGACAGCTTTTATTCGGAACGGGTGCGGCTGGAACGGATGAAACAGCGTTCCAACGACCTTCTGCGGATGCTTTTAAACACCACCGACCGCCTGGCCCGGAAAATCGCCGCCCAGAAGGAAGAGCTGGCTGCCTGCGCCGACCGGGAGGAGCTGAAAAAGAAGGGCGAGCTTTTGACCGCCAATCTGTGGAAAATGAAAAAGGGCGACCGCGTTGTAACGGTAGAGGATTATTACAACGACAACCGGGAAATGGACATCCAGCTGGACCCGGCCTTAAGCCCGGTGGACAACGCTCAGAAGTATTATAAGGAGTACCGCAAGGCCGCCACCGCCGAAAAAATGCTGCAAAAGCTTATTGTAGAGGGCGAGGCGGAGCTTCAGTATGTGGACAGCGTATTCGACGCGGTGTCCCGGACCAGCGGCGAAAGCGAGCTTTTGGAGATCCGCCAGGAGCTTTCCGAGCAGGGGTATCTGAAAAACTACAAGAACAAAAATAAGCTGCTGAAAGCCCAGCCGCCGCTAAAATACCGGACCTCCGACGGGTATCTGGTCTGGTGCGGGCGCAATAACAAGCAAAACGACAAGCTGACCTGCCGGGACGCCCGGCCCTGGGATATCTGGTTCCACACCCAGGGATTCGCCGGTTCCCATGTGATCCTGGTGACGGAAGGGACGGACTTAAACGACCTTCCCGACCGGACGGTGGAGGAAGCCGCCGCCATCGCCGCCTGGAACTCCAAAGCCCGGGGCGCTGCCCTGATCCCGGTGGATTACACCCAGGTGAAAAATGTGAAAAAGCCAAACGGCGCCAAGCCCGGCATGGTGATTTTCGACCATTACTACACCCTTTACTCCACCCCGGACGAAGAAAAGGTGGCGGCCATGACGGAAGAAAAGTAATGGAAGGGCCGGCACGGAAACAAAACCGCCTGCAAAATTGGGATTACAGCAGCCCCGCCGCATATTTTGTGACCATGTGCACCCAAAACCGTGCCCCGTTTTTATCAGAAATTCTGGTAGGGGCCGGGTTTCCCGGCCCGCGGTTAACAAAATACGGCTGGATTACGGACGATGTGATTCAGCAGATTTCGGACAAATACCCAATGGTTCAACGGGAAAAATATGTCATTATGCCCAATCACATTCATTTTATTTTTCGAATTGAATGGGAATTATGCGGGCCGGGAAACCCGGACCCTACAATCAGCACCGTTATGGCATGGTTCAAATATCAGGCCACCAAAGAAATCAATGCCTTGGACGGAATATCCGGACGCCGCGTTTTCCAGCGGTCTTTTCACGACCACATCATCCGGAACCAGGCGGAATACGAAAAAATCTGGCTGTATATCGACCAGAATCCCCTTACTTGGGAACAGGACTGTTTTTATCCCGATGAAACCACCTGATTTCATTTTGTAGGGGCCGGGAGACTGTCGTGAATCAATTCACGACGCCCCTACAATTCAACCCCTTGTTATCAAAAATGCAACGAAAGGAGCATCTTTATGCCAAGAAAAGAACTGGAAAAGATGTACAACCCTCGGGATTTCGAGGACCGCATCTATCAAAACTGGGAGGAAAAAGGCTATTTTACCGCCCACATTGACGAGGAAAAGGACCCCTACACCATCGTCATCCCGCCCCCAAACATCACCGGCCAGCTGCACATGGGTCACGCTGTGGACAACACCTTGCAGGACATCCTCATCCGCTGGCGGCGGATGCAGGGCTACTGCACCCTGTGGCTTCCCGGCACCGACCACGCCTCCATCGCCACCGAGGCCAAAATTGTGGAGCAGATGCGCAAGGAGGGCGTCACAAAGGAACAGATCGGCCGGGAAGAATTCTTAAAACGGGCCTGGGCCTGGAAAGAGCAGTACGGCGGCCGGATTGTCACCCAGTTGAAAAAGCTGGGCTCCTCCTGCGACTGGTCCAGAGAACGCTTCACCCTGGACGAGGGCTGCTCTGAAGCAGTGCAGGAAGTGTTCATGCGCCTTTACAACAAGGGCCTCATTTACCGGGGCAACCGCATGGTCAACTGGTGCCCTCACTGCAATACCTCCATCTCCGATGCGGAAGTGGAGCATGAAACCCAGGACGGCCATTTCTGGCACCTGCTTTACCCGGTAAAGGAAACCGGCGAAATGCTGGAGCTGGCCACCACCCGCCCCGAAACCATGCTGGGCGACACCGCCGTGGCCATTAACCCGGAGGACCCCCGTTACGCCCACCTTCACGGCTGCCATGTGATTCTGCCCCTCTTAAACAAGGAAATCCCCATTGTCTGCGACGAGCACGCCGACATGGAAAAAGGCACCGGCGTGGTAAAAATCACCCCGGCCCACGACCCCAACGACTACGAGGTTGGCCTGCGGCACAATCTGCCCATTGTCCGGGTGTTCACCTATGACGGCCATATGACCGGCGCTGCCGACAAGGCCGCTGCTGACGCCATTTTCGCCGAAGGCCGGGCCACTGCCAACGAACCCCATGTGTTAGACTGCGGCAAATACGCCGGCATGACCACCGCGGAGGCCCGGAAGGCCATCTTAAAAGACCTGGAAGAGGGCGGATTCCTCAAGGAAACCGAAAACCTTCAGCACGAGGTCGGCACCTGCTACCGCTGCCACTCCACCGTGGAGCCCATGGTTTCCAAACAGTGGTTCGTTGCCATGAAAGAGCTGGCGGCCCCGGCCATTGAGGCGGTCCGCAGCGGCGACATCCGCTTTATCCCCGAACGCTTTGACAAGATGTATTTCCACTGGATGGAAAACATCCGGGACTGGTGCATTTCCCGGCAGCTTTGGTGGGGCCACCGGATTCCCGCCTATTACTGCGATGAATGCGGCGAAACCGTAGTTTCCAGGGAAGCCCCGGAAAAATGCCCCAAATGCGGCGGCCATATGACCCAGGACCCGGACACCCTGGACACCTGGTTCAGCTCCGCCCTGTGGCCCTTCTCCACCCTGGGCTGGCCCCATAAAACCAAGGATTTGGACTACTTCTACCCCACTTCCACCCTGGTCACCGGCTATGACATCATCACCTTCTGGGTCTCCCGGATGATCTTCTCCGGCCTGGAATATATGGGCAAAAAGCCCTTCTCCGACATCTTCATTCACGGCCTTGTCCGGGACAGCCAGGGCCGGAAGATGAGCAAATCCCTGGGCAACGGCATCGATCCCCTTCAGGTCATCGACGAATACGGCGCCGACGCTCTGCGGTTCATGCTGGCCAACGGCACCTCCCCCGGAAACGACATGCGCTATTCTGACGACAAGGTGAAGGCCGCCCGGAACTTTGCCAACAAGCTTTGGAACGCTTCCCGGTTTATCCTCATGAACCTGTCCGATGAGATCGAGAAGCCGGAGCTGCCGGAAACCCTCCTCATTGAGGACAAATGGCTTCTGTCCAAGTACAACGCCCTGGTGAAGCTGGTCAACGACAACCTGGAAAAATACGAGCTTGGCGTAGCCGCCCAGAACGTGTACGACTTCCTGTGGGATATCCTCTGCGACTGGTATATCGAAATTTCCAAGTCCCGGCTCCAGGCAGGCGGCGAAACCTCTCTGAACGCTCAGAAGGTGCTGGTTTACGTCATGGCCAATACCTTAAAGCTCCTGCACCCCTTCATGCCCTTTATCACCGAGGAAATCTGGCAGGCCATCCCCAACGACTGCGAGAGCATCATGATTTCCAAGTTCCCCGAATACCGGGAGGATCTGAATTTCGCAGACGACGAGCTGGAATTTGAGCGCGTTATGAACGCCATCAAGGCCATCCGCAACGTGCGGGCCGAGAAGAACGTGCCGCCTTCCCGGAAAGCCCATCTGTTCATTGAAACCGGCTACGGCGAAACCTTTAAAAAGGGCGTATCCTTCTTTGAACGTCTGGCTTCCGCTTCCGACGTCACCATCGGTGAAAATCTGTCTGTGGAAAACGCCGCTTTGGCCGTCACCGACAGCGCCAAGGTTTACATTCCCATGGGCGACCTGATTGACAAGGAAAAAGAGCTGGCCCGCCTGAACAAGGACAAGGAAGCCTGCGAAAAAGATATCCAGATCATTTCCGGCAAGCTGAACAACCAGGAATTCGTTGCCAAAGCCCCGGAAAAGGTGGTCAACAACGAAAAGGCGAAACTCAGCCGCGCCCAGGAACGTCTGGAAAAAATCCTGTCCAGCATTCAGGAACTGGGTTAATTGTTTCAACTGCATTGATACTAATACGGCGCCCACTGCTGGACGCCGTATTTTTTGTGCAAAAAAAACTCCGTCCGGCGTTTGCACAAGTCCAGTAAAAACGGACAATGGAAAAAGAAGCCCCTCTATGGTAGAATAAAAACAACTACCATAGGGGGGATTTGTATGCCAAGAAGTTACGGACACATGAAGGAATACGAAAAAGAGATAT
>DVJP01000021.1 GCA_018716725.1 Candidatus Merdivicinus excrementipullorum | reverse complement strand
CACAGCTCATTTGCGTCAGCAAACAACACCTCTTTGTGCAATTTGCCAGACCATACTCTCTTTTTCGACAGGCTGGGCAGGCGCATGGAAACACCATGCGCCTGCTTCTTCACTTGGCCGTACAGAGGGAGATTTCTCGTGCCTGTCTAAACGGTTTCCCAAAACTTTCTAAAATAATTGACCGTTTTCGATATTTTGATTATACTAAATATGGGAATCAGAGGCGCAGGTTTTGCTTCCCCGCATTTTCGAAAAGGGCCAAGCGGGGATTCTAGTTAGTAAAGTGAGGCGGAAGCAATGGTTGATAAAATGCTCGTCAGGGGCGCAAAAGTTCACAATTTGAAAAATGTAGACGTTGATATTCCTTTGAACAAAATCGTGGGGATTGCCGGCGTTTCCGGCTCCGGGAAATCCTCACTGGCGCTGGGGGTGCTGTACGCGGAAGGCTCCCGGCGGTATTTGGAGGCTCTGTCCACCTATACCCGCAGAAGGATGACCCAGGCGTCAAAAGCGGCGGTGGACCAGGTGCTGTATGTGCCTGCGGCCCTCGCCCTGCACCAAAGGCCGGCTGTGCCCGGCATCCGCAGCACCTTCGGCACCGGCACGGAGCTGCTGAACAGCCTGCGTCTCATGTATTCGCGCCTTGCCAGCCACCGCTGCCCCAACGGGCATTATCTGAAACCCTCCCTGGCGGTTGCAGCCGGCAAGGAATTGGTCTGCCCCAAATGCGGCGCGCATTTTTACGCCCCGTCGGCAGAGGAACTGGCTTTTAATTCCCAGGGAGCCTGTGCAAAATGCGGCGGAACGGGCAGCGTCCGCACAGTCGATCTGGATTCCCTGGTGCCGGACGACTCGCTTACCATTGACGAAGGAGCCGTCGCCCCCTGGAACAGCCTCATGTGGTCCCTGATGACCGATGTTTGCAGGGAAATGGGCGTCCGCACGGACATCCCGTTTCGGGACCTTACCCAAGAGGAGAAAGAGATCGTATATCACGGCCCGGCTGTCAAAAAGCATATCCTTTACAAAGCAAAAAAATCCAACCAGGCAGGCGAACTGGATTTCACCTACTATAACGCCGTCTATACAGTGGAAAACGCCCTGGCGAAAGTCAAGGATGAAAAAGGGATGAAACGGGTGGAAAAATTCTTAAAAGAGGATGTCTGCCCGGAGTGCGGCGGGACGCGCCTTTCCGCGGCGGCCCGTTCCCCCAAGCTGCGGGGAATTTCCCTTGACGAAGCCTGCACAATGCCGCTTTCCCAGCTGGTGCATTGGGTACAGGGCGTACCGGAAACTTTGACAGAAGAAATGCGCCCCATGGCCCAAAGCATTTGCGAAGCCTTTGCCAGCGCCGCCCGGAGGCTCATGGATTTGGGCCTTGGCTATCTTTCCCTGGACCGCTCCTCTTCCACACTTTCAACGGGGGAACGGCAGCGGATGCAGCTGGCCCGCGCCGTCCGCAACCGCACAACCGGCGTTTTATATGTATTGGACGAACCCTCCATCGGGCTGCATCCCTCCAATATCGCCGGCCTGACCGGCGTCATGCACGACCTGATTGCAGACGGGAACTCGGTGATCCTGGTGGACCACGATACCCAAATTCTAAAGGATGCCGACTGGATTATTGAAATGGGACCTCAGGCGGGAGCAAAAGGCGGGCATGTGATTGCCGAGGGGACAGTCGCGTCTGTCAAGGAAAACGCCGCCTCGCAAATCGGAGCTTTTCTGTCCGGGAAGGCGGAAACAATGCTGCGGTGTCTGCCTGCCCCCGGCAGCATGTTTGAAAACGGAACAATTCATCTGTCCACAACGCAGCTCCACACGGTAAAGCCCCTGGAAGTTGGGATTCCAAAGGGGCGGCTTACTGTGGTAACCGGCGTATCCGGCTCGGGAAAAACCACAATGGTCTTGGAGAGCCTGGCTCCTGCACTGGAAGCGGCGATAAACGGCCATAAACTGCCGGAGCACGTCCGTGAGATAACCGCTGAGGGAATCCAGCACGTCAAGCTCATTGACGCGACGCCTATCGGGATCAACGTGCGCTCTACCATCGCCACCTATGCAGGCGTACACGATGAATTGAGAAAGCTTTATGCAAAATCAGCGGATGCCAAGGAAAAAGGCCTCAAAGCCAGCGACTTTTCTTACAACACCGGCAGCCTGCGCTGTCCCGGCTGCGACGGCACAGGCTCCGTCAGCCTGGACGTCCAGTTTCTGCCGGATGTTACCATCCCCTGCCCGGACTGCCGCGGCTCACGGTATGGAAAAGAGGCGTACAGCGTCAAATTGACAAACAAAGCAGGGCAATCCTGCTCTCTGCCGGAGCTTATGGATATGGACGTCAATTCTGCCATTGAGTTTTGCGGCGGGATGAAAACGGTTTGTCAGAAATTGCAGATACTCCGGCAGTTGGGCCTTGGCTATTTGACCCTGGGCGAAGAGACGCCGAGCCTTTCGGGCGGAGAAGCGCAAAGGCTGAAGCTTGCCAGTGAAATCGGGAAAATCCAGACGGATTCTGTTTTTATATTCGATGAACCCAGCATCGGCCTGCATCCCCTGGACGTCCAGGTTTTGCTGCGGGTGTTCCAAACCTTGCTGGATAACGGCGCCACCATCATTGTCATTGAACACGATCTGGACATTATCCGCAATGCGGACTATATCATCGATATGGGACCGGGCGGGGGAGAGGAAGGCGGAAGGATTATTGCCCAGGGAACGCCTCGGGAAATAAAAAGCAATCAAAACAGCATAACAGGCAGATATTTGCTGTAACACTTCCGTTATCCTCCTGCAAAGCGCATTCCCGCCGCTGGAAGAATAAACCAAAGCCGCATGCTTTCAAACATGCGGCCTTTCTATGTCCGGCGTTCAATGGCTTTATTCGGCAGGGGAGAAGATCCGGAAAAAACGTTCCATAGCCTCGGCTGTATCGGCAGGGCTGGAAAAGGCGGAGAAGCGGAAGTACCCCTTCCCGTTTTCGCCGAAGCCCTCGCCGGGAGTGCCGACAATCTGGGCGTTTTCCAGGAGATAGTCGAAGAATTCCCAGGAACCCATGCCGCTGGGACATTCCATCCAGATATAGGGGGAATTTTTTCCGCCGGCGTACCAGATGCCGAGACGGTCCAGGGTGCCGGTGACCAGGCGGGCGTTTTCCTTGTAAATTTCAATGTTCCGCCGGGTCTGCTTTTGGCCCTCTTCCGTAAAGACGCCCATGGCGGCCCGCTGGACCACATAGGAAACGCCGTTGAACTTGGTGGTCTGCCGCCGGAGCCAGAGGCGGTTTAGCGGAGTGCCGCCAAAGCTTAAAGCCAGAGGGACCACCGTGTAGCCGCACCGGGTGCCGGTAAAGCCCGCCGTTTTGGACAGGGAGCAGAACTCAATGGCGCACTCCTTGGCCCCTTCGACTTCGTAGATGCTGCGGGGGCTGCCGTCCGACACAAAGGCTTCGTAAGCGGCGTCAAAAAGAATCACGCTTCCGTTTTTTCGGGCAAAGTCCACCCACAGCTGAAGCTGTTCCTTGGAGTAAACCGCGCCGGTGGGGTTATTGGGGGAGCAGAGATAAATGATATCCCCTTCCAGCCCGGGCTGAGGCAGGGGCAGGAAATGGTTTTCCCGGTTGGCGGGAAGGTAAACGATCTCCCGGCCGTCCATAATGTTGGTGTCTACATAAACAGGGTAAACAGGGTCTGGGATCAGCGCCCGGTTGTCCTTGGAAAACAAGTCCAGGATGTTGCCCAGGTCGCTTTTGGCCCCGTCTGAAATGAAAATCTCCCGTTCGTCCAGAGAAATCCCGCGTTCTGCGTAATAGGACGCCACCGCCTTTTGCAGGAACCCATACCCCTGCTCCGGGCCATAGCCATGGAAAGTTTCCGCCTTTCCCATTTCCGCCGCGGCCTTCTCCATTTCGGAAACCACAGCGCCGCAAAGGGGGAGGGTCACGTCCCCGATTCCCATGCGGATAATCTTCTGCTCCGGATGCTCCGCGCCGTATTTCTGTACCCGCTTGGCGATCTCGGAAAACAGGTAGCTTTCTTTCAGCTTCAGGTAATTCTCATTGATTTTCAGCATACAAATCCTCCTCCCGGAATTCCCCGTCGAACACAAAGGCGGCGGGGCCGGTCATCGTAATTTCCTCCCCCAGCTGAATCTGAAGGGGGCCGCCCCGAAGCAGCACCGTCACGTCCTTCCCGCAAAGTCCATTTGCCGCCGCAGCCGCAGCTGTGGCGCAAGCCCCGGTGCCGCAGGCCAGGGTTTCCCCGCTGCCCCGCTCCCAGACCCGCATCCGGATATGGGAAGGATCCAGCACCTGGGCAAACTCCACATTGGTGCGGCCGGGGAAATTCGGGTGGTTTTCGATCAGCCGTCCCGGGGATGCTATGTCCATTTCCTCCACATTCTTGCAGAAGATGACGCAATGAGGGTTCCCCACAGAAACGCTGGTGTAGCGCCAATCCTTTCCGGCGGCGTTGAGGACATCGCCCACGGCTGTTACCTGGGCCGCGCCCATGCCTACCGACACCTGTTCCACTTTCCCGTCCCGGACGGAGAGATGGAGGGTGCGGATGCCGCTTAAGGTTTCCAGCGTCAGGTCGGTTTTGC
The DNA here is from genome assembly GCA_018716725.1 of Candidatus Merdivicinus excrementipullorum. Taxonomy (GTDB): domain Bacteria; phylum Bacillota; class Clostridia; order Oscillospirales; family Ruminococcaceae; genus Merdivicinus; species Merdivicinus excrementipullorum. The sequence continues at coordinate 267 of DVJP01000021.1, read as the reverse complement.
CGGTCAGTCCCTGTTCGTACACATATTTTCCGATGCAGCGGGAGGCGTTGCCGCACATTTTCCCTTCACTGCCATCGGCGTTGAACATCCGCATGCGGAAATCCGCCTTGTCGGAGGGGAGGATCAGCACAAGCCCGTCGGACCCCACCCCGAAATGGGGCCGGGAGAGCAGCACGGAAAGGGCGGAGGGGTCCTCCGGCGCGCGTTCCATGCAGTTCAGGTAGATGTAGTCGTTCCCCAGCCCCTGCATTTTGGTAAATTTCATGT
>DVJP01000020.1 GCA_018716725.1 Candidatus Merdivicinus excrementipullorum | reverse complement strand
ATCAGGTTTTTCTTCGCATCCTCGATGCCTTTGCGGATAGCGTCCGGAACCTCGCCGGATTTACCCAGGCCGAAACCGATGATGCCGTTGCCGTCGCCGACGACGACCAGGGCGGCGAATTTAAAGATACGGCCGCCTTTTACCGTTTTGGATACACGGTTAATGGTTACGACTCTTTCCTGAAGTTCCAGGTTAGACCCATCTATTCTAGCCAAACGAATACCTCCCTCTTAGAACTTGAGGCCGCCCTCACGGGCGCCTGCGGCCAGTTCCGCCACTCTTCCGTGGAAGATGTAGCCGCCGCGGTCAAAGACTACCTCAGTAATGCCCTTTGCTGCGGCGTGTTCCGCGACTTTCTTGCCGACGATGAACGCGCCTTCTTTGTTGCCGCCGTTGCCTTCGAAGCCTTTTTCCAGGGAAGAGGCGCTGGCAAGGGTTACGCCGTTCACATCGTCGATGATCTGGGCGTAAATATGCTTAGCGGAGCGGAACACGCAAAGGCGGGGACGTTCCGGGGTCCCGGAAATTTTATTGCGGACCCTGGCGTGTCTTTTTAAACGAGCCTTGTTGCTGTCAGGCTTATTTACCATTTCTTGTCACTCCTTTGACTACTTACTTCTTACCGGTTTTACCTTCTTTACGCTGGATCACTTCATCCACGTACTTAATGCCCTTGCCCTTATAAGGCTCCGGAGGACGTTTCTCGCGGACGTTTGCCGCGAACTGGCCCACCAGCTGCTTGTCGGGACCGGAAATGATGATTTTGTTGGGGGCGGGCACGTCGATTTTGATGCCGTCGATCTCAGGCATGATAACCTGATGAGAGTAGCCCAGGTTCATAACCAGGTTTTTGCCCTCTTTTGCAGCGCGGTAGCCGACGCCGTTTACTTCCAGCTCCTTGGAGAAGCCGTTCTGTACGCCGGTCACCATATTGTTGATGAGGGTACGGGTCAGGCCGTGCAGCGAACGGTGCGCTTTGTTGTCGCTGGGACGGGTAACTTCGATAACGCCGTTGTCAAAGGACACGGTCATATCTTTATGGAAATCATGCTCCAGGGTTCCCTTGGGGCCTTTCACAGTGATGTGCTGGCCGTCGATTTTCACTTCGACGCCGGAAGGAACCTGGATTGGTTTTCTGCCAATACGAGACATTATTCAGTTCCTCCTTACCATACAAATGCCAGGACCTCGCCGCCAACGTTTTCACGGCGGGCCTTTTTATCGGTCATCACGCCCTTGGACGTGGACACGATTGCGATGCCTAAGCCCTTCATAACCTTGGGCATATCCTCGCAGTTGGAATAGATCCGCAGACCGGGCTTGGAAACCCGGCGCAGGCCGGTGATTACCGGAGTTTTATTTTCACCGTATTTCAAAGTCATACGGATAACGCCCTGCTTGCCGTCCTCGATTACGGTAAAGCTCTTGACAAAGCCTTCGTCAACGAGGATCTGAGCGATCGCCTTTTTCATATTGGACGCGGGGATGTCCACCGTGTCGTGCTTCGCCGAATTCGCATTGCGGATACGAGTGAGCATATCTGCGATAGTATCGGTGATCTGCATACCGTCAACCTCCTTTACTTGGTATGATTACCAGCTGGCCTTCTTTACGCCAGGAATTTCGCCCTTATAGGCCAGCTCTCTGAAGCAGATACGGCAGATGCCGTATTTTCTCAGATAAGCGTGGGGACGACCACAGATTTTGCATCTGTTATAAGCACGGGTGGAAAACTTCGGCTCTCTCTGCTGTTTGAGAATCATCGATTTCTTAGCCATTGATTTTCTTTCCTCCCTTATTTCTCGAACGGCGCGCCGAGGAGGGAGAGAAGCTCTCTGGATTCCTCGTCGGTTTTCGCAGTCGTAATGAAGCTGATGTCCATGCCGCGGATCTTGTCGATTTTATCGTACTCGATTTCCGGGAAGATCAGCTGTTCTTTGAGACCGATGTTGTAGTTGCCGCGGCCGTCAAAGGAGTTGGCGTTGATACCGCGGAAGTCACGGACCCGGGGCAGCGCCACGTTGAAGAAGCGGTCCATGAATTCGTACATCTTGTCGCCGCGAAGGGTCACTTTCGCGCCGATGACCATGCCCTCACGGAGCTTGAAGTTTGCGATGGATTTTTTCGCAGTGGTCAGAACGGGTTTCTGGCCGGTGATGGCGGACAGGTCTTTTACAACCGCGTCCATAACCTTGGCGTTTTCACGAGCCTCACCGCAAGCAACGTTCACGACGATCTTTTCAAGCTTCGGGATCTGCATGACACTTTTGTAGCCGAACTTCTTCATCAGAGCCGGGGCTACATCGCTTTTGTAATAATCTTTAAGACGAGCCATGTCTTAATCCTCCTTCTTAGAAAGTTTCTCCGCACTTGCACTGACGCTCTTTTTTGCCGTCAGCGTTCACTTTGTGGTGAACACGGGTGGGTTTGCCGCATTTGGGGCAGACCAGCATCGCCTTGCAGGCGTACATGGGGGCTTCGGCTTTCACGATGCCGCCCTGCTGGCCCATGGCGCGGGGCTTCACATGCTTGGTGACCAGGTTGCAGCCCTCAATGATGATCTTGCCTTCCTTGGGGCTTACTTCCAGGACCTTGCCCTGTTTGCCTTTATCTTTGCCGCTGATGATCTGAACTTTATCACCAGTTTTGACATGCATTTTTGCCATTCTCTGCACCTCCTGATTAAAGGACTTCCGGAGCGAGGGAGAGGATCTTCATGTAGTCTTTCTCACGAAGCTCTCTGGCTACCGGCCCAAAAATACGGGTGCCTCTGGGGTTTTTGTCCTCACGAATGATGACGGCCGCGTTCTCGTCGAAGCGGATATAGGTGCCGTCCTCCCGGCGAAGGCCCTTCGCGGAACGGACGATAACTGCCTTAACAACGTCGCCTTTTTTCACAACGCCGCCAGGTGTTGCTTTTTTAACAGAGCAAACAACCACGTCGCCGATGTTTGCATAACGTCTGCCGGTACCGCCCAGCACACGGATGCACATAAGCTCTTTTGCGCCGGTGTTGTCTGCGACTTTCATGCGAGTCTGCATCTGAATCACAGTGCGTTCCTCCTTTCGGATTTCAAGAAGCTAATCTCTGCGCGTCGGCGCAAAAGTTATTTTGCTTTGGTGATGATCTCGGTAACTCTCCATCTCTTGTCCTTGGACAGGGGGCGGGTTTCGGTTACCAGCACCTTGTCGCCCTCGTTGCAGATGTTTTCGGCATCATGGGCTTTGAGTTTCACGGTGCGTTTCACGATTTTATTGTAAAGGGGGTGACGGACATTGTCCTGGATGGCAACGACGACGGTTTTGTCCATCTTGTTGCTGACAACGATGCCGACCCGCGTTTTTCTGAGGTTTCTCTCGCTCACAGCGTTTCCTCCTTTTCGTTATCTCGCGTTCTCCTGGAGAACAGTCATGATGCGGGCAATGTCCTTCTTGACAGCCTTAATCCGCATGGGGTTATCCAGCTGGTTGACGGCAAGCTGAAAGCGCAGGTTGAACAGCTCAGCTTTCAAGTCGTTCAGCTTGGACTGGAGCTCCGCAACGGACAGCTCGCGAATCTCTTTTGCTTTCATTATTGCTCACCACCCATCTCTTTTGTCACAAATTTGCATTTGATCGGCAGCTTGTGCATAGCCAGACGCATAGCCTCCCGGGCCAGCTCCTCGGATACGCCGCCGATTTCAAACATTACGCGGCCGGGTTTTACCACAGCCACCCAGTACTCGGGGGAACCTTTACCGTTACCCATACGGGTTTCAGCGGGTTTCTGAGTGATGGGCTTATCGGGGAAAATCTTGATCCATACCTGACCGCCACGTTTGATGTAACGGGTCATGGCAATACGGGCAGCCTCGATCTGGTTGGAAGTGATCCAGCAGGGCTCGAGGGCCTGGAGCCCGTACTCACCGTAGGTAACGGTGTTGCCGCGGGTAGCAGTGCCTTTCAGACGGCCTCTCTGCTGACGGCGGTGTTTTACACGCTTTGGAAGCAGCATTATTTGTTACCTCCTTCCGAACGGGGTCTGCGGTTGTCTCTGCGGGAGTCGCGGCGGTTGAAGCGCTCGTCGCGGGGAGCTCTCGCGGGTTTCTTGGTGACTTCGCCTTTCAAAACCTCACCGTTGTAGATCCAGGTCTTCACGCCGATCTTGCCGTAGGTGGTGTGGGCTTCTGCGAAGCCGTAGTCGATGTCCGCGCGCAGGGTCTGCAGCGGAACGGTGCCTTCTTCATAGTGCTCGGTGCGGGCGATTTCTGCGCCGCCCAGACGGCCGGAAACGCAGGTCTTGATGCCCTTTGCGCCCAGGCGCATGGTGCGGCCGATGGCCTGTTTCATAGCGCGGCGGAAGGAAATGCGTTTTTCCAGCTGCTGCGCAATGCTCTCTGCAACCAGCTGAGCGGACAGGTCGGGCTGTTTCACCTCAACGATGTTGATGTGAACGGGCTTGCCGATCATTTTCTCTACCTGCTGGCGGAGCTTGTCGATTTTCGCGCCGCCCTGGCCGATAACCATGCCGGGCTTCGCGCAGTGGATGTGGATCCGGACTTTCAGCGCGTCGCGCTCGATTTCGATGCGCGGAACGCCGGCAGCCTTCAGTTCCTCTTTAATGAAATTACGGACTTTGTAATCTTCAACCAGGATGTCGCCGAAAGCGGCTTTCTTTGCAAACCAGCGGGAATCCCAATCCTTGATTACGCCCACGCGAAGACCGTGGGGATTAACTTTTTGTCCCATAGTTTACCTCCTCTTCCAGCTTATTCCTTTTCCTTCAGGGTCATGGTCACATGAGAGGTTCTCTTGAGAACCCGGTGCGCGCTGCCCTTGGGAGCCGGCCGAACCCGTTTCATTGTGGGGCCGGGGCATACGAAACATTCCGCGACATACAGATTATGAACGTCCATATTGAAGTTATGATCTGCATTGGCAATGGCCGATTTCAGAAGTTTCTCCAGGTATTCGCTGGCAGACTTGGGGGTCTGCTGCAGGATCGCCTGCGCAACCTTGATGTCTTTTCCCCGGATCAGATCCAGGACGATCTGCACTTTGCGGGGCGCGATCCGCACATTTCTAAGGTAAGCTTTCGCTTCCATTGAAAAATCCTCCTTTCGGCCTTAGTTTCCGTTGTTGGATGTTTTGGATCCAGCGTGGCCTTTATAAGTTCTGGTGGGGGCAAACTCGCCGAGTTTGTGCCCAACCATATCCTCGGTTACATAAACGGGAACGTGCTTGTGTCCGTCGTGGACAGCGAAGGTGTGCCCGACGAATTCAGGGAAAATGGTGGAAGAACGGCTCCAGGTTTTCAAAACCTTTTTCTCGCCTTTCTCGTTCATTTCCACAACTCTTTTGTACAGAACCGGCTGTACGAAAGGTCCTTTCTTTACGCTTCTGCCCATTTCATCTGCCTCCTTTCAATTACTTCGCGTTTCTGCGTTTCACGATAAATTTATCGGAGCGCTGATGCTGCTTGCGGGTCTTGTAGCCCAGAGCAGGTTTGCCCCAGGGGGTCAGCGGGCCGGGATGTCCGATGGGGGACTTGCCTTCACCACCGCCGTGAGGATGGTCGCAGGGGTTCATAACAGAACCGCGGACGGTGGGCCGCCAGCCCATATGGCGTTTCCGTCCGGCTTTACCGATGGAAACGTTCTCGTGGTCAATGTTGCCAACCTGGCCGATAGTGGCTTTGCACTTGGCGGAGAAGTTGCGCAGCTCGCCGGAAGGAAGGCGGACCAGAGCGTATTCGCCCTCTTTTGCCATGAGCTGAGCCATGTTGCCGGCCGCGCGGACCAGCTGGGCGCCCTTTTCAGGGTAAATTTCCACATTGTGGATGAAGGTACCAACGGGGATGTTGGCCATGGGAAGGGTGTTGCCGGGCTTGATGTCGGCATCTTCGCCGCTTCTCACTTTGTCGCCCACTTTCAGGCCGTTGGGAGCCAGGATGTAGCGTTTTTCGCCATCCTCATACTGCACCAGGGCGATATGGGCGGAACGGTTGGGGTCATACTCCAGGGTCAAAACGGTGGCGTCCACGCCAACTTTATCCCGCTTGAAGTCGATAACGCGGTATTTGGTGCGGTTTCCGCCGCCGCGGTGACGGACGGTAATGCGGCCGTAGCTGTTGCGTCCGGACTTTTTCTTCATAGGCTCCAAGAGGCTTCTCTCAGGAGCAACTTTGGAAAGGCCGGAATAATCGGTTACGGTCATCTGGCGCCGGCCGGGGGTCACAGCGCTGTAAGACTTGATAGCCATTGATCTTCACTCTCCTAATTCGGTTTAGCGAAGGAGCATTTCTCCTTCATACATCACCCAGGGAACTACTATATGTTCCCAAAAACGGGCCGTTCTTTGGATTACGCCATGCCCTCGAAGAACTCGATGGTCTTGGAATCCTCGGTCAGGGTCACGATGGCTTTCTTCCAGTCGGGGCGGTAGCCTTCGTTGCGGCCCATTCTTTTAAAGCGGCCTTTTACGCTGATGGTGTTGACCTTGGCGACTTTGACGCCGAACAGGGTTTCCACAGCGTTCGCGATTTCCACCTTGTTGGAATCTTTGGCAACCTTGAAGGTGTATTTCTTGGCAGCGATGCCAGCCATGGATTTCTCGGTGATAACGGGGGCGATTACGATTTCATTCGCACGTTTCATTATGCGTACACCTCCTCCAGAGTTGCCACGGCGTCTTTGGCCACGATGAATTTATCGCAGTTCAGAACGTCGTAGACATTCAGCGTATTCGCATAAGCGGTCTTTACGCCGGGGATGTTGCGGAGGCTTCCCAGGACCTTCTCGTCGGCGCTGTTCAGAACGATCAGCGCTTTCTTTTCGGCGCCCAGGGCCTTCAGCATGTTGACCATGGTTTTGGTCTTGTATTCCGCGGTTTCGATCTTGTCAACCACAATCATGGAGTTTTCCAAGACCTTGGAAGAGAACGCGGATTTGAGGGCCAGTCTTTTCACTTTTTTGTTCAGGCCCAGGTGGTAGCTGCGGGGTTTGGGGCCCAGAGCGATACCGCCGTGAGTCCACTGGGGAGCGCGGATGGAGCCCTGTCTTGCGTGGCCGGTCCCTTTCTGTCTCCAGGGTTTGCGTCCGCCGCCGCTGACCTCGGAACGGGTCAGGGTGGACTGGGTGCCCTGGCGCTGGTTGGCAAGGTAGGTCACCACTGCCTGATGCATTGCAGCCGCGTTGGGTTCAATGCCAAATACGGCTTCGGAAAGCTCGATTTCAGAAACGGCTTTGCCGGCCATATCGAATACGGAAATTTTCGGCATCGTAATTCCTCCTTCCCTTATGCCTTCTTGCTGTCGGTAACGAATACCAGGCCGCCTTTGGGGCCGGGGATCGCGCCTTTGACAGCAATCAGATTGTTTTCCGCGTCAACCTTAACCACTTCCAGGTTCTGGATGGTGACGCGCTCTGCGCCCATATGGCCAGCCATGCCCTTGCCCTTGAAGATACGGGAAGGATCGGAGATGGCGCCCATGGAGCCGGGCTGCCGTTCAACGGGGCCGGTACCGTGGGAAGCGCGCAGGGTCCGGTTGCCGTGCCGTTTGATGGCGCCGGCATAGCCTTTACCTTTGCTGGTGCCGCAGACATCAACCATGTCGCCGCAGGCGAAGGTGTCGGCCTTGATGATATCGCCAACGTTGTACGCGCCGCAGTCGTCAAACCGGAATTCCCGGAGAGATTTCTTAGGAGCAACGTCTGCTTTGTCAAAATGGCCCTTCATGGGTTTGTTGACCTTGTTGGCCTTTGCGTCGCCGAAGCCCATCTGGACAGCTTCGTAGCCGTCGTTTTCAGCGGTCTTTTTCTGCACAACGGTGCAGGGGCCGGCTTCGATGACGGTTACCGGAACGACTTTTCCGGATTCGTCGAAAATCTGGGTCATGCCGATTTTCTTGCCGATGATTGCTTTTTTCATCTTTTCTTTCCTCCTATAAGGCTATTGGTTGGCTTTTCACCAACTTGACCCTCCGGCTGCCGCAGTTTTGCGGTTCCGGACCGCGAGGCGTTCAGATTTTTCTGTCGAGATTACAGGTTGATCTCGATTTCAACGCCGGCGGGGAGCTCCAGGCCCTGAAGTGCTTCCACGGTCTTTGCAGAAGGTCTCAGCACGTCGATGAGCCGTTTGTGGGTTCTCATCTCAAACTGCTCGCGGCTGTCTTTGTATTTGTGCACAGCGCGAAGGATGGTAACGATCTCTTTATCGGTAGGCAGCGGGATGGGGCCGGCAACGCGAGCGCCGGTTCTTTTCGCTGTTTCCACGATCTTTGCGGCGGCGGTATCCACCAAGGTGTGATCGTAACCTTTCAATCTGATTCTGAGTTTTTCTTTGACTGCCACTGTCATCGCCTCCTCGGAATTTTTGGGGACAAGACCAAGCGGAACACGTTTCCGTGTGTTTCGCATCCAGACAAATAAAAAACCGGAAAAACGCAGTCGTTTCCCGGGAGCCTGAACCGATAACCATTCCCCGCCGCTGTTGGCCGCATCCGGCAGGCATGGGGCACTTGCAGCCTCAACAGGCGCAGTTTGCCTTGAAGTATGCCCGCAGTCCGCATAAGCAGAACAAGCATGGGGCACTTCCATCGTATTCCTCTTTTGTCGCCCGGTTTAAAATCGGACATACTCGGCGAAAATTACCCGCGCTGGGACCTGTCCTAAAAACAGGATCTTGACCTCACGGCCGGCGGCAACCTCTCGCTTCATCGCATATCTGTCGCAGTCACGCAATAGCTATTATACAGTCTTCGGGCGGGATTTGCAAGGGGTTTTGCGAATTTATTTATGAACAAATTGTAAATCTTTAAGAGTTTTGGTTATTCTTTTCTTTTTTGACAAAATGGGCGCATTTGCGTGTGGTTGCAACGCATATTCGTTCTATCTTTTGAAAGCCGTTTCTATTATAATAAAACCAACGGGATGATAAAAATTAAGCGGTCAACCGGCCGCAAAGAATGTAGGGGCGCGCATTGCGCGCCCGCGATTGAATCCCGCAATGACTTGTGCCAGCCGTCTTTTTCTGCTTTTCACAAGGTTTATTTTTGACGAAAAATCTCTTAGAATGGAAACGAGGTGATTCTATGGACAGGAATAAACGAAGCTACTCTCTGCGCATTGACCGGACTCTGCTGCAAAAAATCCGCTGCATAGCAGATTCGCAATGCCGTTCCACCAATCATGAAAGCCGTTACGGGGAAATACCAATTGTCTCCCAGGAAAAAATGTAGGGGCCGGGTCTCCCGGCCCGCCTTGTGTACTTTGCTTTCGCAAATAAACCGCAGAGAAATCTTAGAAAATTCAAAACCCGGATTTTCTAATGAAAATCCGGGCGCGCGTCATCAAGCAAGCTTGCTGACTGTATCACCGGTTACTCCGCCTTCTTGCGGAAAATCACCAGCTTACTGGCGATATAATTAAAGACGACCACAAACACATTGGCCACCAGCTTCATGATTTTATCGTTTAACCCCAGCTTGTCCGCCGTGACCCACATAAAGCCCACGTCCAGCAGCCCCGAAAGGAGCCTGGCCCCGAAAAAGGAACCGATTTCCGCCGCCAGGGCCGCCGCGCCGGTGGCCTTAGAATGGAACACATACTTCCGGTTGGTCACATAGGCGAACACCACCGCAAAAATCCAGGCAATGGCCGTGGGGATGGTGGCGGTGCTGAAAAAGGGGGCCGCGATGAGATACACCACATAGTTCACCACGGTGGTCAGCACGCCGAATATTAAATAAGAAATCAACTCTCGGTATTTTTTGCAGAGTTCCCGAATTTTTTCCATATTCCAACCTCCTTTACCCGCCGCCCAATCCGCCAGACGCCACAGCAGGTATCCCAGCACAGCGCCCAGGGTGTTGAGCCAGATGTCGTCGATGTCCGTCCCCCGGGGGAGCAGAAGCTGCACCGTTTCAATCCCCAGGGAAACCCCGGCTCCCAGCAGCGTCACCTTCCAAAACCGCCGGAACCTTTTCCAAAGGAAGGGCGTTAAGAACCCCAGGGGCACGAACACCAAAATGTTCCCCAGAAAATTGATGAAGAAATAAGCCGGGTTCCCGTTGCGGAACACTTCAATCCAGGTCTGGCGGAACACCAGAAAGATCTGAAGGTTCACCCGCCCGGCTTCCTGCTCTACCCCTTGGAGAGCCGCCATCAGCTCCGGCACGATAGTCTGGTAAAACAGCCCCGCCAGATACGCCAGGAAAATCCACACGCCAACTTCATAGGCCGCCGTCACAGTTTTCCCCTTCTTTTTCCGGTAAATCGCGCAAATCCACCGGAATCCCGCAATCAGGGGCAAGGCCGCCAGCATATTGACGAGCATTCTCCACATATATTGAAACGCTGAATTCATAAAACCTCCCGCAGCAGAAAGGATTTGGTTGCCATGAAATCGATAAGCTGCGCCGCCCTTTGGAAGGAACTGCGGCAGCTGGAACAGGCCTTTCCTGCCGCCCGGGTTTTCCGGGCCGGGAAATCGGCCTTGGGAAAGGAGATCCCCGCCTTGGGGATGGGGCGCTTAAAAAACGCCTCCCTCTTTGTGGGGGCCACCCACGGGGAGGAATGGCTCACCTCCCTGCTCCTCATGCGCTTTGCCTGGGAAATCGCCGCCGCCTGGACGGACGAAGCGCCCTCCTTTGCCGGGGTCACCCGGGAGAAAGGGCTGATTATCGTCCCCATGCTGAACCCGGACGGGGTGGAAATCGCCCTGGACGGCCCCCGGAAGGCAGGCCCCTTCCGGGACCAGACAGAACCTCTTTACCGGGCAAACGGGGGCAAGTGGCAGGCCAACGCCCGGGGCGTGGATTTAAACCACAACTTTGACGCCGGGTGGAACATCCTCCGGGAAATGGAAACCGTTTCCGGCATCACCGGCCCGGCCGCCACCCGGTACGGCGGGCCATACCCTCATTCCGAGCCGGAAACCCGGGGGATCATCAATTTAATCTATGCTTTCCAGCCCCGTCGCCTTTATTCCTTCCACTCCCAAGGGGAAGAAATTTTCTGGGAATACGGCGGCCTGCAAGTCCCCCAGGCGGAATCCATCGCCCGGGCCTTAAGCGCCCTGTCCGGCTACACCCTGGTGAAAAACAGCGGCCTGGCCTCCCACGGGGGCTTAAAGGACTGGTTTATCCAGGAATTCAGGAGGCCGGGCTTTACCATTGAAATCGGCAAAGGGGAAAACCCTCTGCCCATTGAGGATTTGGAGCCTATTTACGGCCGGCTCCTCCCCCTGCTCACTGCCGCCGCTTTCCTCTAACCGCAAAAATCCCGCCGCACCGTTTTGATACGGCCCGGCGGGATGCTTTTTATTCTTCCGAAGGAGCCTCTTTGTCCTCATCATTGTCAAAGGGGTTTTCATCGGTTTTCAGGGCTTCCATGGGGTCCGCGGAAAGTTCCTGCTGACGTTCGGAAGGCGGAGTATAATCCAGCTCCCCTTTCATAAGCTTATCAAAGGTCGCGCCGTCGATCTTCTCATGCTCCATCAGGTAAGCCGCCACCAGGTGCAGCTGATCCATATGGGCGGTCAGCAGCTCCTTGACGGTTTCATAGCCGGTGTCGATAATATCCCGGACTTCGCTGTCAATTTCCGCCGCCACATTCTCGGAGTAATCCCGGATGTGGTTGAAATCCCGGCCCAAGAAAGGCTCGCCCTCGTCCTGTCCGTATACCACAGGGCCAAGCTTTTCGCTGAAGCCGTAGCGGGTAACCATGCTCTTGGCCAGCTTGGTGGCCCGTTCCAGGTCGTTGGAAGCGCCGGTGGAAATGTCGTCCAGCACCAGGGATTCGGCCACCCGGCCGCCTAAGAGGGTGACGATTTCCTCCCGCATTTCCTTGCGGGACATATAGCTCCGGTCATGCTCCGGCAAAGACAGGGTGTAGCCGCCTGCCATTCCCCGGGGAATAATGGACACCTCGTGGACCGGGTCCTGGGTCTCGCTGTAGAAGGTCGCCACAGCGTGGCCGCCTTCGTGGTAAGCAGTCAGGCGTTTTTCCTTCTCGGAAACCACCTTGGACTTCTTCTCGGGGCCGGCCACAACCTTGATGGTGGCCTCCTCGATGTCCGCTTCGGTAATGGCCTTGCGGCCCTTCCGGGCAGCCAGCAGCGCCGCCTCGTTCATGAGGTTTTCCAGGTCGGCCCCGGTAAACCCGGCGGTGGATTTGGCTACAACGCTTAAATCCACGTCAAAGCCCAGGGGCTTGTTCCGGGCGTGGACTTTTAAGATTTCCTCACGTCCCTTGACGTCGGGGTAATTGACGATAACCTGCCGGTCGAAACGGCCGGGCCGCAGCAGGGCCGGGTCCAGAATGTCCCGGCGGTTGGTGGCCGCAATGACGATAACGCCTTCGTTGGCGCCGAAGCCGTCCATTTCCACCAGCAGCTGGTTCAAGGTCTGCTCCCGTTCATCGTGGCCGCCGCCAAGGCCCGCGCCCCGGTGGCGCCCAACGGCGTCGATTTCATCGATGAAGATAATGGAGGGAGAATTTTTCTTGGCCTGCTCAAACAGGTCCCGGACACGGGACGCGCCGACGCCCACGAACATCTCCACAAAGTCCGAACCGGAAATAGAGAAGAAGGGAACGCCAGCCTCGCCGGCTACCGCCCGGGCCAGCAGGGTTTTACCGGTGCCGGGAGGGCCAACCAGCAGCACGCCTTTAGGGATGCGGGCGCCCAGCTCGTTAAACTTCTTGGGGTTTTTTAAGAACTCGACGATTTCCGCCAGCTCCTCTTTTTCCTCGTCCGCGCCTGCCACCTCGGCAAAGGTGGTCTTTTTGCCCATCTGGACGGGATTTTTCATGTTGGCCTTGCCGAATTGGTTCATCTTCCCGCCGCCGCTGGCCTGTTTAAACATAAAGTACCAGAGCAGGCCCATAACCGCGATCATCAGCACATAGGGGATGAGGCTTAAGAGCCAGCTGTTATCCGAAGCGGGGATTAAGTTATACTGCATCCGGGCGTCCGGGTGCTGCTCGTTATATTCCTGGATATCCGCGTCCACCTGGTCCAAAAACAGGCTGACGCTGGGCAGCCGGTAGGAAACCGTTCTGCCGTCGGTTGTTTTCATGGCAAGCTCGCCGCTTCCCACATCCAGGCTGAACTCGGATACCTTCTGGTCCTCAAACATGTAAAGAATATCCGAATAAGTGTACGTTCTTACCGTAGGGGTCATCATCCGCATAAACATGGTGGACATAAACAGCAGCGCCAATACGACCACGACCAGCAGGATAATGGAACTGGTCCGTTTCTTCTGCAACCAAAATCACTCCTCAATGTTGTATTTCCCGCTTTTATTCCAGGCGGGATATTTAAGGCAGGGCTATTTCCCGCCGTAAATTTCCGGTTTCAGCACGCCGATGTAGGGCAGGTTCCGGTATTTCTCATCGTAGTCCAGGCCGTATCCCACCACAAACTCGTCGGGGATGACAAAGCCGCTGTAATCCGGGGTCAGAGGCGCGGTCCGGCGTTCCGGCTTATCCAGCAGGGTGGCGATCCGGATGGAGGCGGTGCCCCGGTCGGACAGCATTTTGGTAATATAGTGGAGGGTTTTGCCGCTGTCCAGAATATCCTCCACAATCAGCAGGTCCTTGCCGTGGAGGTCAATGTCCAGGTCCTTGATAATCTTAACGACTCCGCTGGATTTGGTGCCGGAGCCGTAGCTGGACACGCACATAAAGTCAATGGTGCAGGGCAGGTCAATGGCCCGCATCAGGTCCGCCATAAAAATCACAGAGCCTTTGAGGACGCTGACCATCAGCAGATTTTTGCCCGCGTAATCCTTGGTAATCTGCTGTCCCAAAGATGTGACCTTCTCTTTCAGTTCTTCCTCACTGACCAAAACCTTTTCAATTGCGTCATTCAGCATGGGCTGTCGTTCTCCTTCCTTGTCTTCCGCAGCAAAATGAGAAGCCGCGCCGTTGCCGCGCCGGCCGTATTCCGGGAACTGCTCCCATAATACTCCGCCCAAACCGGCCCCAGGCTGTCTGCGGCAATAACCGCGTCCCGCCGAAGCCCCGCCGGGAGAGCCGCTTCGCTGTACACTTTCTTCAAAAGCCGGGAGGCCGTCCGCCCGGGCAGGCAAAGCCGGTCGCCAGGCAGCCTGCGCCGGATTTGCAGGTTCCCAATTATTGTATCATAATCCAGAGAAAAAATTAAGTCGTTTTTATAAATTTTTTTGTTTTTTTCAAATTCCGCAGCGGGAACGCACCAAAGAACCGCCGGTTCTTCATTTGGAAAGGCCAATTCCCCTATAAGCGCGGACTTTGCAGGCTTCGGCGGCAGGAAAAATTCCCAAAAGAAGGGGGCCTCCGGCAGGTTTTGCCGGACGGACAAAATCCCCCGGTGAAGGGAAAGCCATTTTTCTCCCGGCAGGTTCAGCCGGGAAATTTCCCCTTTTAAAAGCCGTTCCCCATCTTCCAGCAGGAAGGAATCCGCCTGGACGCCGTTTTCCGCCAAATATTGGGCCAAGGCCCGGCTCAAAAGGGCCGGATGGGCCTCCCTTAGCGGTTCCGCCAGCAGTCCGCCGGAGATTTTCGCCGACTGGAGCAGGCGGCCTGCCTCCCCCTCCAGATAATCCCGGTCCCGGGCAAGGGAAAGGGCCAGCCGCCCGGCGTGGGCTTCCACCCCGGGATTCACCCTTTTTAATGCCGGGACCGCTTCCAGCCGGATGCGGTTCCGGGCGTAACGGGGGTCGCGGTTTGTGGAATCCTCCGCGAAAGGGATTTGCTCCCGGCGGCAGTAGTCCTCCACATCTTCCCGGGTGCAGCAAAGCAATGGCCGGATGATATTTCCCCGGGATTCAGAAATCCCGGAAAGCCCGTCGGGGCCGGAGCCTCTGGCCAGGCGGAACAGCATCGTTTCCAGCTGGTCGGAAAGGGTGTGGGCGGTGGCAATCACCCCGTCCTCCCCCGCCAGCTCCGCAAAAAAAGCGTAGCGTTCTTCCCGGCCGCATGCTTCCTCGCCAAGGCCCCGTTCTTTGGAAATCCGGGCGATGTCCGCCCGCCTGCACACAAAAGGGATTCCCCTTTCCCGGCAGAAATTCCGGACCAGTTCTTCGTCCCCGTCGCTTTCCGCCCCCCGAAGGCAGTGATTTAAGTGGGCGGCTGTGACGTTTATCTGATTTTTCCATAAAAAATGCAGCATGGCCATAGAATCGGCCCCGCCGGAAACCCCGGCGACAATCTGCTTCCCGGCCGCCAAGTCCAGGCGGAATTTTTCCTCCAGCCTTCCCTTTAACCGCCTGTTACTCATTCCGGTACAGCTCCACGTTGTTAAAGCGGGTGAATTCCCCCTGCCAGCCCAGCATCACGTCCCCGATGGAGCCGTGGCGGTTTTTGGCCACAATGCAGGTGGCGGTGTTGGGGTTCACCGGCTGGTCGCTTTCCTCGTCGGCGTAATAACCTTCCCGGAACAAAAACAGCACGATGTCGGCGTCCTGCTCAATGGAGCCGGAATCCCGCAGGTCGGAGAGCATGGGCCGGTGGCCCTGGCGCTGTTCCGCCGCACGGGACAGCTGGGACAGGCAGAGGATGGGGACGTTTAAATCCTTAGCCATGATCTTCATGCCCCGGGTAATCATGGAAACCTCCTGGACCCGGTTTTCAATCCGGGAGCCGGAACCCATGAGCTGCAAGTAGTCCACCACAATCAGCCCCAGGTTTTTTAAGCGCCGGAGCTTGGCCTTCATCTGGGAAACGGTCATCCCGGCGGAATCGTCCAAATAAATATGGGTGCCGCTGAGGCGCTGGGCCGAAACGGCCAGCCTTGCCCATTCCTCCGTGTCCAGGTGGCCGGTCCGCAGCTTGTCGCTGGGGATGGAGGCGTCGGAGCAGAGCATACGGGAAACCAGCTGAGGGTTGGACATCTCCAAAGAGAACACCGCCACGTCCACGTCGTTTTTTAGGGCCACATTGGCGGCGATATTTAAGGCAAAGGCGCTTTTCCCCATACCGGGGCGGGCCGCCAGAAGGATTAAGTCGGATTTATTTAAGCCGGAAATCATGGCGTCCAGGCCCGTAAATCCGGAGGGCAGGCCGGTATACCGGCTGTCGGCCCGGGAGTGCATCTGGTAAATTTCATCGTAAACGCCGATAATGACCTCGCTGATGGGCTTTAATTCCGAGGACTGGCGGCCCTGGCGGATGTCGTAGATTTTCTGTTCCGCCGCGTCCAGCAGGGCGTTTGCGTCCCCTTCCCCTTCCCGGACGGAAGAGGCGATGCTGGAAGCAGTGTCCAGGAGGTTCCGCAGGTAGTATTTTTCCACCACGATTTCGCAGTAATTCGCCAGGTTCGCCGTGGTGGGCACCATTTCCATCAAATGGAGCAGATAGCTTTTTGCGCTGTCCTCGCTGTCAAAAACACTTGCCCGGTTGGCTTCCTCCAAAAGAGTTACAAAGTCGATGGGCTTTGATTCCCCGAACATTTTGAGCATCAGGGAGAACAGTTCCTGGTGGGCCTTGGTGTAAAACACTGCCGGGGATTTGATAATATTCATCACGTCCGACAGCTTTTCCGGGTCAATGAGGATGGACCCCAAAACCGACTGCTCGGCCTCCAGGCTGTAGGGCAGGTTCTGCCCGTATTCGTTAATTGCTTCGTCCATGCTTCACCTCCCGGCGGACTGCCGTAAAAAATTCTCGGGGGCGGACGCCGTCCGCCCCTGTTATGCAGAATTATGCTTCTTTGACGACCACTTTCATGGCGGCCACAACGCCGTTGTGGAGCTTTAAGTCAAAGGAAAAGGTCCCGAAGGCCTTGATTTCCCCATTGATGGCAATTTTCTTTTTGTCCACATCCAGCTTGTACTCCGCCTTCAAAGCGGCGGCGATTTCCTTGGAGGTGACGGCGCCGAAGAGTTTGCCGCCGTTGCCGGCCTTGGCGGTGACGGTGACGCTCTTGCCGTTTAAGCGCTCCTTGTTGGCAATGGCCGCGTCCAGCTCCACCTGGGCGTGATGGGCTTTTGCCGCATCCTGGGTCTTTTTATTGTTAATGGCGGTGGCGGTGGCTTCAATGGCCAGCCCCTTCTTTAACAGGCAGTTGCGGGCGTAGCTGTCCGCAACCTCCACCAGGTCGCCTTTTTTGCCGCTTCCCTTTACATCCTCGGTCAGGATTACTTTCATGTGAATCTTCCTTTCTCACTTCCGCTTTATGATGATTGCGGGTGGGTTTCGTAATATTTGTCAATAGCTTCCAAAAGCTGCTGTTTGACCTTTTCCATCTCCACGCCCCGGATCTGGGTGGCCGCCATGGTCTGGTGGCCGCCGCCGCCCAGGCTCTCCATAATAATCTGGACGTTGATGGCCCCCATGGAACGGGCGGAAATACTGATGGTCCCGTCCTTTTCATACAGGACAAAGGAGCCGTCCACCCCATCGATGCCCAGCAGCTCGTCCGCCGCCTGGGGCGCCACGATGCGCATGTCGTCGGAGTAGAAGTCGCTTTCCGCCACAGCGCATTTTTTGTAAATCTGGGCCGCGGACACAATGCGGCTCCGGCGCTGGTAGGAATCCATGGTGCTGGAAAAGAGCTTGCGGACGGTGATGGTGTCCGCCCCGATGCGCCGGAGATACGCCGCCGCCTCAAAGGTGCGGACGCCGGTGCGGAGGACGAAATTCCTGGTGTCCAGCATAATGCCCGACAACAGGGCCTGGGCCACCACCGTGTTGATGCGGCAGTTGTCCCCCATGTATTGGATCAGCTCCGTCACCATCTCCGAAGCGGAGGAGGCGTAAGGCTCGTGATAGAAAATCACCGCGTTGTCAATATGGTTGACCATTTTCCGGTGGTGGTCGATAACCACTACCGTCTTGCACCGGCTGTAAACCTCGGCGGATTCCACCAGGTTCACCGTATGGGTGTCGCAGACAATCAGGAGGGTGTCCTCGGTAATGGAATAAAGGGCCTCGGTGGGGTCTGTAAACAGGTTGCCGCAGCCTTCCCCGGTGACCATGTCCACCAAAATCTTGGCCAAGGTCTTGTCCCGGTCGATGACCACGTCCGCCTGCTTGCCGATGGTGCGGATGGCATAAGCAAGGCCAACCGCCGCGCCCACGCAGTCTAAGTCCCCGAACTTGTGGCCCATAACCAGCACCCGGTCGGCGTTCTGGATAAGCTCCGACAAAGCGTTGGCCACAATGCGGGTTTTCACCTTGGTGCGCTTTTCCACGCCCTTGGAAACGCCGCCATAAAACTCATACATGGACTGGTTTTTGATAGCCGCCTGGTCGCCGCCCCGGCCCAGGGCCATATCCAAAGCCTGGCGGGCCGAAGCCTCGCTCTGGGCCAAGGTTGGCTCCCCCCGGCCCACGCCGATGGAAAGGGTTACCGGCACGTTGCCGTCGGTCTGGATTTTGCGGATGTCGTCTAAGATTTTGAACCGGCCCTCC
The DNA here is from genome assembly GCA_018716725.1 of Candidatus Merdivicinus excrementipullorum. Lineage (GTDB taxonomy): Bacteria > Bacillota > Clostridia > Oscillospirales > Ruminococcaceae > Merdivicinus > Merdivicinus excrementipullorum. The sequence continues at coordinate 20,807 of DVJP01000020.1, read as the reverse complement.
ACGATTTTTTCCAGGTGCCGTTCTTCCGTGACAATGAGGAACTTGTCCCCGTCGTACCGCTTGATAAAACTGGTGGTCATGGAGCTGATAAAGTCCTCCAGAGTGGAGTCGATGGCCCCTAAGATCCGGGATTTCTCGCTTTCCTTGGCGTGCTGCATGACCTCCCCGTAGTTGTCCAGCATAATGAGCATCACCGACGGGCGGGTCTGGGCGTACAGCTCCGCTTCCTTGTGGAGCTTGTCGATGCTGACAAAGTAAAGGGTGCAAAGCTCCACGGCGTTTTCCGTTTTCCGGGTGCCGTAAACCCGGAACCACTTGCCCCCGCAGCAGATTTCCCGGCCCTCCGGCCCGCAGAGGTCGCCCAATTTTTCCTGGGTCAGCCGGTTCAAATTAAAACCGAAAAGCTCCTGCCCGGACACGTTCTCCCGGAACTTATCCGAGTACCAGATAATTTCCCGGTCGCCGGTGACAATCAGGATGGGCAGAGGGAATTCCTGCAAAAAGCGCCGCTGGCTGGTGGTCAGCTGGCTGGCGGCCCGTTCCAGAAGGGTCTGGAGCCGGCTTTGAATATGCAGGATCTGCCAAATGGCAAACCCAGCCGCCGCCCCGGCAGCCGGAAAGGCGATATAACACACCACCGGATGGATAAACCAGGAAACCCCCGCCAATATCAGGCTGAAGGCGGAAAGCAAAATCAGGCAGATTTTCAGGCTGTCGATTCGTTTGTTCTTCATGGCACCCGAACCTTTCTCCATATTTAAGCAGGCGGCAAAAAAGGCCATGCCTGTCCATCTTTCTATTATATGACATTTACCCCGCCAATGCAAGAGGGTTGGCGGGGTATTTGGAAAGATTCAGTTAAATCTCCATGATAATGGGCAGGATCATGGGGCCGCGCTTGGTTTTCTTGTAGATAAAGGAGGAAAGCTGGTCCTTGATGCTGATTTTCAAGGCGCTCCACTCCCGGATGTGTTTGTCCTGGCAGTCGTCCAGCACCCGTTTGACCAAAAGGCGGGCCTCCTCCATCAAAGCTTCGGACTCCCGGACGTAGACAAACCCTCTGGAAACAATGTCCGGCCCGGCCACAACCGCCCCGGATTCGCTTTCGATGGTGACCACCACGATAATCAGGCCGTCCTGGGCCAGGTGCTGCCGGTCTCTGAGGACAATGGAGCCAACGTCCCCTACGCCGTAGCCGTCCACAAAGACCCGTCCGGCCTCCACGGTGCCGGCCTGGCGCATATTTTCAGCGTCCAGCTCGATGACCTGGCCGATGTCGGCAATGAGGATGTGGTCCGGCGCGACGCCCATATCCCGGGCAATCTGGGAATGGGCACGCAGGTGCTTGTATTCGCCGTGGACCGGGATAAAAAACTTGGGTTTGGTGACGGAGAGCATCATTTTTAAGTCTCCCTGGCAGGCGTGGCCGGAAACATGGACCTCGTACATGGATTTGTAAATGACTTCCGCCCCCAGCTTTAACAGGTCGTTGATGACCCGGGTCACGTGCTTTTCATTGCCGGGAATGGGGGTTGCGGAAATGATGATATAGTCGTTGGCCGTGACGCTGACCTTCCGGTGCTCCCCGGCGGCCATGCGGGACAGGGCGGACAAAGGCTCCCCCTGGCTTCCGGTGGTGCAGATGACCAGGCGGTTTGAGGGGTAGCGGCCGATGTTGTCAATGTCAATGAGGATGTCCTTGGGGGCGTTTAAATAGCCCAGCTCAATGGCCTTTGCCACCACGTTGACCATGCTCCGGCCGGATACGGCCACCTTGCGGCCGGTGCGGGCCGCCATGTTGATAATCTGCTGGATCCGGTGGATGTTGGAGGAGAAGGTGGCGATGATAATCCGCCGGTCCCCCGCCTGGGCAAAGAGGTTTTCAAAGGCAAAGCCCACCTGGCGTTCGCTTTCGGAGAACCCGGCCCGTTCCGCATTGGTGGAGTCGGCCAGAAGGCAGAGAACCCCCTGCTGGCCCAGCTCCGCGAACCGGGCGATGTCAATGGGGCCGCCCTCAATAGGGGTGTAGTCTACCTTAAAGTCGCCGGTCTGGATAATGAGACCCGCCGGGGTAGTGATGGCCACCGCCATGGCGTCGGGAATGGAGTGGTTTACATGGATAAATTCCACGGACATGCAGCCCAGCTTCACCACATCCCGGGATTTGACCACGTTGAGCTTCGCCTTGCTCAAAAGGCCGTGCTCTTTGAGTTTCCCCTCAATGAGGCCGATAGTCAAGGCGGCGCTGTAAATGGGGATATCCGTCCCCAGGCGTTTTAAGAAATAGGGGATGGAGCCGATGTGGTCCTCGTGGCCGTGGGTGATAACCATGCCCCGGATGCGCTCCACATTCTTTTCCAGCCACGAAAAATCCGGGATGACAATATCCACCCCCAGCATATCCGCGTCGGGAAAGCCCATGCCGCAGTCCACAATGAGGATATCGTTGCCGCATTCATAAGCGGTGATGTTTTTGCCGATCTCGTTTAAGCCGCCCAAGGGGATAATCCGGACAGTGGGGAGCTTTTTGGCGGTTTTTCCGCCCCGGCGCCCTTTCTGAGACGCGTTCTTGGCGTTCCGGACGGGTTTTGCGGCGGTTTCGCTGGAAACGGCGGCGGTTTCAGCGGCTGCCGTCCGGGGTTTGGCCCGGCGGGCAGTCTGGCGTCTGGCCGGAGCTTTGGCGGGCTGCTGTTCCGCAGATTCCGCAGCCGCAGCCTTCGCTTCCCCCTGGACCTCCGCCTGATTTTCGGAAACAGAGGGCGGGTTGGGGCGCAGGGCGCGGCCCCGGCCCCGGCGGGAACCGGTGCGGGTGCGGCCCGAAGCCGGCTTTGCCGTATCGGAGAGGATGGCGTCAATGATCTTCATTTCAGAGTTGTTTTGATTGTTGTCGTTCATGCAGTTCTTTCCTTTCGTCAAATGAGCAGGAAGGCACAGCTGGAAAAGGGCGCAGAAAGGCCCTTCTTTACCCTGTTCGCACAACATCAAAGCCAGAGGTTTTCCGAGAAACCGGAGCGATGGTTTCACCTTTGGCCAGCTGATGCTCCCGCTATGTAAAATAAAAATCCGTTCTTCCCTCCGGCGGAGGCGGGATAAATTTCCGAACCCGCCGCCCCGCGCCGGAAACCGCCCTCATCATCCGGGCAGTCCTATTTGCAAAGCATCCGTACAAACTGTTTTCATGTTAACCAGTGGAAATCCGAACAAATAGTTATTTTCAGTATAACAATTTTTCCCAGGCCTGTCAAGAGAGGCCCCGGCCCCCGGCCAGCTTTTCCTCCCCCATACGGCAAAGCTCCTCCGCCGTTTCCATGTCCCCCGCCTCCGCGGAAAGGAAGGCGAACTTCCCGTTTTTGGCGGGCCGCACCCGCAGTTCCCCCAAGGGGAAGGCCAGCACCGCCGCCTCCGTCACCGGGGACGGGACCATCCGGGAAACCCGGCCGTAACGGGGCAGCCGCTGTTCCAGCTGGGAAAGGGAGCCGCCGCTGCGCCGCAGGATGGACAAAAGCCGCAGCCCCAGCATAGGGCCGTCCCGCAAAAAAAGCTGGCGGGAACCCAGCGCCCTGGCCTTCTGGTTTGTCCTACTCGGGAACCCGTCCTCGTAGCGGAACACCTTCCGCCCATACAGCGCGGCGGCCCCCTCCAAAGCCAGGGGAGCGGAGGAAGGCACAGCCGCGTCCTGCCCCCGCTGAAATAAGTCCAGGCAGACTAAGAACAGGACCCGGTCGGTGAAAATATAATCCTGCACCCGGTCATAAACGGAAACATCCCGGCCGTCCCCGGAAATCTGGAGGGTAAGGCCCCCCTCCGTCAGGCGGCAGCCCAATTTCTCCATGGCGTCCTCCATTAAGCCCCGGATCACGGGGTTGGGGCATTTAACGCAGGCCCGCAGCCCGGCAAGGCTGGTTTCGGCGGCCTTAATGAGTTCAATGGGGTAAAGCTCCCGCAGGCTGCCCATGGACACCTGGTTCCCCCATCCGCCCCGGCGCCCTTTCCGGCCCGGTTCCTCCATATTCTGCAAAAAACGCTTTTCTTCCTCACAGGAAAGGGGCATCCCCCCTGCGGAAACCAGCCGCAGCTCCCCGGAAAAATCCGCAAAAATCCCGAAATCCGCCCCGGAACGGCCGCAGCAGTAGGAAAACTGGCTTTCAAAGCACCCGCCAAAGCCCCACAAAGCCCCGCCCTTTTCCAGCACGCCGCTTTCCGCAGCCAGCAACAGGGCTTTTGCCGCCGGGGAATCCGCCCTTCCGGCCCCCACAGCGCCGCCGGGCTTCATCCGGCCCAGGGCTTCCCCGGCCCGCAGGGCGTCCTCCGCCGTCAGGGGCTGCCCGTCCGTCCGGCAGAGGACGCCCTTTTCCAGCATCCAGTTTCGGTCCATCCCGCATCCTCCTTTGCAAATTGATGGCTCTACCCCCATAGTCTGGCGCGTTTGCTGGAAAATATTCCAAAATGTCCATATAAAAACGGCGGGAAGCCAAAAGGCCTCCTGCCGTCTTTTCCGTATCGATGAAAAATCCCGCCTATTTTTTCCGATAAGTGAGGATTTCAAAGGAAACCTGGGTTTCCAGCCGTTCCAGCGCCTCCAGCCGGGCGTCCGTGTCCACCCCGCTTTTGTAGTAATAAGGCGTCATCTGGAACAGGCTCCGGATGTCCGCCGGGTTATCCAGCAAAATCCGCCGGTCCACCGCCCTTTTGTTCAAAAAATCGAAGCCCTCCAGCTCATAGCCCTTGACCTCGTTGCGGTAGGGCTGGTCATAAATGGCTTCCTTCAGCTCCCACAGGTGGTTTTCCCCGGGGATTACCATGATAAAAACGCCGCCGGGCTTTAAAACCCGCTGATATTCCTCCCCGGCGTAAGGGGCGAACAGGCAGGTGACCAGATCGCAGCTGGCGTCCGCCATGGGCAGCCGGAACACGCTGGCCGCGGCGCATTCCACCCCTTTGCACCGGCGGGCGCATTTGTCCGCCGCGAATTTGGAAATATCCACGGCGAAAATCTGGGGCAGGCCCCCTGCCTTTTCCAAAGCCGCCTTTAAATAAGCGGTGTAATACCCTTCGCCGCACCCGGCGTCCAATACCGCCGGTTCCGGTATCCCGGCCATGGCTTCCGCCGCCTCTTTGGAAAATTCCTCCGCCAAGGGGGCGTAATAGCCCTTGTCCAGAAATTCCCGCCGGGCATTGACCATGAGCTTGTTGTCCCCGGGGATTTTGGACCGCTTTTCGTTGACCAGCAAAAGGTTCACATACCCGCTTTTCCCCCGGTCGAAGGTGTGGCGGTTTTCACAGCAAAGGGAATTGCCGTTTGGCCGCAGCATCCCGCCGCACAAGGGGCAGAGCCATCCTGTCATGTTCCGTTTCCTCCGTTTTTCATAAATGCCGCCCCTTTGAAGGGCTTGCTATCCCGATTATACCGCCTGCCCCGCCGGGCTGTCAAGGGTTCATTTAAGCGGCTTGGCCCGGTCGCTTAACCCCGCCAGATAATCCAGGCTCACCCCATAATATTGGGCCAGGGCAACGGCAATTTTCAGGGGGATTTCCCTTTCCCCAGATTCATATCTGACGTAGGTGGTTTTGTGCATCTGTAAAATTTCCGCGATTTCTTTCTGGGTAAGATCCGCGTCTTCCCGCAGGTCCCGAATCCGCTGATAGGGCATGCTGTCCCCTCCGTTTCCATGTATTTATTGACATTGTACACCATTTGGTGATATAATAATCAAAAATACACCGTATGGTGTTTATTGGAGGTATTTGTATGTGTCAAGAACAAACCTGCGGCAATTGCAGCCATTTCCGGCGGCATTATGTCCGATCTGAAAGGGGAAAATATTATGCTTTGCTGTACGGCCATTGTGTAAAACCCAGGCTAAAAAAACGTTATATAAATGACAAAGCGTGCTCATACTGGAAAGACAAAAAAATGAGCCCCACAGAAAACCTGTGAGGCTGTAACTAATGTGAAAAGAAATTTTAGATGATAAACCGGAACCCGGGCGGATGTAGGCATCCGCCCCTACAAACAAACGTCTCAAAAATTGTAGGGGCGGCCATTGGCCGCCCCAGAACCGTTATGGTATTCAAGCAACAAAAAAGCGGGGAACCTCCGCCGAAACGGCGGTTCATCCCGCCGTTCCCGAATGTCCCCCGCGGAGTGTGCGGCCGCGTCGAATTAGATAACGAATTGGCGCATGTAGTCGCGGCTGAGAATCAGGGACTTCTTCACCGCTTCAAAGGAGCCTTCAAAGGCTTTGTCCTCAATTTCAATGCAGGTGTAGCCGTCATAGCCGATATCGGTCAGGGCGGACACATATTTGCCCCAGTCCACATCGCCAAGGCCGGGCAGCTTGGGGGACATGTACTGCAAAGGCGTCGCCATAATACCCACATCCCGGAGCTTGTCGGGGTAAACCTTGATGTCCTTGTAGTGAACGTGGAAAATCCGGTCCTTAAACTCGTAAATGGGGCGGATATAGTCGATCTGCTGCCATACAAAGTGGGAGGGGTCATAGTTTAAGCCGAAATTCTTGCTGGGGATGATCTCAAAGAGCTTCCGCCAGATGGCCGGGGTGGTCATCAGGTTCTGGCCGCCGGGCCACTCGTCGTTGGTAAACAGCATGGGGCAGTTTTCAATGCCGATGCGGATGCCGTTTTCCTCAGCGCAGGCGATAATGTCCGGCCAGACTTCCTTGAAAATCTCAATGTTCTCGTCCACATTTTTGTGGGGGTCCCGGCCCACAAAGGTGTTGACGGTGCCAACGCCTAAAAGCTTCGCGGCTTTGATAACCTTTTTGATGTGGGCAATGTAAACGGCCCGTTTCTCCAGGTCGGGATCCATGGTGTTGGGGTAGTAGGCCAGGGCGGAAATCTCCACGCCCTTTTTGGCGCAGTAGTCGTTGATGTACGCGGCCTTTGCCTCGTCCACCTCATCCACGTTGATGTGGGTCACGCCGGCATAACGGCGCTCCGCCTTGCCCTTGGGCCAGCAGGCCACTTCCACGCACTCATAGCCGTTTTCAGAGGCAAAATCAATCATTTCCTCAAAAGAGAGATCGGCTAAAATCGCACTGACAAAACCTAATTTCATGGGAATCACCATTCCTTTCCAAAATTCACCGATTGGGGAGATTCTCCCAGTTTTCTTTTAGTATAGCAAATCCGGCGGCGGATTGCAATACGAATTGTAAACGGTTACAAAAGATTGTTTTTGTGCATATTTTACAATGAACGCCCCGCGGTTGCCGTGCGCCGCTATTCTTCGGCGGGCGGGGAAACCCCGCCCCTACAGAACATGAATTTTACAAACAGCAGAGCATACAATTCTGATTTTTCAGAGCCAGGAATGCTGTGTCGGATTATCAGCGGCGATTCGCCGTGCGACGGTATCCGGGTCAAAGGACAGGCCGGTGAAATGCATAAAAGCGTAAACCGCCTGGTAAACCAGCATATCCAGCCCGTTTTTGCAGGTTATCCCCCGTTCCCGGCAGGCCTTTAAAAGATTGGTTTCGGCGGGCTTGTACACAATGTCGCAGACAAAGGGCTTCCCATTGTCCAGGAAGGAGAAATCCGCAAAATCCTGTCCAATCCCCTCCATGCCCAAAGGCGTGGCGTTGATGACAATATCCGCCCAGCCGCCGCAGTTTTCCGCCGACAGTTCGGAAAAAGGCAGAACCTCCCCCCGGCTGTCCCCGCCGGTGAGCAGTACTCCCTTTTCCAGGTTCCGGCAGAAAATCCGCACCGATTCCGCCCCGCAGTTAAGCGCTTTCCGGCAGATGGACCGGGCCGCGCCTCCGGCCCCCAATAGAGCCACCCGGCTCCCGGCAAAATCCGCCCCCATTTGCTGCAAAGCCGCCCGGATGCCGTCGCCATCGGTGTTAAAGCCGGTCATTTTCCCGTCCCGGATCCGGACGGTGTTCACCGCCCCGCAGCTTTGGGCGTAGGGGTCGATTTCGTCTAAAAACGGGATGACGGCCCCCTTGTGGGGGATGGTGACGTTAAAGCCGTGAAGGTTTTCCCGAGCGTACTCCATAAACCCGGCCAGCTCCTCCGCCTTCACATGAACCGCCTTGTATTCCCCGGAAACCCCCAGGATTTCCATAATCTGCCCCTGAATCACAGGGGAAAGGCTGTGGGCAATGGGGTCGCCGATGACGGCCAGCTTCCAGTTCATTTGCATTCCTCCCGTTTTTGCATCAATTCCCGCACCTTTTGGGCCGCTTCCTCCGGCGTGCAGGAGCAGTCCACGGTGATTTCCGCATATTTCCGGTAAAGGCCGATGCGCTGGTCGTAAAGGGCCTGCACCCGGCTTAAATCCCCGGCGATTAAAGGCCGCCCGCTTAAATTGGACGAACAGATGTCTGAAACCTTCCGGTCCAAAAAGACAATGACGCCGGTTTCCTTTAATGCGGCCATGTTTTCCTCCCGAAGGACAATGCCGCCGCCGCAGGCAACGACCCGGCCTTTCAATTGGGCCGCTTTTTTGGCGCAGAGGGTCTCCAGCCGCCGGAATTCCCCCTCCCCCTGGGTTTCAAAAATTTGAGGGATGGAGCAGCCGGCGGCCTTCTCAATTTCCGCGTCCAAATCCAGGAACACCATCCCCGCAAGCCGGGCCAGCTTTTTCCCCACAGTGGTTTTGCCGCAGCCGGGCATCCCAATGAGCACAATGTTCTCTTTCAAATCAGCCCCTCCTTACTTTCCCGGCTCTTTGTGGGGATACCGCCCCAAAAACCGGAAGGTCTGGGTGCATTCCCGCACATGTTCAAACAGCTGTTCCGGGGAATCCGGCCGGTCTGTGACAAAATCCAAGAAAAACAGGTACTCCCAGTTCCGGTCGGCCATGGGCCGGGACTCGATTTTTACTAGGTTCATCCCCGCTTCCTCAAAAAGCCGCAGAACCCGGCAAAGGCTCCCCACTGTGTGGGGCAGGGTGAAAAGCAGGGAGATTTTCCGGCTGTTTTCCGCAAACTCCGGTTCTCTGGCCGCGATAATAAAACGGGTGTAATTTTCCGCTTTCTGGTTGATATTGCCGGCCAAAATGGACAGCCCGTAATACTCCGCCGCCCGCCGGGAAGCGATGGCGGCCATGTGGGGGGACCCGCTTTGGGCAACCATCTGGGCGGCCGCGGCGGTGTTGTAAACCGGGCGGCGCACCCAGTTCGGGTAATTTCTTAAGAACTCCGCCGACTGGGAAATCCCCTGCTCATGGGAAGCTACCTCCCGGATTTGGGAAAGCTCCGTCCCCGGCAGGGCCATAAGGCAGTGCTCGATGCGGACGTACTGCTCCCCCACAATGAAAAATCCGTGCCGGGAAAGCAGGTCGTAAACCTCCGCAATAGCCCCGGTAGTGCTGTTTTCCACCGGCAGAACCGCCCGGTCCGCCTCCCCCTCCGCCAGCTTTTTGCAGGCGTCCCCAAAGGAGGAAGCCTGCAAAAGGGGCGTCCCCTGCGGGAAAAAGGCCAGGGCCGCTTCCTCGGCGTAGGAGCCGGGGATGCCGCTGTATACCGCTTTCAGCAAAATTTCTCCGCCCCTTCCAGAAAATATTCCTCCCGGGTCATGGAGTAGCAGCACTCGTCCAGCCACTCCCCGTCGTAGCGCAGAAAGCACCGCCGGAAGGTTCCCTCATAAGTAAATCCGCATTTTTCAATGACCCGCTTGGAACGGCTGTTAAAAGAAAAATGAGAAACGCTGACAAGCTGGACGCCCCGCTCCTCAAAGGCGTAGGAAATCACCCGCCGGGCGGCTTCCGTCATAATGCCGCGCCCCCAATAATCCGGGGAAAGGACGTAGCCCAGCATTTTCACCTCCGGGGAACTGCTCCGGTGGGAATCCCCGTGGAGACCCACAGAACCGATGACCTTGCCGGTTTCCTTGAGGACCACGGCCCAGACCTCCGTGCCGTGGATAAACCCCGCCAGAATCTGTTCGGTTTCCCGCCGGGATTCATGGGGCTTCCACCCGGCGGCAGGCCCCACCTCCGGACGGCAGGCGTATTCGTAAAGGTCCTCCAGGTCGCCCATCTCAAACCGCCGCAGCAAAAGCCGGGAGGTTTCCAAATTCACACCGTTCATAAATTCCCTCCTGCCATGATTTCCCACAGGGCCAAGGCCGCCGCGCTTTCAATGACCACCGCCGCCCGGCTCAAAATGCAGGGATCGTGGCGGCCGTGAATGACAATCTCCGCGTTTTCCATGGCGCTTAAGTCCACGGTTTCCTGGGCCTTGGCAATGGAAGGGGTGGGCTTCAGCGCCGTTTGGAACACAATGGGCATGCCGTTTGAAATGCCGCCGGTAATGCCGCCGTTGTTATTTTTGGTGCAGATCACTTTGCCGTTTTCCATCCGCATGGGGTCGTTTACCTCGCTGCCCCGTTTCCCGGCAAAATCAAACCCTAAGCCGAAGGAAATCCCCTTTACTGCCGGGACGGCGAACATGTGCCGGGAAATGACGCTTTCCACGCAGTCCAGGCCCGGCTGTCCAATACCGCAGGGAAAACCGGACACGCCGCACTGGATGACGCCGCCCACGGAATCCCCCTCTGAAGCCGCCGCCAGGATTTCTCCCTTCATGGCTTCCCCGGCCGCTTTGTCCAGCACCGGGAAGGCCTCCTGCTGCAATGCCCGCAGAAGGGATTCCGGGATGTTTGCCGGGTCAAAGGGGGCGTCGCAGACCCCTCCGATTTGGAGGATATGGGCCCCGATTTCCACGCCCTTTTCCCGCAAAAACTGCCGGGCGACGCTTCCGGCGAAAACCAGGGGGGCCGTCAGCCGCCCGGAAAAATGGCCGCCGCCCCGGGGGTCGTTGGCCCCCTTGTAGCGCACATACCCGGCGTAGTCCCCGTGGGAGGGCCGGGGCAGGTTCTGCATTTTCGCATAATCCTCCGACCGGGTGTTGCTGTTTTTGATGACGGCGCAGAGGGGCGTCCCCGTGGTTTTCCCCTGATAAACGCCGCTTAAAATTTCCGGCACATCCCCTTCGATACGGCTGGTAGAGATCCCCCCTTTTGCCCGCCGTCTTTCCATCTGCCGGGCAATGTCCTCCATGTCCAGAGCAAACCCCGCCGGGACCTTGTCCAGCACCACCCCCACAGCCGGGCCGTGGGATTCCCCAAAAATCTCATAGGTCATTGTGCTTCCGCCTTTCCGCCCAGCCGGGCAAAGTCCTCCCAGAACCCCGGGTAGGATTTTTTCACGCATTCCGCCCCCAACAACGTCACCGGGGTTTGGCAGATAACGCTTAATTCCGCCGCAGCCATGGCGATGCGGTGGTCGTTTGCGCAGTCTACGGTGCCGCCGGAAAGGCGCCCCATTCCGGCAATTTCCAGAAAGTCCGGGCCTTCCTTGGCTTCCCCGCCCAAGGAACGGATGAGGTTTGCGGTGGAAGAAATCCTGTCGCTTTCCTTTAACCGCAGCCGGGCGGCGTTACAAAACCTGGTGTTCCCCTTCCGTCCGGCGGCGGCCCCGGCCAGGGCCGGGATTAAATCCGGGATTTCCGAAGCGTCGATTTCCAAATCCCCGGGCGTTTCCATTTTTTGAAGGATTTTGAAAACCGCTTTGTCCCCTTGCAGGGAATCTTCCCGGAGGCCGGACAGGGAAACCGCACTGCCCAGGAAATTCATTCCCAGGAAAAATGCCGCCTGGGACCAGTCCCCCTCGATTTCCCCGGAAACGGGCCGGAATTTCTGCCCTCCGGGGACGATAAACCTTTGGTAATCCCGGTTTTCCACCGAAATTCCCGCCGTTTTCATGGCCCAAAGGGTCAAATCCACATAGCCCTTGGATTCCAGCCGGTCGGTGATGAGGATTTCCGAGTCCCCCTCCAGCAGGGCCAGCCCCAGCAGCAGCCCTGTGACAAACTGGGAGCTGATTTTCCCACTGAGGGCGTATTTCCCGGGGAGCAGCCTGCCCTGGATAACCAGCCGGTTCCCCTCCTGCTTCCAGCGGACGCCCTTTTCCTCAAAGAGGGAAAAATAGGGGGACAAGGGCCGTTCCATAAGCCGCCCGTGGCCCGCAAAAACGATTTCCTTTCCGCCGGAAAGGGCCAGGGCCGGAGGGATCAAAAACCGCAGGGTGGAGCCGGACTCGCCGCAGTCTATCTCACCACCCGTCGGCACGCCGGGGCGGACAATGACCGTGTCGCCGGAAACCTCCGTTTCGGCCCCTAAAGCCTTCAAGCCGTTTATGGTGGCCGTCATGTCCGCCGAGGGGGAAAAGCCGGAAAGGCGGCTCTCCCCTCTGGCGAAGGCGGCGCACAAAAGGAGCCTATGGGCGGCGCTTTTGGAGGCGGGAATTTTCACATTCCCCTGGAGCTTTGCCGGGGTAATCTGCAGGTTCATAAAAGCTCCTCCGCCCATTTTGCAAATTCGGCCCGGGGCATTTTGTGCAGGAGGGCCTCCCCCGGTTCCTTGCAGAACACCGCCGTAATGTCGCCGCCGCTGCCCTTTTTGTCATAGGCCAATGTTTCCCCCAGAAGGTTTGCCGGGATTTCCTCCGCCTTCACCGGCAGGCCCCAGCGGGCAAGGAGGGTTTCCGCCCGCTTTGCCGCGCCGGGCTTTGTCAGGCCGTGGGCCTCCCCCATTTTTAGGATGGATACCATGCCGCAGGAAACCGCCTCCCCGTGCATGTAGCGGCTGTAATTCCCCAGCTTTTCATAGGCGTGGCCCAGAGTGTGGCCGAAATTTAAGACCATCCGGCCGCCGGTGTCCTGCTCGTCGGCTTCCACCACCCGGCGTTTCTGGTCGCAGCTGCGGAAAATGATTTCCTCAATTTTTTCGGAAAGCTCCTTCCGCCCGGCGCAGCTTTCCAGCAGTTCCAAAAGCCCCCGATCGCCGATGAAGCCGTATTTCACCACCTCGGCCATGCCGTCAAAGAACACCCGGTCCGGCAGGCTGTTTAAGGTGTCCGGGTCGATGAGCACCGCCTTGGGCTGGTAAAAGGCCCCGGCCAGGTTTTTGCCCTGCTTTAAGTCCACCGCCACCTTGCCCCCCACGGAGGAATCCACCTGGGAAAGCAGGGTTGTGGGGATTTGGACAAAGGGGACGCCCCGGAACAGGGTGGCCGCCGCAAAGCCGGCCATATCCCCGGTGACGCCGCCGCCTAACGCCACAATCAGCCCGCCCCTGGTCATGGGGAAGGGATAGGGGGTCAAAAGCCCGTCGTAAAGCTGCACCAGGGTGTCCATATTCTTGCTCTGCTCCCCGGCCGGGAAAGAGACGGATTTTACCGAAAAACCGGCTCCTTTCAGGGAATCCAGGACGGTTTTGGCGTACAGGGGACCCACGTTGCTGTCAGTAACCACGGCAATTTCCTTCCCCTGATAAATTTTGCGGATCTCCTCCCCGCACCGGGCCAAAATTCCCCGGGAAATGGCAATGTCATAACTGCGGCCTTCCGGCAGGGACACGGTCAGCTGTTTCATGGGAAAGCTCCTCTCTTTTACAGGGTTTTGCCGTTTAATTCCGCGAAGGGGCGGATGGTTTTCACAAGCTTGTCAAAGGCTTCGGGGGTGATGGACTGCTTGCCGTCGCAGAGGGCCTTTTGAGGGTTGTTGTGCACCTCGATAATCAGGCCGTCGGCCCTCACGGCCGCCGCGGCTTTGGCCATAGGCTCCACCATGGACGCGATGCCGCAGGCGTGGGAGGGGTCCACGATGACCGGCAGGTGGGAGGCCTTTTTCAGCATGGGGATGGCGGAGATGTCCAGGGTGTTCCGGGTGGCGGTTTCAAAGGTGCGGATGCCCCGTTCGCAGAGGATGACGTTGGGGTTCCCGGCGGCCATAATGTACTCGGCGCTCATGAGCAGCTCCTCCAGGGTGTTTGCTAAGCCCCGTTTTAAGAGGATGGGCTTTTGGACGGCGCCCAGTTCCTTTAACAGCTCAAAGTTCTGCATGTTCCTGGCCCCGACCTGGATGACGTCCACATCCTCGAAGAGGGGCAGATGGGCCGCCGACATGATTTCCGTGACAATGGGCAGGCCCGTTTCCTTTTTGGCCTTTAAAAGCAGGCGGATGCCCTCGTCATGGAGGCCCTGGAAGGCGTAGGGGGAGGTGCGGGGCTTGAAGGCGCCGCCCCGCAGGAGTTTCGCGCCGCTTTTCTTGACAGATTTGGCGATTTCGGTGATCTGCTCCTCACTCTCCACGGAGCAGGGCCCGGCGATAATCTGGAAGGCGCCGCCGCCGATTGTGACGGAGCCGTTTGCGGAGGGGACCTGGATTACAGTATCCTCCGGGTGGAATTTCCGGTTGGCCATTTTGTAGGGTTCCTGGACCCGTTTCACCGACTCCACAATGTCATTGGCGGCGATATCGTCCTCGTTTAAGCGGGTAGTATCCCCCACCAGGCCGATGACGTTGGACTGCTCGCCGATAATGGTGTTGGCCTTGATATTGCCCACGGACTCAATATCCGCCACCAATTTCCGCATTTCCTCGGGGCTGACGTCTTTTTTCAGTACGATAATCATGTTCAAAACTCCTTTTTTGACGATGGCATACAAAAAGGCCCGCATCTTCGTTTCCAAAGATGCGGGCCGCCGATCCTGTTTATTTTCTTCCAGGAAAGATTACAGCTGTCGCGAACTGGGCAACGAAAGATGTTCATGGGAAACAAGACCGGCGGCAAAATAATAGCCCCAGCCAAAATATCCCATAAATCGACGCGTTTCCAGTTTTTTGGTCATCTGTAACTGCTCCTTTCCGAATTTTCTTCATTGTAACGCAGATTTTCCCATTTGTCAAGAAAAAATTTTTCGGCACTCTGTAATTTGTTTGCAAAATCACTCCGCCAAATTCCCACAGGGAACCCGGTTCCAGGCCTGCCAAAACCCGGCGCGAGGCATTATGGCTGTACGCCGGCGCCTGCGTCGTGGTGGCGGATCTGGGCGCGCTTGATTTTGCCGCCCAGGGTTTTGGGAAGCTCCGCCACAAAGTCCACGATCCGGGGGTATTTATAGGGGGCCGTCACCCGTTTTACATGGTTTTGCAGCTCCTTTTTCAGCTCTTCGCTGGGGGTGTACCCGGCGGCCAGCACAACGGTGGCCTTGACCACCTGGCCCCGGATGGGGTCGGGGGCCGCCGTAATGGCGCACTCCACCACCGCCGGATGCTCCAAAAGGGCGCTTTCCACCTCAAAAGGCCCGATGCGGTAGCCGGAGCACTTAATCACGTCGTCGTTGCGGCCCACAAACCAGTAATATCCGTTGGAATCCCGCCAGGCCACGTCGCCGGTGTCGTAGTATGCGCCGCCCAGCTTTTCCTTGGTCATTTCCTCGTTTTTGAAATAGCCTGTAAACAGCCCCACAGGCGGGTTATGGGCCACGTCCATAACAGCGATGGTGCCTTCCTCGCCGTCAGGGCAGGGGTTGCCGTTCTCGTCAATGAGCTGGATGTCATAAAGGGGGGAAGGCTTCCCGGTGGAGCCGGGGATAGGCTCAAACCACTGGAAATTGGCCAGCATAACCGAAGATTCGCTCTGGCCGAAGCCTTCGCAGAGCTTTAACCCCGTCAGCTCGTACCATTTGCGGAAAACCTCGGGGTTTAACGGCTCGCCGGCAATGCAGCAGTGCTTAATGCAGGACAGGTCGAACTGGGTCACATCCTCCTGGAGCATAAACCGGTACATGGTGGGGGGCGCGCAGAAGGTGGTCACCTGGTATTTGGTAATCATTTTGAGAAGGTTTAAGGGGATGAATTTGTCCATGTCATAGGCGAAAATCACCGCCCCGCAGATCCACTGGCCGTAAATCTTGCCCCAGCCGAATTTGGCCCAGCCGGAATCGGAAACGCTCATATGGAGCTTGTTTTCCTGGACCTGCTGCCAGTATTTGGCAGTGACAATGTGGCCTAACGGATAAGAAAAGTTATGCTGCACCATTTTGGGCATGCCGGTGGTGCCGGAGGTGAAGTAAACCAGCATAATGTCGTCCCAGCGGGTGGCCTCGGAACCTGTCGGACGGGGGAATTCGCCGGAGAATTTGGCGATTTCCTCCTCAAAGCAGAGCCAGCCCTCCCGTTTGTCCACCACCAGGATGCGGTTTTTAAGGGTGGGCGCGCTGTCCCAGGCGTCCTCCACCTGTTTGATGACAAAATCGTCGTTGACGCAGACTACCGCCGAAATCCCGGCGGCGTTGGCCCGGTAAACGATGTCCTTTTTGGTCAGCTGCAAAGAACCGGGGATCAAGGTGGCCCCGATTTTGTGCAGGGCTGTGGCGCAGACCCAGTATTCCCACCGGCGGCGCAGAATCAGAAGGACAACGTCGCCTTTTTTGATACCCAGACTTTTGAAAAAGTTGGCGGCCTGGTTGGAAAGGCGCTTGATGTCGGTAAAGGTGAAGGTTTTTTCTTCATTGTGGTCGTTGACCCAAACCAGGGCCTTTTTGTCCGGCTCCTGATCGGCCCAGGCGTCCACAATGTCGAAGCCGAAGTTGAAATCCTCCGGCACGTTCACTTTATAATTCTCTTTAAAATCCTCGTAGGAATCAAATTCTATCCGGGGAAGAAAACGGTCTAAAAGCATGATATAGAAGCCTCCCTTGCTGAAGATACCCGGTTACTCGGCGATGACAGTGAGGAAACGGGCTTTGACCGTCCCGACGCACCGCTGGCCGTGGGGATGGGTGGGGTTAAAGTAAATGGAATCCCCGGCGGTGAGAACCAGTTCCTTGTCGTCAAACACCACGGCAATGGAGCCTTCCAGCACCAGGTTAAATTCCTGCCCGGCGTGGGTTACCAGGTCGGCAGGGTCGTCGGAGGGTTCCAAAGTTACCAGCAAAGGCTGCATAATTTTTTTGTTGTAGCGGAAAGCCAGGTCCTCGAACCGGTAGCCGGGATAACGGGCGACGCTGCGGCCTTCGCCCCGGCGGACAATGTGGTAAGTGTTGAGCTTCGCCCGGACGCCGGTCATGATCTCCGTAAAATCCACACCGCACCGGTTGGCAATTTCGTAAATGACGCTGATGGGGATATTTTCGCCGCTGCGCTCATAGCCGGCGTAAGTTTCCGGGTCGGCTTTTACAAAACCGGCCATTTCCTCCTGGGTATAGCCGCAGGCTTCCCGCAGTTCCCGGATACGGGCGGCGATTTCTTTAAATTCGTTGTTCATGGCGACGTTCCTTTCTGTAAGATTTTTCCCAT
The DNA here is from genome assembly GCA_018716725.1 of Candidatus Merdivicinus excrementipullorum. Lineage (GTDB taxonomy): Bacteria > Bacillota > Clostridia > Oscillospirales > Ruminococcaceae > Merdivicinus > Merdivicinus excrementipullorum. Next base: position 3,693 of record DVJP01000020.1, on the reverse strand, counting down.
AGGGGTTTTCCGTTTATTATAGCACAGCCTTCGGATAATTGCAAGATATTTTTCTGTAAAATCGAGATTTTGGAGAATTTTTATCTTTTACGCACCCTGTAAGCGAAAAATTAAAGTTTTCGCCCGCCTTTTTCAAAAGGCGGCAGGGGTGAAGGGGACGGAGTCCCTTCTCGCTCGTCGCAACGAGCGAAATCTTTATGATAAAAAAAGATCAGGAGGGGAGATGGAATAGTCCGGTGGACTGTTCCATCGTGGGGAACCCTATCAAGGGGTTCCCCAAAAAACACGTCATTTCTTCGGAAACGGTTTGCGTTCTTTGGTCAACCCTAAAAGGTAATCGGTGGTAACGTCATAATAACGGGCGAGAATAATTGCAAATGAAACCGGAATTTCATTTTTTCCTGTTTCGTATCTTCGATACACTTCCCGCTGACAATTTAAAATCTCTGCTATTTTTTTTTGCGAAAGCACAGCACAAAAATCCAATGCAACTGAATTGTAGCATTTTCTTCCGATTTGAAATTTTTGTGCTATAATACGAGGAGATAAATAGGAAACCCCGCCGCTTGAAAAGCGGAAGATAGGGTTCCCGCCTCCTGATCTTTTGGTATCATGGAGATTTCGCACTCTGCGGAGTGCGACCAAAGGCTCTGCCTTTGGAATCCGCGATTTTTTGAAAAAAATCGAGTAAAACTTTTATTTTTTCTTTTGGAGGTCTTTCTATGTTCATCGTTCATCCCCTGCGCGATAAAGCAAATATTCCCCGCACTATCCGCTTTACTTCCGCCCTTTTTGACCGGCTGACAGAAATTGCCTCACAGGAAGGAGTTTCGTTTAATTCTCTCATCCTGCAATGCTGCGAATTCGCCCTGCAAAATCTGGAAGAATCTTCTCACAGCAAATCTTCGTCGTAATGGGCGCGCTCGCCCCCCACAAAGGGCGGACGGGTGCGGGCCATAAGCAGAATGGCGTTCCCGATGCGGCTGACGCTGGCCCGGAATGGCACGGCCACTTCGTTCAAATGCATCCCAATCAAAGTGCCGCCGATATCCAGCCCTGCCGCCGCTTTGATATGGCTCACCAGGACAGGGCGTTCGAATTTCTGGTAGGCGGTGGTCCCCATGGCCCCGCCGCCGTGGGCCCAGGGGACGGCGTTGATCTGCTGAAGGCCGTATTTCTCGGCGCAGGCTTCCTCCACCACCAGCGCCCGGTTCAAATGCTCGCAGCACTGGGCCGCCAGGAATAATCCCCGCTCCGCCGTCATTTCCCGCAAAACGGAAAAGACCGCTTCCGCCGCCTCCATGCTGGAGCAGGTGCCGATTTTTTCCCCAACGATTTCGCTGGAGCTGCACCCCACCACCACGATTTGGCCGGGCTTTAATTTGGCGGCGTTCAAAAGCTCCCCGAAAGCCGTCCGGGTTTCCTCTTTGATTTGGGCTAAAAATTCTTCGTTCATGGCAATTCCTCCTTGGCGGCCAGTGCGGCTTTCTGAAACGCGGAAAACGCGCTGGGCACGGTATACACGGTTTCCATTTCCTCCCAGGTTACCAGGCGCATGCCCTCCGGCGGGAGGATTTTTTCACAGACGGCCAGAACCCCGGCCATCCGCCATTCCACATGGGTAAAAATATGTTTTGCCAGGCGGAGGGTATGCCGTTTTTTCGGGGAAATCCCCCATTCTTCCAGCTTTTTGCCGGTTTCTCTCTTGGAGAGATGCCCCTCCTCCCAGGGAAATTCCCAAAGCCCCGCCAAAAGCCCCTCCTCCGGGCGTTTGCGCAGCAGTACCCCTTCCGGGGAAATGACGGCGAATATGGTTTTCTCCTCCACCCGTCGTTCCTTTTTGGGGGCCTTCACCGGGAAAGCCGACGGGTTGCCGTTTAAATACGCCCGGCACAGATGGGATAATGGACAGGCCGTGCAGTTTGGCGGACCGTTTGGAGCGCAGAGGGTGGCCCCCAGTTCCATCAGGGCCTGGTTGTAGTCCCCGGGGCAGTTTTGGGGCATGGTTTCCAGCAGAAGGCGGCGGCAGCCCTTGCGGACGGCCGGGGCCATAATGTCGCTGTCCGAGGCCAAAACTCGGGAAAACACCCGCAGGACGTTTCCGTCCACAGCCGGGACGGGGATGCCGAAGGCGATAGACGCCACCGCCCCGGCGGTATATTCCCCGAATCCGGCCAAGTCCAGCAAAAGCTCATAAGAGGGAGGGAGCTTGCCGCCGTGACGCTCCATGACCTGCCGGGCGGCTTTTTGCAGGTTCCTGGCCCGGCTGTAATAGCCTAAGCCCTCCCAAAGCTTCATCAGCTGTTCTTCCGGGGCATTTGCCAAGGCGGCCACGTCCGGCAGGGCTTCCAAAAACCGCTGGTAATAGGGCTTTACCGCCTCCACCCGGGTCTGCTGGAGCATAATTTCCGACACCCACACCCGGTAAGGCTCGGGGTTTTTCCGCCAGGGAAGCGCCCGGGCGTTTTGCCGGTACCAGTTTATGAGCGGTTCCGGCACAGCTGCGGCAATTCGGAAAATTTCTTCCTCCGGAATGGGGAGGTTGAAGATTTCGTTCAAGGGTTTTATGGTCAAAAGGGGTTCCTCCTGATTTTCTGTATCAATTTTCTATCTCAGATGTTCATTTATGATTGAACTTCTAAGGTCAAATATTCCCGGTCAAAATGGTACCCCAGCTTTTCCGCCAGGGCCACCGACTGTAGGTTCGCCGCGTCCCAGCTGGGGTATTTCCCCTTTTCCAGGCAGGACAGGATGAGGTTTGCGCAGCAGCAGAGGGCCAAGCCCTTCCGGCGGTGGGCTTCTTTGGTGTCCACCTCGATTTCCATGCCCTCCCGATAGGCGGTATAGGAGGACGCCCCTGCTGCGATTTTCCCCTGATAAAGGGCCGCAAACCCGCCGCCGTACCGGGCGTACTGCTCCCAGCTTTGGAAGTTCGCGCAGAAATCCCGGCTCCATTCTTCCTCCTGCACTCGGTAGAACAGTTCTTCGTTGATAGGAACCACCGCATATTCCGCCGGGATGTCCCGGGCAAATTTTTGCAGCCTTTCCCGGTCAAAGCAGCCCGGCTCCTTTTTGATGGCGTAACGGGGAATGCGGCGGGAGTTTGGGAAGATTTTCTCCATGCAGGCGGCCCATTCTTCATTTTGGGGGACGGCCAGCAGGAAGGAACGGTTTTCCAGCATGGAAGAAACCAGCCTTTCGTTGGGTTCCCCGGCGAAAAATCCGAAATCCCCCAGCAAGATCCGGGCGGATTTTGGATTTTCCGGGCCGTCGGCCGTAATCTCCCCCATGACCCCCTGCAAGGCCGACCAGATCATGGTTTCCTCCCAGCCGTCAAAGAGGGCGGCAATTTTTTCAAAGTTCATAGAAGCTCCTTTTCATACCGGCATTCCCAAAGCTCTTTGCCGCCCAGGGTAAAGGGCTGCTCCCTGCCGGAAAGCCGCATCCCCATTTTTTCGTAAAACCGCCGGGCGCGAGGGTTTTCACAAAAGGCCCAGAGAAAATACCGGCTGTACCCTCTCCGCCGCAGTTCTTCCTCTGCTCCTTGGAACAGGGCCGTGCCGGAGCCTTTGCGCCAGTATTCCGGCAGCAGGTAAATGGCCCGCAGCTCCCCCCAGTCCGGGCGTTCCTTGTCCCGGGAGGAGCCGAGGTTGGCCAGCCCGAAAACAACGCCTTCCTCCGATTCTAAAACCA
>DVJP01000019.1 GCA_018716725.1 Candidatus Merdivicinus excrementipullorum | reverse complement strand
GTCAACCAGGCGGAGCAGTTCAAGGAAGCGGCCAACATCACCGGCATTGTGCTGACCAAGCTGGACGGCACCGCCAAGGGCGGCATTGTGGTTTCCATCAAGAACCAGCTGGGGCTGCCGGTGCGGTTTGTAGGCGTGGGCGAAAAGATCGACGATTTGCAGGAATTTGTGCCGGAGGATTTCGTAGAAGCCCTCTTTGAATAGCGGGGAGGCCCCGCGGCCAATTCGACGCGGCCGCACAGCGCCGGACCTACCGCTGGACGGCTCGATAAACTCGCCGTATCGATGTGTTCCATCTTCTACTGTGTTTGTAAAACGGCATAGAAAACGTATTGTAGGGGCGAACTGGGTTCGCCCGATGGTGTTCCGCAACATTGTGCAAAAACCGCGGGCGCGCAATGCGCGCCCCTACAAAAGGGATTCCGGTGTTCGTAGGGACCGCGTAAAACGCCGGAACATCCCGCAGGAATCGAAACAATACAGAGAGGAATGAAAAACATGACTAAAGCGAGAGCCTTAAAAATCGCGGGGATTGTTTCCGGGATTCTGGCCGCTGTTTGTGCGGTGCTGATCTGGGGGCCGTGGATTGCCGTATGGTGGATTACCAAGGCAGCGCCGCAAATCGGTTCCCTGGGGATTATCGGCGGCGCGGACGGCCCTACGTCAGTTTATGTAGCAACTGCCGTTATATCTACCGGCGGTATATGGACAACTGTTCTTTACTGCTTGGAAATGATTCTGCCGCTGATTTTGGCGGCGGTTTCGGTTGCCTGCTTCCTCGTCCGGAAAAAGATTTTGAAAAAAGGGGAATAACATAGATGGAGATTATCATTGCCACCGGCAACGCCGGGAAGGTGCGGGAATTTAAACGGATGCTGGAGCCTTTGGGCTACACCGTCTTTTCCCAGAAGGAAAAGGGGATTTCCGTTGACGTGGAGGAAACCGGCGGCACCTTCGCGGAAAACGCCCTGATTAAGGCAAGGGCTGTCTGGGAACAGGCTCACACGGCGGTTATCGCCGACGATTCCGGCCTCTGCGTGGACGCGTTAGACGGCCGGCCCGGGGTCTACTCCGCCCGGTATGCCGGGGAGGACGCCACCGACGCCGACCGGAACCGGAAGCTCCTTTCCGAACTGGAAGGGGTGGAGAACCGCTCCGCCCACTTTACCTGCGCCATCGCCTACATCAGCCCGGAGGGGCAGGAGCAGGTTTTCGAGGGCATCTGTCCTGGGAAAATCGGTTTTGAGCCAAAGGGGAGCGACGGGTTTGGCTACGACCCTCTCTTTTACTGGGAGGACAAAACCTTCGGGGAAATGTCCGCGGAGGAGAAAGACGCCGTCAGCCACCGGGGCCGGGCCAACCGGATGTTGGAGGCGTATTTAAGCCGCTGCGGCCGCTGAGCCTCGCGTCAAGCGTTGGCTGGCGCACGACAAGCGGCGCGCCCCTACAAAAAAGGATTTTGATTCTATTTGAAACGTTCATAGGGATATGAAATGCCGGAACACCCCGGAAAAATCGATGGACACAATATCAAAAAAGGAGAATGATTATGTTAAACAGCAAGCAGCGGGCAAAACTCCGCTCCATGGCGAATTCTTTGGAAACCATTTTGCAGATCGGCAAGGGCGGCATCAGCGAAAACACGGTAAAGCAGGTGGAGGACGCCCTGAAAGCCCGGGAGCTTATCAAAATCCGGGTGCTGGAAAACAGCATCTATTCCGCCAAGGAGGCGGCCAACGAAATCGCCCAGGCTACCGGCTGCGACGTAGTCCAGGTGGTGGGCACCCGCATCACCCTTTACAAGCAGAATCCGGAGGAACCGGTGATCCAGCTGGACTAAATCCTGCGGAAGGAGGTCTTTTCCATGGAGCATTTCGGTATTTACGGCGGGACCTTTAACCCCATTCACAACGGGCACCTGCATTTGATCCGGGAAGCGTCTAAGCTTTTATCCTTTGACCGGATGCTGATTATCCCCACCAATATCCCGCCCCACAAAGCGCCGGTGGACCTGGCCTCCAACAAAGACCGGCTGGAAATGGTGCGCCTTGCGGTGGAGGGGATGGAAAAGGTTTGGGTCAGCGACTTGGAACAGCGCTCCAAGGGTCGGAGCTTTACCATTTTAACCATGGAAAAGCTGCGGTTTCTGTTCCCGGAGAGCCGGTTCACCCTGCTTATGGGGGCGGATATGCTCTGTTCCTTTGACCATTGGCACCGGTGGAAGGACATCCTGCGCCTGGCGGATATCGCCGCCTTTGCCCGGGACGAGGGGGAGGAAGCGATGCTGGAGAAAAAAGCCGCGGCCCTTGGAAAGGCCAAGGTCATCCGGGTGGAACCGCTGCCCCTTTCCTCCACCATGGTCCGGGAAAAGCTCCGCCGGGGGGAGGACGTTTCCGGCCTCCTGCCGCCGGCGGTTTTGGATTATATCAATCGAAAGGGGCTTTACAAGGCATGAAAACCCATTATCCGGAATATGAGGCTGTTTTGAAGGAACGGCTGACCCCCAAACGCTTCGCCCATTCCCTGAACGTCATGGAACGGGCGGTGGAGCTGGCCAATATCCACGGGGCCGACCCGCAGAAAGCGGAGCTGGCCGGGCTTATTCACGATATCGAAAAAAATACGCCCATAAAAATTTTGTTGCAAACCCTCGAAAAGTCTGATATACTTTTATCAAGTGTGGATTTGGCGTCCCCGCCCATCTGGCACGCCCCCTGCGGCTTTTTGTACGCCCGGGACGCGCTGGGCATCCGGGATGAGGATGTGCTGAACGCCATCCGCTACCATACCACCGGCCGGGCCGGGATGTCCAAGCTGGAAAAGGTTGTTTATCTGGCGGACCTGACCTCTGCCGACCGGGATTTCAGCGATGTGAAAAAGGTGCGGAAACTGTCGGAACAGGACCTGGACGAGGCGATTTTTTACTCGCTTCAATACCTGCTGGGGGATTTGGTGGAAAAGGGAATGCCCCTTCAGCCGGATTCCCTGGCCTGCTATAACGAAATCGCTTTGAAAAAAGCGGGCCGGCCTTCCGGCAACCTTTAGGAGAAAGGTAGGATTTCATGGCAAAGAATGGAAACAAAAAGCGGAGGCTTTCGGCGCTGGACCGGGTGCTGCTGGTTTTGTCGGTAGTGCTCATCGGCGTGTCCGCCGGAATTATCGGGTATGTGTCCTTGATGAACTGGAAGCCGCTTTCCGAAGTGGACGAGTCCGGCAACGCCGTCAGCATTGACGAAAGCATCCAGACGGCGGAGGAAAACCGGGGCCGGGTGACCAATTTCCTGGTAACCGGCATCGACTATAACACTATCGACGCTTCAGCCGGCACCGCCCGGGCCAAGCTCACCGACGTGATTATGGTGGTGCAGCTGAACCTGGACACCAACAAGGTGGACGTTTTGCAGATCCCCCGGGATACCTATGTGGGGACGGACGTTTCCTCCACCGGGAAAATCAACGGCGTTTACGGCCGCAGCGGCCTGGAGGGCTTGGCCCAGGTGATTTACGACCGGTTCCAGCTTCCATTGGACCACTATGTCAATATTAACATGGACGGCTTTATCACCATTGTGGACGCCATCGGCGGCGTGGAAATCAACATCCAGGAGAGCTTTACCCTGGAGGGCGTCACCTTCCAGCCGGGCCTTCAGACCTTAAACGGCATCCAGGCGGAAAAATTCGTCCGGGAACGCTACAGCCGCGGCTCCGACGTGGGGCGCATGAACGCTCAGCGGGAATTTTTGGCGGCCTTGTTCCAGAAATTCAAAAATCTGTCCATCGGGCAGATCACCAACCTGGTGCCCACCGTTATGGAGAACGTCACCACGGATTTGGATGTGAAAACCGTCTTAAGCATGGTGGAGCTGGTTATGGGCATTGAGATGGAGGATATCAGCTTCCATATGGTTCCCGGCGAAGGGTGCTACGCCCCCAACGGGCAGTCGGTGTGGTCGGTGCACATCGAGCCGCTGCTGGAGGTCCTTAACGCCAGCTTCCGGCCCTATGAGGAGCCGCTGGCGGCAGAGGACTTGAATCTGGTGGAGCTTCAGAACACAACGGATATTTACGACGATAACACCTCGACGATCGGCGACCTGCTGGACGGCGGCAGCGATTCGGGGCAATAGGAGGATTTATGAACGCGAAAGAACTGATGGAAAACGCTGTCCGGATTCTGGACAGCAAAAAGGCCCGGGATATCCGGGTCATCCGGGTGGGGGATTTGACCATCCTGGGGGAATATTTCGTCATTGCCGCGGGTTCCAGCTCCACTCAGGTGAAGATGCTGGCGGACGAGGTAGAATACCAGCTGGGGCAGAAGGGCGAAAAGCCCCACAATGTGGAAGGGTATAAAAGCGAGAACTGGATCGTGCTGGATTACACCGATGTGATTGTCCATGTTTTCTACGAGGAAACCCGGGAATTCTACGACCTGGAACGCCTGTGGGCCGACGGGGAGCAGATCGACATTTCCCATCTGCTGACCAAATAAAATATTTCGGAAAACGGGGGACGATGGCGGCATTGTCCCCCTACAATGTTCCCGGAAGGTTTGAGGATATTCGTAGGGGCCGGGTCCCCCGGCCCGCGTGAAAAATCGAAACGTTCCGGGAAAAACGGCGGGACGGGAAACCCGTCCCCTACAATGTTCCCGGAAAGGCGTTGGCAAATTTGTAGGGGCGGATGCCCATATCCGCCCGTCGTGGGATTCCAGTTTGTTTTGGATAACCGCGGGCGCGCAATGCGCGCCCCTACAAATTAAGTGGCAGACTTTTTTAAAAAGACTGTCACTTTTTTATTTTTCTTTTTGCATTGTTCAATTACATATTTTGTACCTTTTGATTTTCCATCCCAAAAGGCTAGAACGGCATCGGCATAATCAATAATCTGTAAATTTCTACGAAGCGGTGCGCTTTTTCCATATTTTGGGTATTCCGGCAAAAATTCTGTTAGCTTTATATGGTTTGCGTGAGCATACGCCCGGGCACAGGAATCAATTCCTTTTGCGCCGCCTGAAACAATTTCGGTTATTTCCTCTGGAATATACTTTTCCAAATCTGTGACAATTAAGTTCCGGGAACCAATAATCGCAATCTTCATAAAGAACACCCCTTGAATCAAATTTGGTATACTTAAATCAAGTATACTTCCAACATTATACCATAAAACAATCTTAAAATAAACTTATAATAAGATTATTTGAGGGGTTGTTATGCGGAATAAAAATAACAAACATTTAGGCATTGAGGTGGAACCGGTGCTGCATTATAAATTACGCTATATCGCAAAATATGAAGGGCGTTCCGCAAACGGTCAGATTCTATATTTGATTCGCCAGTGTATCAAAGAATTTGAAGAGGAAAACGGCGAAATCCAGATTCCGAACCCAGAGGGACAGTAGGGACCGAAACGTTTCGGAAAAACGGCGGGACGGGAAACCCGTCCCCTACAATTTTCCCGGAAGGTTTGGGGATATTTGTAGGGGCCGGGTCCCCCGGCCCGCATGAAACGCCGAAACGTTCTGGAAAAACGGCGGGACGGGAAACCCGTCCCCTACAATGTTCCCGGAAGGTTTGGCGGCATTTGTAGGGGCGGATGCCCACATCCGCCCGGTTTTCATCGCCGAATTGTCATCGGCGATTCGCCGCGCCGCCGGGGTTGACATTTTTTTAAAATCTGTTATAATAAAAAATATATCGGAAAAGCTGTGACAGGGAAAAAGTCCTCCCCGCCCCACTTCAGAGAGCTGCCGGATGCTGCAAGGCAGTGTGCCGGGCCGGACGCGCTCGCCCTTGAGCTTCCCGCTGAACAGGGTTCCCCCCTTATTAGGCGCGGACGGTTTTCCTCCGTTATGGGAAAAAGCGGGCGCTTTGCGCCAACGAGAATGGTACCGCGGAAGTTTGGCTTTCGTTTCTTGCATTGCAGGGAACGGAAGCCTTTTGATTTGTGAAGAAAGGAACGAAAGCCATGAAATCCTACGATTTTCAGGCCATTGAGAAAAAATGGCAGAACTACTGGGAGGAACACAACACCTTCCACGCGGAAAACGACTACACCAAGCCCAAATTCTACGCCCTGGTAGAATTCCCCTATCCTTCCGGACAGGGCCTGCACGTAGGCCATCCCCGGCCTTACACCGCCCTGGACATTGTGGCCCGGAAACGCCGTCTGGAGGGCTACAACGTCCTGTACCCCATGGGCTGGGACGCTTTCGGCCTGCCCACGGAAAACTTCGCCATTAAGCACCACATCCATCCCGCCGAGGTCACTAAACGGAATGTGGCCCGGTTCAAAAGCCAGCTGAAATCCTTAGGGCTTTCCTTCGACTGGCAGCGGGAAATCAACACCACCGACCCGGATTACTACAAATGGACCCAGTGGATCTTCATTCAGCTCTTTAAAGCCGGCCTGGCCTATAAGAGCGAGATGAACGTCAACTGGTGCACCTCCTGCAAGTGCGTCCTGGCCAACGAGGAAGTCGTAGGCGGCGTCTGCGAACGCTGCGGCGGCGAGGTCATCCACAAGGTCAAATCCCAGTGGATGTTAAAAATCACCGAGTACGCCCAGAAGCTCATTGACGGCCTGGCGGATGTAAACTATATCGAGCGGGTGAAAACCTCCCAGATCAACTGGATCGGCCGTTCCACCGGCGCGGAAGTGGATTTCGGCACCACCGCCGGGGACACCCTCCGGGTTTACACCACCCGCCCCGACACCCTGTTCGGCGCAACCTACATGGTGGTTTCTCCGGAGCACCCCTTTATCGAAAAATGGGCGGATAAGCTCAAAAATATGGACGAGATCCGGGCTTACCAAAAGGAAGCCGCCAAAAAGTCCGACTTTGAGCGCACCGAGGTGAACAAAGACAAAACCGGCGTGAAGCTGGACGGCGTTATGGGCATCAACCCGGTAAACGGCAAGGAAATCCCCATTTTCATTTCCGACTACGTCCTGGTAAGCTACGGCACCGGCGCCATTATGGCGGTTCCGGCCCACGACACCCGGGACTATGAATTCGCCAAGAAATTTGGCCTCCCCATTATCGAGGTGGTCAAGGGCGGCGACATTGAGAAGGAAGCCTTCACCGACTGCGACACCGGCGTGATGGTCAACTCCGGCTTCTTGGACGGCCTGACTGTGGAGGAAGCCAAGGAGAAGATCAAAGACTGGCTCACCGAAACCGGCAAGGGCGAGCGGAAGGTCAACTACAAGCTCCGGGACTGGGTGTTTGCCCGCCAGCGTTACTGGGGCGAGCCTATCCCCATTGTCCACTGCGACCACTGCGGCTATGTCCCGGTCCCGGAAAGCGAACTGCCCCTGCGTCTGCCGGATGTGGAAAGCTACGAGCCTACCGAGGACGGCGAATCCCCCCTGTCCAAGATCGACAGCTTTGTAAATACCACCTGCCCCGTCTGCGGCCGTCCCGCCAAGCGGGAAACCGACACCATGCCCCAGTGGGCCGGCTCCTCCTGGTATTTCCTCCGCTACTGCGATCCCCACAACAACGAGGCCTTGGCTTCTCCGGAGGCCCTCAAATACTGGCTGCCCGTTGACTGGTACAACGGCGGCATGGAGCACACCACCCTGCATCTGCTTTATTCCCGCTTCTGGCACAAATTCCTCTACGACCAGGGCGTCGTCCCCTGCAGCGAACCTTACGCCAAACGCACCAGCCACGGCATGGTTTTAGGCGAAAACGGCGAGAAGATGAGCAAATCCCGGGGCAACGTCATCAACCCCGACGACATCGTCCGGGACTTCGGCGCGGACACCCTGCGGCTTTACGAGATGTTCATGGGCGACTTTGAGAAATCCGCCCCCTGGAGCATGGATTCCGTCCGGGGCTGCAAACGGTTTTTGGACCGCATTTGGAACCTCCAGAACATTCTGGTGGATGGGGACAGCTACCGCAAAGAGCTGGAAACCCCCTTCCATCAGACCATCAAAAAAGTTTCCGAGGACATTGAGTCCATGAAGTTCAACACCGCCATTGCGGCCATGATGAGCCTCTTGAATCAGATTTCCGACAGCGGCGCCATCAACCGGGCCGAATACCGGGATCTGCTGATTATGCTCAACCCCTTCGCCCCTCACATGACTGAGGAGCTGTTTGAGGAGATGGGCTTCGGCGGCCCAATTTCCTCCTGCCAGTGGGTGAAATGGGACGAGGAAAAATGCAAGGAATCCACCGTGGAGATCGTGGCCCAGGTTTGCGGCAAGATCCGGGCGAAGATGGTTGTCCCGGCGGACATCTCCCAGGAGGAAGCCATTGCCCTGGCCAAGGCGGAGCCACGTGTCGCCGCCGAAATCGAGGGCAAGAAGATTGTCAAGGAGCTGTACGTTAAGGGCAAACTGGTGAACATCGTCGCGAAATAAATAATTCCAACGCCTTCCGGGAAAAATTGTAGGGGACGGGTTTCCCGTCCCGCCGTTTTTCCAGAACGTTCCGGCGTTTCATGCGGGCCGGGGGACCCGGCCCCTACAAATGCCGCCAAACCTTCCGGGAGAATTGTAGGGGACGGGTTTCCCATCCCGCCGTTTTTCCAGAACATTCAGGCGTTTCATGCGGGCCGGGGGACCCGGCCCCTACAAATATCCCCAAACCTTCCGGGAGAATTGTAGGGGACGAGT
>DVJP01000018.1 GCA_018716725.1 Candidatus Merdivicinus excrementipullorum | reverse complement strand
CTGACGATGCTAATTCCATTTTAGCGGACTTACGGCCGATGCACCATGGCTGCGGTGGTGATGCACCGTTTTAGCGTTCTGGCTGCACCATCCGTGCGGTCTCAGGGCACCGTTTTAGGCGGCGTATTCAGAAAAGATCGTGGATTTTTTGGCGCAGGCGGAAAAAAAGGCCGACGAAAAAATCGCGGCCCTTCAGTACAGCAAATCAAAAATTCAGTTAGCGAAAGCGGACTATGAAAAAAAATTGCGGGGACAGCAAAAGTTCAACAGCATCTTCCTCAAAGAGTATCCGGAGCGTGTGATCCTGCTTTCCGATACCCTGGAAAAGCCGACCTTAGACAACCTCTGGAATTATCTCGGCCATTTCTATGAAAAGGCGCCGCCAGCCCTCAAAGACCAGTTTTCCTTTGAGGATTTGGCCGGAATTTACTCCGAAAACGGATTGACCAGGCTCTTTGCCGTCTGCACCCGTTATGCGGAAATAGACGGGTTAAAGGTACTGCCCAAAGGAATATACCTTTGCGCTGGCTGTACCGAAGAAAACAGAGAGCAAACGCTGCGGGAGCTGCTCCATACAGCCCGGACAAAATACGGCGCAGAGCCGGCGTTTACGGTGCAAATCATTGTGATATCCGGTATTCTGCACTGGAATTACGAAGTGCAGGTCTATATTGGGAACGAAAACGCCGGGCATGAAGCGGAATCACAAGAACGGATATAAAAAAAGCAGGACAGCACAGCAAAACGCCGTGTTGTCCTGCAAATCCAGTGATTCTCTTTTGATTATTTTACAAATTTGTCCCAATACCCCATAACGAAAATAATCAGGATTAAAAAGGGCAGAACGTACTTCAAATAAGGCTTCAGCCATTTGGGGAACTTAATACCCTCTCCTGCGTCCGCTTCCGCGATAAACCTTTCCCAGCCCCAGCCGTATTTGGCGGTGCAGAACAGCAGGTAGCACAGGGCGCCTAAGGGGAGAATATTGTTGGACACCAGGAAATCTTCCAAATCCATAATGGTGCTGCCCTCCCCTAAGGGCTGAATCCAGCTTAACAGGTTAAAGCCCAGCAGGCACGGCAGCGACAGCACGGTAATCAGCGCCAGATTAATAAGCACCGATTTTTTCCGGCTCCATCCTTTGACGTCCATCCCGAAGGACACGATGTTTTCAAAAACCGCCACCACCGTAGACAGCGCGGCGAAGAACAAAAACAGGAAAAACAGCGCCCCCCAGATCTGCCCGCCGGGCATGGCGTTGAACACGTTGGGCATGGCCACAAACACCAGCCCGGGCCCTTCCCCGGGAGAAACGCCATAGGTAAAGCAGGCCGGGAAAATAATCAGCCCGGCCATCAGGGCCACCGCCGTATCCAAAACCGTAATCCGGATGGATTCCCCTGTCAGGGAGCGCTCCCTTCCAATATAGCTGCCGAAAATCGCCATAGAGCCCATGCCCACGCTGAGGGTAAAAAACGCCTGTCCCATGGCCGCGTAAACCACTGTGCCGATCCCCTGCTCCGCCATAGCGGAAAAATCAGGCTTCAGGTAAAAGGACAGCCCTTCCTTTACCCCATCCAGAAAAAAGGACCGGACCGCCAGCGCCGCCATAATTCCTAAGAGACAGGCCATCATGACTTTGGTAATCCGCTCCACGCCGTTTTTCAGACCCAAAGAGCAGATGCCAAATCCCATCAGGACCACCAAAAGCATGAAAAACGCCATGCTTCCCACTTCGCTGGTCTGCATATGGGCAAAAGCCGCCCCAATTTCTTCGGCGTTCATGCCCCGGAATCCCCCTGTGAGCATTTTAAAAAAGTAAAGGAGCATCCATCCGCCGATGACCGTATAAAACATCATCAGCAGGTAATTCCCGGCTACCCCCGCATAGCCGGCCCAATGCCAATGGCTCCCTTTTGGCTCCAACGCTTTAAAAGACGCCGCACAGCTTTTTTGGCTGGCCCGCCCCACGGAAAATTCCATCACCATCACCGGCAGCGCCAGCAGCGCCAAAAACAGCAGATAAATCAGGACAAAGGCCGCCCCGCCGTACTTCCCGGTAATATACGGGAACCTCCACACGTTCCCAAGGCCAATGGCGCAGCCGGCTGAAATTAGGACAAATCCCAGCCGGGACGAAAACTTCTCTCGCTGCATCGCAAATCCCCCCGATTATTTATTCCTTTAAAGTGTAATACAGCCCAAGAAAGTGGTCAATTGTGATCTTAGTTTTTCCAGCCGACAAAAAAATAGCCCCGAATTTTTGTTTTTCAGCGGCAAAAAAATCGGGACATGGCTTATTTTGATAATATCTGCCCATACTCCTGTCAGGAAAATTCAGATAGGGGGATGAAGGGCATGATGAACAAGGTGGAAATCTGCGGAATCGACACCTCCCGGCTGCCGGTTCTCAAGGAACGGGAGAAAATCGCTTTGCTGGAACGGATGAAAAACGGGGACCAGACGGCCCGTAGCCAGCTTATCAACGGCAACCTGCGGCTGGTGCTCAGCGTGGTGCAGCGGTTTACAAACCGGGGCGAGAACTTAGACGACCTGTTCCAGGTGGGGTGCATTGGGCTCATGAAGGCCATCGACCATTTCGACGTGAGCCAAGGCGTCAAGTTCTCCACTTACGCCGTACCCATGGTCATTGGGGAGATCCGGCGGCACTTACGTGATTTCTCCCCTGTCCGGGTCAGCCGTTCCTTAAAGGACACCGCCTACAAAGCCATGCAGGCCAAGGAAAAGCTCACAAACCGTTTGGGCCGGGAACCGACCATTATGGAAATCGCCGGGGAGGTGCAGCTTCCCAAGGAAAACGTGGTGCTGGCCCTGGAATCCATTGTGGACCCGGTGTCCCTTTACGAGCCTGTTTTTTCCGACGGCGGCGACACCATCTGCGTCATGGACCAGGTTTCCGACCGCGGCGGGGAAAGCGGCTGGATTGAGGAACTGGCCATTAAAGACGCCCTGGCCAAATTAAGCGACCGGGAAAAGCGCATCATCGCCCTGCGGTTTTTCCAGGGGAAAACCCAGGTGGAGGTATCCGAAGAAATCGGCATCTCTCAGGCCCAGGTTTCTAGACTAGAAAAGGCGGCCCTTTTGAAAGTAAAAGGCGAAATGTAGCGGGGTAACCCCGCTGTTTGTCGTCAAGCTAGCTTGACGACGCGGCGCGGCTGTTCTGCCACGCGCTGGGCTTTGGCTGGCGTGAACAAGTCACGCCTCTGACAAGGGTTCCCCGCAATTTTCATGCCAACGGCGAATCGCCGCCGATAAGACGACGCGGCCGGCGGGGAGGCCCCGCGGCCAATTCGACGCGGCGTTTCAACCTCTATCCAACTGCTGGGCGGCGAAATAAATTCGCCGTTATGGAAAGATTTTATTGTTATTTGGATTTGCATTCTGTTGAAGCAAAAGACAAGTTTTCGTCCACCTTTTTCAAAAGGTGGCGGGATTCCAAAGGGCGGCGCCCTTGGCCGCTCGTCGCAGCGAGCGGAATCCCCCAGATAAATAAAGATCAGGAAAGGTTCGGGAAACCCTATCCTCCGCTTTTCAAGCGGAGGATAGGGTTTCCTGAACGGCTGAAAGCCGTCCGATCGTACCCGAAGCCCTTCTCTGGCCAACAATCCAGTGAATTGTTGGCCACAGCAGTGCGTACCAAACATGCCAGGCGAACACAGTTCGCCCCTACAACACGGTTTACGGTATGATTTTGGGCAAATGAGGGGACGATGTGGGCATCGTCCCCTACAAATGCATTTTTCGTTGGGTTTTGCTGAAACGATTTACTGAGAATCGGTGGTTACTTTAACGCCGTTGATTTCCACCCCTTCATCGGAAGGGATCAAAATGTATTTGCGCCCGTCAATCATCCGGGTTTCCACCAGATAGCTGAATTCCGGGTCCACAGAGATTTTCACCTGAGGGGTCCTGATCTCAAATTTTTTGCTGTCGATAATGTTGTTGGGGTTTAAGGAGGCCGCTTCCCCAAAACTCTCGCTGCATTTTTCCTGGAAAACTTCCACCCGTTCCTCCGGCACGCCGCAGTTGTGCAGAATGCCGCTGACTTCCCGCACCGACAGTTCCAATGGCTCCGGATTTTTGGTTTCCGCATGCTGGGTAATCATCTCCCGGATCTGCTCATGGACAGACTGCACCACCTGGAAGCTGCAATCCTCCTCCAAAGAACCGGACAAAACGTCCTCAAAAATCTCCTTCTGCTCCAGGGCGGACACCGGCGGTTCGGTGCAGAACACCGCGTCAATGAACTCCTGATGCAGCTGGGCCGGGTTTTTGGCGTAAAGCAGGGCGTTATAGATATTGGCGGCCCGGTCGTCAAAGGCCGGGAACAGGAACCCCAGCTCCGGCGCCCCTACAATCTGAGTGGGAATGCAGCTGTGGAACTCATTGTCCCCGGCATAGTAGCCAAGCTCCTCCTTGCCGTCCTTCACCGGGCAGATACAGCAGACAAAGTAAGTGAATACGGTGTCTGAAGCGTCCTCCATCACCTCATCGTCCTTGCCCCGGGTGGGGACATCGTAGGTATCGGCGGCCAGGAGAACCAGGTAATTGCTGCCGTCCATGTCCAAAGCGTCGATAGCCTTCTGGTAAAAAGCGTCCCGGGCGTCCCGGTCCTGAAGGGAGGAGGACCGCAGAGCCGTCAAAAGCCGGTGCTCGTCGCTGTCCGCCACCTGCTGAGTGGAAAATACGATGTCAATCAGATTTTTGCCCAAAACCCCGGACAGGCATTTTTTCAGCAGGCTCGAAAATTTCTGGGCCTCAAACTCCGGCATCAGGGCCAGGGACTCCTCAATGTAGGAGATGATCTCCTTGTTAGTGTTGACATAACAGCCGTAAATTTTTTTAAGGCCCCGATCAGGGGTCAGCTGGCGGCGGATTTCGTTGATTTCTTTCTTGTTCATAGGTACCTCGCTTTATTCGGTGCAGATTTATGCGTGGGATAAGAAGGGGAACAGCATGTCCCCCATTTGGCAGGGGTTTTCCTTTCCTTCCAGGACAAACAGGGTGGAATCTTCTTCCTTGTAAGGGAAAAGCGGCAGTTTTTCCATGGGCGGGAACCCCAAGGCGGCTTTGTCCAAGGAAAAATGCCCGGCCAGTATCCCCAAAAGCTCTGTCAAAGGGACCTTTCCGTCCCCGAACAGTTCGCAGCAGATGAACTGCTCCCCTTCCGGGAAGGCAATGGCCGCAGTGTCAAAGTCCTCCAAAAGATAGACGTTCTCTTTCCAGAAGTTTGCGCAGTAAAACATCAAAAGCCCTGTGTTTCCCAACATGGGGAAACTAGAATAGGGGTTATTCTTCTGTAAGTAATGGGAAAGCAGGATTTCCCGGTCTGTGGGGCTGTCCATATCCAACTGGCGGACACAGCCCTTTCGGGGAGAAACTACTGTCCGGCATTGCGCCTCTCCTTCCGGCCGGAAGCCGAATTTGGGGTAGAAATCCAGCACGCTGTCGTTGGCGAACAGATAAACCCCGTCTGCGTCCGCCGTTTCTTCCAGCACCCGTTCCATGAGGAACCGGGCCAAGCCCTGCCCCCGGCAATCCGGGTGGGTCATGACGGTCCCCAGCTGGATAAATCGTTTGTCCGCCCCATTTATCCGGGTGCGGATGTCGTTGACCGCCACGCAGGAAACCACGCGCTCCCCGTAGGCCAGCACAAAGGGGCGGTAATCCTCGTTCCAGTATCCCTCCTGGTACCAAGGTTCAAAATCCAGCCCGAACACCTGCCGGGCCAGTTCAAAAAAGCTCTGCCGCAGATCCGGGACGTCCCGGATTTGGTCTGTAAAGGAAAACTCCTTTCCGGATATGTTCACCAGCATTTTTGCGCCTCCGTTGTCAGAATAGTTCCAGCATAGCACATTTTTCCAAAATTGACAAGCCCGGGCGGCGAACCGCCATTCCAACAGCCTTCCCATGAGACCCCTCGACTGGCTTTCTCCTCTTGAGTTCATTGTCCAATATCTTTGACAAACCTACATTTTTCAGAAACCCGGCATTGGCAAAATTTTTCTGGGGCAGATTACGCCGTCAAAAACAAAATAAAATAAAACAGGAACACCGCCGCCAGAATCCCCCCAGCAACCAGCAGTAAAATCTTTTTCACGAATCCTTCTCTCCCGTTTTCAAATCCGTAAATTGCAGTTTGTATTCATCCAGGTCATAAGCGCTTCCGAAAAATGTCGTCAAAATCGTCTCCGCATTGGCCCGGGCATTCTCCAAAAGGCCGTTGGCCACCGCATCCTTTTCCGCTGTTTCTTTTAAAGCAGCCAGCGCCTCGTTGTTTTCCTCCAAGCTGATCTGCCGGAAAATGCTTTCCTCCTCATGGTAAATCTTCAGGGAGTCCAGATCTGGTTCATTGCTCAGCACCTTGATTTCCGGCAATTTGACGGTAATCACCGAATTTTTTTCGTCAATGTTCCATTCAATGGCGCTGAAATCCATCCCCGCCTTGATTTCCACATCATAGCTGTATATGTACTTGCTCTGAGTAAAAGGAATCTCCATCCCCCATAAGCTCCGGGAGGCTTCTGTGACGTTGACTTCGGTGCAGTAAGCGGCCTGTGTCGCCAGTTCCCCTATGTCCTCAAACCCCAGTTTTGTGGTTTTGCTCTCCGCAGAAAAGGATTTTCCAATCCCAACGCCAATAAAAATCAGAACTGCAACCACAGCCGCCGCTGTAATCAGTTTTACCGTCAAATTTGCAGCTAAAAAGGACTGCGTCAGCGAAAATTTTTTCTTTTCCTGCTGCTTGTCTTTCTTTTTGCCTTCTTTTTCTTCCATCCTTTTTCCCCTCATTTCGACAAATTTAAGTCCAATATAAGAATACCTTAGTATTTAGTATTCCTCCGCAAAATCTGATAATCTATTCTTATCAAACTTTTAGGAGGAATCAAAATGTTCGGAACCCGCATGCGGACTATTAGAAAATCACAGAAAGTCAGCCAAACCAAACTGGCTAAAGCCCTTGGAATAAATCGCCAGACTGTTATCAGTTGGGAAACAAACCGCACATTACCAAAAGCTAGTCAGATCATTAGACTTTGTAAAATTCTGCGCGTCAGCAGTGATTATCTGCTTGGCCTGTGCGACCATATTGTTCATATTTAACGCACAAAAATCCCGCCCTCCGTACAAAACAGAAGGCGGGTTGTTTCCTTTGTGAAAATAAAGGTTCAGCGGCCAAAGATCCACTCTTTGGCAAAGGGAACCCAGCTTTGGACCTTTGGCAGAACGCCTGACGCATCGCAGACCAGCTCGTTGGCCAGACTCAGGCCGTGTTCCCCATGGGGATAAACATGCAGCTCAAAGGGCACTCCATTGTTTGCCAGCGCACTGGCAAACAGCAGGGAGTTTTGAACCGGCACGCCGCCATCCTCGCTGGTGTGCCATACAAAGCACCGGGGCGTATCTTTGGAAACCTGCTTTTCCAGGGAATTGAGTTCTACCAGCTCGTCCGAATACTGATCCCCCAGCAGGTTCTCAAAGGAACCCCGGTGGGCAAATTCCCCGCCGGTAATCACAGGATAGCTGAGGATCAGGCCGTTTGGCTTGTGGGAATCCCCCAAAAAGCCCAGTTTCCGCACCCAGTCCCGGTTCCAGAATACCCCGGTGGACGCCGCCAGATGTCCGCCGGCGGAAAAGCCGCAGACATAAATCTGCTCCGGGTCAATGTTCCATTCTTCCGCGTTTTCCCGGATCATCCGGACAGCCGCGTAGGCCTGGACCAGTTCCGTGGGGAACCGCACGTCCGGCGCTACGGAATAATGCAGGACAAAGGCAGATATGCCCGCTGCCAAAAACTCCAAAGCAATCGGCATGGCCTCCCGCTGGGAGGTAAACCCATACCCGCCGCCAGGCAGCACCAATATAGCCGGGCGTTTCCGCCCTTTGCAGTATTCGTCATAGTTTTTTAAAATCAGCCCCTGGAAGGAAGGCGCTTTTTCGGGCGTTTTCAAACCCAGGGAAGCATAATCAATGCCCAAATCCAGTTCTTTCAAAAACACTGAATCATCATCTCCCATTAAAAACGTTGGCGTTCTTTCAATGCGCGGTCGATCTCCCGCTTGGCGTCCCGGGCGGCGATGTCGCTGCGTTTATCGTGGAGCTGCTTGCCCTTGCAAAGCCCCAGCTCCACCTTCACGTTGCTGCCCTTGAAATACATGGAAAGCGGAATCAAGGTCAGGCCGTCCTGCTTTAATTTTCCGTAAAGCCGCATGATCTCAGCTTTGTGCATCAGCAGCTTCCGCACCCGGAAAGGGTCCTTATTGAAGATGTTCCCCTTTTCATAGGGGCTGATGTGGGCGCCCTTGAGGAAAAGCTCCCCATGGTCCACGCTGCACCAGCTGTCCTTCAGGTTGACCCCGCCCTGCCGGATGGACTTGACCTCCGTGCCGGCCAGTTCGATGCCCGCCTCAAAGGCTTCCAGCACAAAATAATCGTGCCGCGCCTTGCGGTTGACGGTGATGATTTTGCCTTCTGCTGTACGCTTTGCCATACGGGCACCTCCTTTTTACAATTCCGTGCGGTTTTCCAGCGCCCGGTTCAAGGTAACATTGTCGGCGTATTCCAATTCCCCGCCGATAGGGATGCCGAAAGCCAGCCGGGAAACCTTGTATCCCAAAGGCTTTAACAGCTTGGAAAGGTACATGGCGGTGGCCTCCCCCTCAATGGTGGGATTTGTCGCCATGATGATTTCCCGGACGTCCCCATTTTGCAGCCGTTCCAGCAGTTCCTTAATCCGGATGCTCTCCGGGCCGATGCCGTCCAGCGGCGAAATCAGCCCGTGCAGCACATGGTAAAGGCCCTTGTATTCCTGAAGGCGCTCAAAGGCCATGACGTCCTTGGGGTCCTCCACCACGCAGATTATAGAAGGATCCCGTTCCGGGGAATCGCAGATGTCACAGATTTCCTTATCCGTAAAATTCTGGCAGATTTTGCAGTTATGGATGGACGATTTGGCGTCCAAAATCGCTTTTGCAAACCCTTTGGCCTGCTCCTCCGGCATATCCAGCATATAAAAGGCCAGACGCTGAGCGGTTTTCCGCCCAATGCCCGGCAGTGCCGAAAAATGCTCAATGAGCTGCTTCAAAGGGACCGGCAGATATCCCATTTTAGATTAGAACAGGCCGGGGATGTTCAGCCCGCCGGAAATGGCGTCCATTTTTTCCTCGGTTTCCGCTTCCACCTGGCGCAGGACTTCGTTGACGCCGCTGATAATCAGGTCTTCCAGGGTTTCCACATCTTCGGGATCCACAACTTCGGGTTTCAGCTTGATGGATTTTAAGACCTTGTCGCCGGTCATGGTGATTTCAACCACGCCGCCGCCAACAGTGGTGGAATATTCCTTGGCCTTGATTTCTTCCTGGGCCTTTTCCATTTCCTCCTGCATCTTCTGAGCCTTGCGGATCATCTGATTCATGTTCTGGGTGTTGTTGCCGTAGCCCTGAGGCAGTCTTGCTTTCATGGTAATGTCCTCCTTATATTCACAAATCCTTAGGATTCATGAACTTCAATATTCTGTTCTTTTGCCTTGGATAATATATGGTCAAGGGCGGATGATTCCTGCCCTGGAACCTGCGTTTCACGTTTGGCGATGCGCAGCCTGTGGCGGCTGCCCAGCGTCTGCTCCACCATATCCGCCAGCTTCGCGCCAATATTATTGGTCAGCAGCAGGCTTTTTAACATGGGGTTCGGGGATTCAATTAAAACCACTCCATTGCTGACAAAAGCGTTGGAGCCTTCCAGCATCACATACAGCGCCGGTTCGCTGCGGGACATTTCATCCAGCAGGTCAGGCCACTGGGCCATGGGGACCGGGCCGTTTCCGGCAGGGACCGGTTCGGCTTTCGGCTCTGTCTTGGGCGCCGGGCTTACGGGGGCGGCTGGCGCCGGAGAAGGCGCCGCTGCCTGTAAAGCAGGCGCGGCAACTGTCTGCACGGCCTGGAGCTGCGCTCCGCAGCAAAGGCGGATCAAAGCCATTTCCACTTCCACCTTCTGGTCACCGCTGCGGGAAAGGCTGTCCAAGCACCGCTGGAACACGCCTAATATTTCCAGAATCCGCGGAAGGGAAAGGTTTTTTGCCATTTCCTGATAACGCTCCAGCTCATCCGGCAGGCATGTTATCAGGGACTGAGGGTCAGAAGTGGACTTGCACAGCATGACGCTGCGGTAGTGGCCGATTAACTCTGTCACCAGCCGTTCCATGCCCTTGGCATTGTCGTAAAGCTGGCCCAGCAGGGTCAAAGCTGCCGCCGCGTCCTGGGCCGCAATGGCGTCGGACAGGGCGAACAAGTGGCCGGAACCGGCAATGCCGGCTGTCTGGGCCACCACTTCCCGGTCGATATGATGGGAAAAAGCGGCGCACTGATCCAGCAAAGAGAGGGCGTCCCGCATTCCCCCGTCCGCCAGCCGCGCAATGAAAGCGGCTGCGTCCTCGTCCAGGGTAAAATCTTCCTGTTCCGCAATTTCCAGCATCCGTTTGGCGCTGTCCGCCGGGCGGATGCGCCGGAAGTCGTACTGCTGGCACCGGGACACGATGGTCTGCGGGACTTTATGGATTTCGGTTGTCGCTAAAATAAACAGCACATGGGGGGGCGGCTCCTCCATAATTTTCAGCAGGGCGTTAAAAGCGCTGGCGCTGAGCATATGGACCTCGTCGATGATATAAACCCGGTACTTGCAGACGGCAGGCGCGTATCCCGCCTCATCCCGCAGGCTGCGGACATCCTCGACGCTGTTGTTGCTGGCCGCGTCCATTTCCACCACGTCCATAATGGACCCGTCCTCAATCCCGCGGCAGATCTCGCATTCCAAACACGGATTGCCGTCCACCGGGTGCAGGCAGTTGACCGCCTTGGCCAAGATTTTGGAGCAGGTGGTTTTCCCCGTCCCCCGGGAACCGGTAAACAGGTATGCGTGGGCTGTTTTGCCAGAACGGACCTGGTTTTGCAGGGTAACGGTGATATGCTCTTGGGAAACCACGTCCGAGAAAACCCTGGGACGCCATTTCCGATACAAGGCCAGATACACGCTACCACTCCTTTTTGCCCGGGCCGCATTTGAAATAAAACCGTGCAACCGGACATACGAAGGGGAGGCTGATCTGCATCACATGAAGACATCCGCTTAATGCTGCTCGGTTCCCCGCCTGACATGGTTCACGGTGCTTCATCGCGCAGGACCACTCCTTCGTATGTCAGATTGCACGTTTACGCGCTGAGGTTATCCAGCGCTTTTCTATTATACACCATTTTCCGCAAAAAAACAAGCCTTTTTTTCGGATTTCCTCCGAAAACAGGAAAAAACCGGCGCGGGAAGGGCTGCGCCGGGCAATTCAAGGGCCGCAATCACAAAGTGGATGCAAAGGGCCGTTTTCAAAAAGATTCTTACAAAAAGCAGCCCCCTTTGAGAGGGCTGCTTAGAGTGCCGAAAAAATATAGTTTAGCAAATTGCACAAAGAGGGTGTGGTTTGCTGGCGCAAATAAGCCGTGGAGAAAAACTTGGGAAATCCTAACCCGTCATTTTGCAAGCAAAATGACGTGCGCGCGTCATCAAGCCAGCTTGATGACTGCATCCGCGGGCGGCTTGCGAGCCGCCTTTTTTCTTTATGGTTCGCGCCCGAGGCGCGAAAAGTAAGGTTCCGCTTTCTGCGGAAAGCGGCCAAAGGCTTTGCCTTTGGAAACCACCAGCTTTTAAAAAAGCTGGACCAAAACTTTTCTCTTTTGTGCAATTTTACTTTCAAAAGAGGTTTTTCGACAACCTAAGCAGCCCTCTTTGAGAGGGCTGCTTTCTTTCCGCAGTCTGCCATTACAGCATAGATTTGTAAAGAGCTTCGATATCCTCCAGGGTGGGATCTTTGGGGTTGCCGGGGCGGCAGGCGTCGTCCATAGCGGACTGGGCCAGGAAGGGGATGTCCTCTTCCTTCACGCCAACCTCGGTCAGAGTGGCGGGGATGCCAACGTCCTTAGACAGCTGCTTCACAGCGTCAACAGCGGCCTTGCGGTACTCTTCCTGGGTCATGGAATCCACGCCCTCAACACCCATAGCCCGGGCAATTTCCCGGTATTTCTCGCCGGTGGCCTCGGCGTTATACTCCATAACGGTGGGCAGAATAATGGCGTTGGCAACGCCGTGCGGGGTGTCATAAACAGCGCCCAGAGGATGCGCCATAGAGTGTACAATGCCCAGGCCTACGTTGGAGAAGCCCATGCCGGCCACATACTGGCCCAGAGCCATGCCTTCCCGGCCTTCGGGAGTGCCCGCAACAGCGCCCCGGAGAGAACGGGAGATAATCTCGATGGCTTTCAGGTGCATCATGTCGGTCATTTCCCAAGCGCCCTTGGTGATATAGCCTTCGATGGCGTGGGTCAGGGCGTCCATGCCGGTGGCGGCAGTCAGGCCCTTAGGCATGGAGGACATCATATCCGCGTCGATAAAGGCCACAACGGGGATGTCGTGGGGGTCAACGCAGACGAATTTACGGTTTTTCTCCACATCGGTGATCACGTAGTTAATGGTAACTTCCGCCGCAGTACCCGCGGTAGTGGGAACGGCGAACATGGGAACGGATTTATTGGGGGTAGCAACCGCGCCTTCCAGGGAAACCACGTCGGCGTACTCGGGGTTGGCGATAATGATGCCGACGCCCTTGGCGGTATCCATAGCGGAGCCGCCGCCGATGGCGATGAGGTAGTCCGCACCGGCAGCCTTGAAAGCGGCTACGCCGTCCTGGACGTTTTTAATGGTGGGGTTTGCTTTCACGTCGCTGAACACTTCATAAGCCATGCCGTTGTTGTCCAGCAGGGCGGTTACCTTGGTGGAGACGCCGAATTTAATCAAATCGGGGTCGGTGACAACCAGGGCCTTTTTAAACCCGCGGCCTTTGGCCTCGTCCACAATGGCGGAGATGCAGCCAGCGCCGAAATAGGAAGTTTCATTCAGAATCATTCTGTTCATGAGTCAGCATTCCTTTCATTTATGATATTCTGAGAGTAGAACCTAATTATCATTATACCGCTGTTTTCTCTAAAACTCAAGAGGGAGTTCGTGATTTTTCTGTCAATTTGCAATTATTTTACAATCTGGAAAACTATTCCTGCAGGAATTTTTCCGGGAGGGTCACTTTAAAATCCACAGCCAAATCCCGGAAGTTCTGGGCGGTAATGGTCTGGCGCTTGCCGCCCATAGAAAGGACTTTTACCAGGATTTCCGCGGATTTTTCCACAGTGTCCATAAGGCCGAAGGTTTCGTCGAAATCCGCGCCGGAGCAGAAAATGCCGTGGTGCGCCCAGATTGCCACATTGTACTGCTTCATCAGCTCCGCCGTGGCCAAAGCGATATCCCGGCCGCCGGGCACCATCCAAGGCGCCACGCCCACGCCTTCCGGGAACACCACCGGGCACTCGGTTGCCATCTCCCACAGTTCCCGGGTGAATACCTCGTCCTTTAAAGGCAGGACAAAGGTCAGGGCGATGACGTTTGTCGTATGAGCGTGGAGGATGACCCGGTGTTTGCCGCCGGTCAGTTCCTTTTTAATGGAATGGTTCATCAAATGGGTGGGCAGTTCGCTGGTGGGGCGGCCGCCTTGAGTCAGGCCCCAGACGATGCGGAACTTTGCGCCGGTTCCGTCGATTTCCACGATGCAGAGGTTGGCGGCCGGGTCCAAAATCACGTTGCGCATATATTTCCCGGAGCCGGTCACCAGGAAATACTCCCCGGCCAGGTTTTTGACTTCCACGCCGACGTCCTGCCAGTCCCGTTCATAGGAGAAGGCGGATTTCACAGCATCGGCTTCCTCGGGCTTCATGCGGTAGGAATAGTTGCCGCCGTTGCGTTCGTGCCAGCCCTTGCGGAAGGCGTCGTCAGTCAGGCGGATAAAGCCCTGCATAAATGGTTCTTTTAAAATATCCATGGTAAATGATTCCTCTTTCTGGTTGTGATTTTGGGGAGAATAAGAAAGAAACCTACCCTAACGGGATTATCTGAAAGTTTTCGTCCACCTTTTTCAAAAGGTGGCAGGATTCCAAAGGACGGAGTCCTTGGCCGCTCGCCGCAGCGAGCGGAATCTTTATGATAAAAAGATCAGGAGGGTAGGGACCCTATCTCCCGCTTTTCAAGCGGCGGGGTTCCCTGACACTTTATTAGCCGCCGCACAGCTTTGCTGACGCAAATATACCGCAAAGTAATTTTAGAAAGTTCTAAAATTTGATTTTACTTTGTAAAATCAAATCGCGGGGGCATCCGCGGCGGGTCTGCGGACCCGCTTTTTTCTTAGCGTTCGCGGCCGGGCCGCGAAAGGATTAGATTCCGTTTCCTGCGGGAAACGGCCAAAGGCGCTGCCTTTGGAAACCGCCACCTTTTAAAAAAGGTGGACGAAAATTTTTATTTTTCTCTTCTATACATTTTCTACCGGCCTCAGCGTTTCAGTAAAACGTCTTTTTCGTATTTCTGCACGTCCGCCAGCCAGTTCTCCCGAAGGGGCACGTTGTTCCGGGCGCAGAATTCGTCCCACACAGCGGCCATGGGGTAGGTTTTCAGCTCCTCCTGAAGGGCCAGCAGGGAGGTGACGTCCCCTTCGTCCTGGAAGGCCTTGATCTTGGCGTGAGGGGTCAGCAGGGCGGAAAGGAGGGCTTTCTGCATATTCCGCATGCCGATAACCCAGGCGGCTACCCGGTTTAAGCTGGCGTCAAAGTAGTCCAGGCCGATGAACACCCGGTCTAACGCGCCGCAGCGGACAATTTCGTTGGCGATTTCCCGAAGCTCATCGTCCAGCCGGACTACATGGTCGGAGTCCCAGCGCATGGGCCGGGTGACGTGGAGGGCCAGCTTTTCGGAGAACAGGAGCAGGGAGGGGATTTTATCCGAAACCATTTCCGTTGGGTGGTAGTGGCCGTTATCCAGCAGGCAGAGGACGCCGTTTTTGGCGGCATAGTTCATGTAAAACTCATGGGAGCCGACGGTATAGGCTTCCAGTCCCAGGCCGAAGACTTTGGATTCCACGGAATCGTAAAGGACGGAGCCGTCCAGTTTTTCGGAGAAAATTTCGTCCAGGGATTCCTTTAAGCGCATTCGAGGCCCTAAACGGTCGGCAGGGACTTCCTTATAGCCGTCGGGAATCCAAATGTTGTCCAGAGCAGGCTGGCCCAGTTCCTTGCCGAAGCTCTCGGCGATTTTCCGGGAACATTTGCAGTGGTCAATCCAGAATCTCCGGATGGCCGGGTCGGGGCTTGAAAGGGTCAGGCTGTCGGCAGCCTTGGGATGGGAGAACAAAGTGGGGTTAAAGTCCAGCCCCAGGCCCCGCTCCTTGGCGTAATCCACCCAGGCTTTGAAGTCCTCGGGGGACAGGGCGTCCCGGTCCACGCCCCGGTGGGTGACGGCGTAGCTGGCGTGGAGGTTTACTTTATGGCAGCCGGGGATCATGCGGAAGGCTTCGTCCAGATCTGCGGTCAGTTCCTCAAAATTCCGGGCCTTCCCGGGGTGGTTGCCGGTGGCGGCAATGCCGCCGGACAGCTCGCCGGCGTTTTCAAAGCCGGTAACGTCGTCCCCCTGCCAGCAATGCATGGAAATTTTTACATTCGAGAGCTTTTTAAGGGCTTCCTCGGTATCGATCCCCTGCCCTGCGTAAAGCTCCTTGGCGTATTCGTAATAATTGGACATAACATACTGCCTCCCTTTTCTGTGCAGAATAAATTAAGGCTGGGGGCGGATTTCCTTGACGGCAAAGGACGCCGCCACCGCTTTCCGGGCATCCTCCGCCCCGGAGTATTCCCCGGCCGCAATCATCTGGGCCAGGATATTGCCCAGGGCGGTAGCCTCGGACGGGCCGGAATAAACTGTTTTGCCGGTGACTTTTGCAGTCAGCTCGTTTAAGTACCAGTCCTTGCTGCCGCCTCCCACAATGTGGATGCAGGGGACGGAAATCCCCACGACATCCTCCATTTCCCGGACAGCCTTGCGGTAGCCTTCCGCCAGGCTCTGGTAAATGCAGGCCATGAGTTCTTCATTGTTTGCGGGGACTTTCTGGCCGGTGCGGGCGCAGAAATCCTTGACCTCGGCAATCATGCTCTTGGGCGCCAGGAAGCATTCGTCGGACACATCCACCCGGGAGGGGAAATCCCCCGCTTTGATGGCCAGGCCGCACAGGTCGTCGAAGCTGTACTGGACGCCCTGGGCTTTAAATTCCCGGCGGACGGACTGGATCATCCAAAGGCCCATAATGTTTTTCAGGTAACGGAAATGGTATCCGTAACCGCCCTCATTGGTGAAATTCAAGGTGCGGCTCTGCTCCGAGCAGTCCGGCTCCATGCGCTCCACGCCGATTAAGGACCAGGTGCCGGAGCTGATGTACATGGCGTTTTCCTGGGATTTGGGCACAGCCAGCACAGCGGAAGCGGTGTCATGGGTGCCGGGCAGGACGACTTTGCAGTTAAACCCCACCTCTTTGGCGATTTCCGGCAGAAGGCTCCCAACCTCCGTGCCGGGGAGGTTCAGCTCCCCGAAGATTTCCTGCGGCAGGCCCAGCATGGACATGAGTTCCCGGTCCCAGTCCTTCTTCTTCGCGCTTACCAGCTGGGTGGTGGTGGCCAGGGTGTATTCGTTCATGCCCACGCCGGTCAGCAGGTAATGGAAATATTCCGGGGTCATCAAAAAGCGTTTGGCCTGCTCCAAATATTCCGGATGCTCTTTTTTCACCGCCATCAGCTGGTAAATGGTGTTATAGCTCTGTTTCTGGATGCCGGTGCGGGCGTAAAGCTCCTCCATGGAGATAATTTTGGACACTTCCTCATCCATACCGGCGGTGCGGGAATCCCGGTAGGCCACCGTATCCCCCAGCACTTTCCCCTCTTGGTCCAGCAGGACAAAATCCACGCCCCAGGTGTCAATGCCCATGGAAGAGGGGATTTTCCCCAATTCCCCGCAGCGTTTCATGCCGTTTACAATCTCTGCAAAGAGCCGTTCAAAATCCCAGCAGAGATGACCGTTTTTTTCCGAAACGCCGTTTTCAAAACGGTAAACCTCCTCCAAGACGATTTTCCCGTCCTGGACGGAACCTAAAATGTGGCGGCCGCTGGACGCGCCGATATCCACAGCCAGTGTATAACGTCTTTCCATAATCGATTTCCTCTTTTCTGTATACAGGTTTTAGGGCATGCAAAAGGGATTAGTTTCCATAAAACGTTTCAGGTGATTTGCTGTTTTTATGATACATCAAAAAACCTTCTTTTGCAAGGTCATAAATTGGCAAATTTTCCAACCGCATTTGCCAAAAATATGAAGTTTTCCTGCAAAGGAAGGGAAACCGGTTGTAAAATGGGAAAATCTGTGCTAGAATCAAACCAAACGCCAGCATTCTGGCCAGGAAAGGATGATTCTATGCCGATTCTTTTTGACGCGGAAAAGAAGGTTTTCCGCCTGGACGCCGGTTCGTCCAGCTATGCGCTTTGTATTGACTCCCATGGGTATTTGTTCCATCTGTATTACGGAGCAAGTATTTCGGATACCGATCTTTCCTATCTGCAAAGCTCCCTGCAAATGGCCTCTTTCTCCCCCAACCCGCCGGATAACTCCCCCTTTACCCTGGACACGGCCTTCCAGGAGTACCCTGTCAACGGGACCGGCGATTACCGGGTGTCCGCCCTGGCCATTTTGGGGGAAAACGGCTCCTCCGCCACCTGCCTGCGGTACCGCAGCCACGCCATCCGGAAGGGGAAATATGCTCTGGAAGGGCTTCCCGCCGTTTACGCTGATGAAAGTGAGGCGGAAACTCTGGATATTCTCATGGAGGACCCTCTCACCGGGGCGGAAGTCCATCTGCTTTACGGGGTGCTGGACAATTACAGCGCCATCACCCGGGCGGCGGTTATCCGCAACGGCGGCTCCGCCCCCTTTGTCATTGAAAAGGCCGCCAGCGCCGCCCTGGACTTCCCCGCCATGGATTTTGACATGGTGCATCTTTACGGCCAGTGGGCGGGCGAACGCCAGGTCTGCCGCGCCCCCCTGACCCACGATATCCGCACCGTGGCCAGCAAACGGGGTTCCTCCAGCCACGCCCACAACCCCTTTGCCGCCCTGGTTTCCCATTCCGCCACCGAAACCGCAGGGGAAGCTTACGGCGCAAGCCTTGTTTACAGCGGGAATTTCGCCATTGAGGCGGAGTGCGACGCCTTGGAGACCGCCCGCCTGGTCATAGGCGTCAACCCCATCGATTTTGCCTGGGCCTTAAACCCCGGCGAAGAGTTTACCACGCCGGAAGCAGTGCTGGTCTATTCAAACGAGGGCTTAGGCGGCATGTCCCGGACCTACCACAAGCTCTACCGGAGCCACCTGTGCCGGGGGGAATGGAAGGAAAAAATCCGGCCCATCCTGGTGAACAACTGGGAAGGAACCTACTTTGGCTTTAACGAGGAAAAGCTCCTGGCCATCGCCAAAGACGCGGCGGAGCTGGGCATTGAAATGCTGGTCATGGACGACGGCTGGTTCGGCAAGCGCAACGACGACCGTTCCTCCCTGGGGGACTGGTTTGTCAACGAGGAAAAGCTCAAGGGCGGCCTAAAGCCCCTGGTGGAAAAGGTCAACGCCCTGGGGCTGAAATTCGGCATCTGGTTTGAGCCGGAAATGATCTCCCCGGATTCGGAACTTTACCGGGCGCATCCGGACTGGACCCTCTGCGCCCCCGGCCGGGAGCCTTCCATTGCCCGGAACCAATATGTGCTGGACATGACCCGGAAGGACGTGCAGGACTATCTGTTTAACGCCATTTCGGCCATTCTGTCCAGCGCCAACATCGCCTATGTCAAGTGGGACTTTAACCGGAACCTGACCGAGGCCGCCAGCGCCAAGCTCCCTCCTGAACGCCGGAAAGAAACCTTCCACCGGTATATCCTGGGGCTTTACAGCCTCCTTGACCGCCTTACCTCCGCTTATCCCCATGTGCTGTTTGAGGGCTGTTCCGGCGGCGGCGGGCGGTTTGACCCGGCCATGCTCTATTATTCCCCCCAGATTTGGACCAGCGACGACACCGACGCCATGGAGCGCTGCCGCATCCAGTACGGCACCTCCTTTGTTTACCCGCCTTCCTCCATCAGCGCCCATGTTTCGGCGGTGCCCAACCACCAGACCGGCCGGGTCACCAGCTTTGAAACCCGGGGCAATGTGGCCATGGCCGGGGCCTTCGGCTACGAGCTGGATCTGACCAAGCTCACCGCCGAGGAAAAGGATTTGGTGAAAAAGCAGGTGGCCCAGTATCACGCTTACGCGCCGTTAGTCCAGGGCGGGGACTTCTACCGGCTTTTAAGTCCCTTTGAAAATGAGAACCGCTGCGCCTGGATGAGCGTTTCCCCGGACAAGTCCGAAGCGTTGGTGACCTTTATCGTCCCCAAAACCCGGGTGAATTTCAACAGCTACCTGCGTTTGGCGGGCTTAGACCCCAAGAAAAAATATCTGGACGAGTCCGCCGGCCGCATCCTGTCCGGCGACACCCTGATGAACGCCGGGTTAAACTTAAGCCGCAATTACCGCGACGGGGAAAGCGTGCTGATTCATTTGAAGGAGGTCAAAGCATGAACCAACACCCCGCAAACCTTGGCCGGGACTATGCCTTTGAGGGGCGCATTTCGGAACGGGTGCTCCGGAATTACCTGTCCCGTTCCATGGTGCTGAGCTTTTTTGACAGCGGCAGCGAATACGGCATCCCGCCGGAGAAAATGACGGAGGAAGCCATCCGGCTGATTACCCAAAGCGGCGCCAAATACATCGCCCGGGCGGCCTGCGCCTGGATCCCGAACGGGAAGGAAATCGCCCGCTGGGAGGAAATGAAAAAGGCCGCGGAAACTCTTCACGCCGCCGACCCGGACGTGATTTTAGAAGCCTGCATCTTTGAAACCGCCTACCCCTCCTTTGAGGAATTCCCCATCCCGGCCCATGTCTTCGAGGCCTTCGGGATGGAGCCGGAAAACCGGAATTTCCGGTACAAGGAGATGCTCTTTCCCGACGGCCGGTATGTGGACCACTGGGAAAAGGACGGCAGCGTCCCGGATATGACCCGGCTGGAAACCCAGATGTTTTTCTACTTCCGGGGCTGCCTTTACATTGACCTGGGCTTTGAAGCCATCCACTGCGGCCAGGTGCTGCTCATGGGGGAAACGGACGCGCATTACGCCTGCTGGACCAAGGTTATGAACCTTCTGCGGCAGTACGCCAAGACCCACGCCCGGCGGCATTTTGTCCTCCTAAACGCCCACACCCACGGCATTGTGGGGACCGACGGCAAGCTGCTTTTCGATTTCCACGCCTATCCGGCCCGTCCGGTGGCCTTCGCCGAGGACGCGCCCCATGTGGCCACGGAGCACAACCCCCAGCGGTGCCGCCTTGTAAGCGGCTGGGGCAACTCCATTTACAACCGGAGCATGGGAGGCCTCACCCACAGCGGCTGGGAGTGCGAACATCTCCCCTATTTTGTGGAAATCGACAATTACGGCTGCCAGCCGCCGGAGTTTCTGAACACCCAGGTGGACTACTATCCCTGGGGTTATGATGAAATAAGCTGGTTCGCCAATCAGCCCAAATGGTACCGGAAGCAGTGGATTGCCTACGCCTGGCAGTGGCTCAAGGACAACGACCCGGACGGGTACCTGGAGCTTTTAGGGGGCCGCACCGCCCGGTTTTACAATCCGGAAAAGCCGGATCTTTTGACCCGGGGCACCTTCTATTATGTAAACGGCCCGGAATTTGAGGATTTTGACATCCTTTACGACACCTGGACCGCCGACAACCAAAAATAACCGGGGCTGCCCCCAAATGGGAGGGATGCTGATGTCACGGAAAATGATTCTTTCGCTGTTTCTGCTGGCCATTCTTGCTGTCTTCCGGCCGGAAAGGGTGTCCGCCAACGCCCTGCCCTACCAATGGGAGGGGGCGCAGGGCAGTGAAATCCTGGTGATGGAGGACTGCCCCATTCAGGTTAATTGTCCGGACAAAGCGCTGGTTTTCCAAAAAATTTTCCCATTCCGCAAAGAAGAAATAAAAAAGCGCCAGGATATACTCGGTGAAAAGCCTGGCTGTCAAGGAGGAATTTCAATGGATATGAAAGAAAGAATGCACACCGGCGACCTTTACCTGCCGGTAGATGAGGAAATCCTAAAGGAGCAGGCAAAATGCCTGGAGAAGCTCTATGACTTCAACAGCACCCGCCCCTCTGAAACGGAAAAACGGCAGGCCCTGCTCAAGGAAATGTTCGCGGAAATCGGAGAGGGCTGCTACATCGAGCCTCCCTTCCACGCCAATTTCGGCGGCAGCCACATCCATTTCGGGAACCACATTTACGCCAACTTCAACCTGACCATGGTGGACGACACCCACATTTATGTGGGGGACTGCACCATGTTCGGCCCCAATGTGGTGGTGGCCTCCGCCGGGCATCCCATCCTGCCGGAACTGCGGGAGCAGGCTTACCAGTACAATATGCCGGTGCATATCGGCCGTAACTGCTGGATCGGCGCGGGGGTCCTCATTGTGCCCGGCGTCACCATCGGGGACAACACGGTCATCGGCGCAGGCAGCGTAGTCACCAAGGACATCCCCGCCAATGTGGTGGCCGTGGGCAACCCCTGCCGGGTTCTCCGGGAAATCAACGACCACGACCGGGAATTTTACTTTAAGGACCGGAAAATCGACTGGGATTTGCTGGAAAAGAAGGGCTGAGAAAACCTCTTGTCAGAGTAAAATTGCACAAATAGAGCGAATGGAAAGTTTTGGTCAACCTTTTTCAAAAGGTTGCAGGGGTGAAGGGGACAGGGTCCCATTCTCGCTCGTCGCAACGAGCGAAATCTTGTTTTTCGCGGCCCGGCCGCGAACTCCTTAAATAAAAAGGCGAGCCATGAACCATAAGTTCATGGCGTGCAGACCGCCCGCGGATGACCCCGCGCCCGGATTTTGCAAGCAAAATCCGGGTTTTGAATTTTCCAAAATTTTTTCCACGGTGCATTTGCGTTAGCAAAGCATCTGCCTTCAACAGGTTAACTGGACAGCTGTGAGGGGCCGGTTTCTTTTAAACGTTTCAATTCCCGGAAAGATTTATTCCTTCACTTCCGTGCCGCCCCATTTTTCGACATTGGGCAATCCGCAGGCCTTCCTCCGCCTCCGGTAAACCACGATCTCCGGGTCGGAACCGTTTTCCCCGTATTCGCAGACCAGCAGGTAGTTTTCATCGGCGGTGAGGCCGTAACAGCGGCCGCTGCCGTCCTTTTTGCACAGCTGGTTGCCCAAATACACCCGGCTGTCGTCCCAGAGTTTTATCTTCTGCCCGCGGGGCAGCGTGTATTCCAGGTTGATGTAGGAGCCGACTAAGGCGTTTAGGTCCCTTACCTCCTCCATGTCCCCAATGCCCAGGGCGTTGAATTCCCGGACAAGCTCTTCTTTCAGGCGGCAGGGCGCTTCAAAAACCTTCCCGCAGTTTTCGCAGCCTTTTTCCAGGCAGCACGCCGCAAGGACGCAGGAACCCCCGAAGGGTTTCCCTCCTGTCTCGGCGCATCCCTCGCACTGGTCCCGGAACCCGCATTGCGCGCAGTCCAATCCGCAAATGGCGCTCATAAAAATACCTCCTTTATAGTTCCTCCACAAAATGGGGATATTTCTCCCAATATCCCCGGTAGACCCGGGTTTCATCCCCGTCCAAGTTCAGCTGGTACAGCCTAAAATGCACCGGGAAATTCTTGGGCTGCCAAACTTCCTCATAGGTGTAGCAGTATTTCATGCCGATGTTGCGCATGACCCCGCCGCTGCGGGGATTTTTCACGTCGTGGGTGGCCGTCAGGAAGGGGAACCCCCGGCGTTTGGCTTCTTTTACCATGGCTTTCGCCGCCTCGGTGACGATCCCCTTGTGCCAGAATTCTTTCCGCAGGCCGTATCCCAGGTCATGAGCTTCCCCGTCGCTGATATTCACATACCCGATGGGGACATTGTCCTCTTTTAAGCAGATTGCCAGATGAATGCCGCCGTCTTTTGGCTCCAAATACTGTTCCCGAAGCATTTTTTCCGCTTCCGCCAGGGTTTTCACCGGGAACCAGGGCAGGAAGGTATTGACCTCCTCATCCCCCATCATGGCAAAGAAGGCCCCTGCGTCGGCCTCCGTAAATTCCCGCAGCAGAAGCCGCTCTGTTTCAATTTTCAAAAGCATCATCCTTTCCGCACATCATCCGCAGGATATCCAAAACTAAGGCCGCTATGACCAGCAGGCACCCCACTTTAAACAGAACCCGAATCGCTTTCATCGAAATTCCTCCTTACAGGAAATAGGCGTTTTCCCGCCGGTTTGCCAGCTTTTTGGTAAACATTTCCGCAAACTCCCGGTATTCCGGCGCATCCATATTTTTCGCGTGAACCGGACACCGGCGGATGCACCGGAAACAGGCGATGCATTTGTCCGGGTTCACCAGGAAGTTTTCCGGGTCAACGGCCCCTTCCGGGCACTCCCGGGCGCACAGGCCGCATTTGACGCAGCTTTCCGCTGTCAGAGGATGGAACTTGCCGCCGTTCCCGCCCTCTTTATAGGGCCGGTTCCCGGGGATTTCCGGTTCCGAAAGGTCCCCCTGCTGAAGCTTTGCCAGAACATTTTTGGTAAAAGCCGCGTCCTCCGCCAGGTCGTCCTCACCCGGGCGGCCTTTTTGGATATTGCCGTAGGTGTGTTCCCCGATCAAAGCGGCGGCCGCCACCGGCCGGAATCCCAGTTCCTTCACTAAGTCGGAAAGCTCCAGCAAAGCGTCGTCAAAGTCCCGGTTGCCGTAGGTGACGGTGACGATGCAGGGGGTGCTGTTCCCTTTCAGTTTCCGGAACCGCTCCGCGGCCCCTTTGTAAATCCGCCCGCCGTAAACCGGCGCGCCGAACACCACCAGCTCGTCCGCCCCAAATTCCGTCCGGGGCAGCGACGCGTCAAACCGGGTTAAATCCCCTTTCTCCGCCTGGCCAAACACATTGGCAATGGCCAGGGCTCCCCGTTCCGATGTTCCGGTGGCGGAAAAATATACCGCCCAAATATGCGCAAAATTCATGGAAATCCCTCCTTATTTCTTCCAGTATAGCACATTCTGCCGGGATTAGCCAGAGGTTTTTCCCAAAAAGCCCTCATATAAACTGAACAGTACTTCATATAAACTAAACACAAACCGGCAAAAATCCTGTATAATAATATCAACAACTGTACGGGAGGTTATCTATCCTATGATTACTGTTTCCACCCCCAGCCGCATCTGCCTGTTTGGGGAGCATCAGGACTACCTGGGCCTGGAGGTCATCGCCTCCGCCATCAACCTGCGCTTTACCGCCCGGATCCAGGCCCGCCCCGACTCTCTGCTGCATATCCGCATCCGGGACAAATCCATCGGGGAGCTGGGCGCCAAAAATACCGAAAACAAATACGAGGAATACTGCATCGATACCGCTTCGGAGCTTTCCTACGAAAACAGCCGGGATTACTTTAAATCCATTGTCAACGTGCTGAAAAAGGCGGGGTTTGCCGTAAGCGGCGCAGAGGTGACCCTGGACTCGGAAATCCCCATCGGCAAGGGAATGTGCTCCTCCACCACCATGGTGCTGGTGCTGACCACAGCCTTAGCCGCCCTCTCCGACCGGAAACGTGCGGAGGACGCCATGGAAATGGCCCTTTTGGCCTGGAAAGCCGAGGTTGAGGAATTTAACGAGCCAGGCGGCATGATGGACCACTACGCTTCCGCCTTAGGCGGCATGGTCCACCTGGACTTCTCCACCGGCAAAGCGGTCCCAACCCCCTTAAAACTGGACCTGGACGGATGCTTTATCCTCTTTGACTCCCTTCAGGACAAGGACACCATCAAGGTGCTGGGGGATTCCAAATACCCCACTCTGGAGGCTTTAAAACAGCTGGGTCAGTACGGGATTTCCTCCATCCGGGATTTCTACGACCACCCGGAACTGGAAAAATACGCGGACACCCTGGACGGCTTCCACCAGCAGAAGGTCCGGGCCAACATTGACAACTACCATATCCAGCGGGAAGCCCTCTCCCTGATCCGGGAAGGGAAAATGACCAATGAAAAGCTGGGGGAACTCTTAAACCGCCACCAAGCAAACCTCCGGGACGGCTTGCAGATCTCCACCCCGGTCATTGACAAAATCCTGGAAACCGCCATGGCCCACGGCGCTTACGGCGGCAAATTCAACGGTTCCGGCGGCGGCGGATGCCTTTACTGCTACGCCCCCCGGGAAAAGGCGGAGGAGATTGTGGCGGCTGCCAAGGAGCTGGGCTATCCGGCTATGATCCTCCGGCAGGACAAAGGCCTCACTATCCACGATTAAAAAGGAGTTTTATCATGAAAGCAATTATTCTCGCCGCAGGCAAAGGCAAACGCCTCCATTCCGAACAGTTCACCGCCCCCAAGGTTTTGCGGGAGGCAAACGGCCGCCCCCTTTTGTCCTATGTGGTGGAAAACCTGGATTTTATCCCCAATAAGAAGGACATCGTGATTGTAGCAGGCTACCGGAAGGAAATGGTCATGGAGGCTTTCCAGGACGGCTACACCTTCGCCATTCAGGAGGAACAGCTGGGCACCGGCCACGCCGTCAACTGCGCCAAGGAAGCGCTGGCGGATTACGACGGCCCTGTGCTGGTCTGCTACGGCGACATGCCCCTCTTTAAAAAGGAAACCTACCAAAACCTGGCCAAAATCCACAAGGAGGAAGGCAACGACTGCACCATCCTCACCGGCGTTTCCAACCGCGGGCTGGCCTACGGCCGCATTATCCGGGACGAGGACGGCAATTTTACCGGCGTGGTGGAGGACAGGGACTGCACCCCCGAACAGAAAAAAATCAACGAGCTGAATGTGGGCATCTATGTTTTTGACAGCAAGAAACTCTTTGCCTGCTTAAAAGAGCTGAAAAACTCCAACGCCCAGGGAGAATACTACCTGACCGACGTCCCCGCTATCATGATGAGCAAGGGCTATCAGATCGGTACATATACTACCCGCGACGACACGGAAATTCTGGGCGTCAACACCCCCGAGGACCTGGCCCTCTGCGAGGCGGTTCTGAAAAACCGCTGATTTTCACTGCCAGTCAAATGAATAAAACCGGCCGGAAAACGGGTACAAAGCAGGTACCCTGGCGACTGCATTACCTTTTTTCGGCCGTAACCGGCAAAATATAATGTTTTGGAAGAGTATGGAAAGGAGCAGTTTCCCATGATTCAATTTGGTACCGGCGGCTTCCGGGCCGTCATCGGCGATGATTTTACCCGGGCGAATGTGGAGCTTCTGGCCCAGGGGCTTGCCAACAAAATGAAGGCGGAAAAGGCGGACAGCTCGCCGCTGATTATCGGCTACGACCGGCGTTTCCTGTCCGACCTTGCCGCCAAGTGGATTTCCGGCGTTTTCGCCGCCAACGGCATCCATGTCCAGTTTATCCAGGGCGAATCCCCCACCCCCCTGATTATGTTTGTGGTGAAAAACACCGGCGCGGCTTACGGCATGGCCATTACCGCCTCCCATAACCCTGCGGAATACAATGGCGTCAAGGTGTTCACCGCCGGAGGCCGGGACGCCAGCAAGGAAGTCACCAACGACCTGGAAGGCTATATCGCCAAATTGACCTCGGAGGATGTCAAGCGGATGGATTTTGACGAAGCGGTAAAAGCCGGCGTCGTGGAAATCATCAACCCCAGCAACGATTACATTGACAGCATCTTAAGCTTTGTGGACGTGGACAAAATCAAGGCCAAAAAGCTGCGGATTCTTTTGGACCCCATGTTCGGCGTTTCCCGCACCTCTTTGCAGACTATCCTTTTGACCTGCCGGTGCGACGTAGACGTTATCAACGACCGCCACGACGCCCTGTTCGGCGGGCGGCTGCCCTCCCCCTCCGCCAAGACCCTGACCAGGCTCTCCTCCATGGTGGTGGAAGGCGGCTACGACTTAGGCATCGCCACCGACGGCGACGCCGACCGCATCGGTCTCATCGACTCGGAAGGGGCCTTCATCCACCCCAACGACATCCTGGTGCTCCTTTACTACTACCTGGTGAAATACAAAGGCTGGAAGGGCGACTGCGTCCGCAACCTGGCCACCACCCATCTGCTGGACCGGCTGGCCAAGTCCTTCGGCTGCACCTGCTGGGAAGTGCCCGTCGGCTTTAAGTGGATCTCCTCCAAAATGGACGAAACCGGCGCCATTATCGGCGGCGAAAGCTCCGGCGGTCTGACGGTAAAGGGCCATATTGCCGGCAAGGACGGCATTTACGCCGCAGCGCTGCTGGTGGAGATGGTTTCGGTCATCGGCAAGCCCTTAAATACCATCCTCCGGGAAATCAAGGAGGAATACGGCCGCTGCGAAATGAGCGAGTTTGACTGCCGGTTCTCCCAGGAAAAGAAAGATCAGCTGAATGAACTGCTGTTTGTGGAGAAAAAGCTGCC
The DNA here is from genome assembly GCA_018716725.1 of Candidatus Merdivicinus excrementipullorum. Classification (GTDB taxonomy): domain Bacteria; phylum Bacillota; class Clostridia; order Oscillospirales; family Ruminococcaceae; genus Merdivicinus; species Merdivicinus excrementipullorum. The sequence continues at coordinate 56,219 of DVJP01000018.1, read as the reverse complement.
CTTCTTCCCGGAAGAAATCGAAAAAGTCTCCTACCTGGACGGCTGCAAGGTGTACTTCAAAAACGGCGGCTGGATTATCTGCCGGTTCTCCGGCACGGAACCGCTGATCCGCATTTTCTGCGAAATGGAAACTTACGCCAAAGCGGTGGAAATCACCGGCATTATGCGGGAATTTTTGGGCTTATAACCGGCTTACGGAGGAAATGACGGCGCGGCGTTCCAGTTCCGATGGAAAGTGCATAAGCCGCTGTGATACACGACAGCGGCCCGGCAATGTTGTCTTCTGTCGTAACAACATTGGCCCTGGCTTACAGCCGGAGGAAATGACGGCGCGGCCATACAAACCGTCACAACAGCAATCCCCCCGGACGAACATCCGGGGGGATTTTTGTTAGAGAGATTTACAGAGAAGCATTGCTGCGGTGCGGAAGCCTAAAGAAAAGCCCTGGGCCTGATAAGCGGCGATACACTGAAGCCAAATCGGCTCCAAATCCCGAAAAACGCTGGGGGTCAGTTCCATTTCCAGGTACTCATGCACCTGCTTGCTGAGCTGGGCAAGCTCCGGCGGCTCTGGTTCCCGTTCCAGGACGCTGGCGCACAAATCGTCCATGGTATACATTCCGATTCCTCCTTTTTGTCGTTGACAAGAAGGCCCATCTGATGTATAATGGATTTCAGATAGGATTTTCCTGTCGTTTTGAATAGATGTAGGCTGTTTACTTGCAAGGGTCGGCTTACATCTATTTTTTTATTTCGGCGTATTGCTGTTCGATTCCATCCCGCACAACATCGGACATGCTTTTCTGTTTTTTCTCGCAAACAGCTTTTAATTTGTTGGCAGTATCCTCGTCCATCCGAATCCGGAGAATCTGGTTTTTGGGATGGTCGGTCAGCTTCGTGCCTTTTTTAATACCCAAACCTTCACCTCCTTACTGTGGGTACAATCTTATAATAACGTAACCACAAAGAAAAGTCAATACCTTTTTGAAAAAATTGTAGGGGGCCGGGTTTCCCGGCCCGTGGAAAAAAGAAAATGTTTGGGGTAATCCGGCGGGCGGGGAAACCCCGCCCCTACAGATTTCCCGAGACCGTTCCAAGACGTTGGCGCACAAATCGTCCATGGTATACATTCCGATTCCTCCTTTTTGTCGTTGACAAGAAGGCCCATCTGATGTATAATGGATTTCAGATAGGATTTTCCTGTCCCACAGAGTTTCGAGTGGTACTTGTCAGGTGTGCTCGAAACTCTATTTTTTTTCGTCCAATTCCGCTTTTACCATTTGTATGCCCTTGATGATTACATTCGTTTTGCTAACTCCAAGCCTATCGGCGCAATTTTGTAAATCTTCCGCTTCCTGTGGAGTCATCCGAATTTCAAGGCGCAGCGTTTTCTTGTTCTGGGTTGGACGTCCAGTTCTCGGGGACACTTTATCACCTCACATTCGCCCGTACATATATCATACTACTTGTACGGGCGAATGTCAAGGGCTTTGTTAAAATTTTATGCCGGACAAAATTACTAGTGATCCGAAGCTTTATTTTTTTCGGTCAAAAGCAGTTCTATTCCCTGCCGGATGGCCTCGCCCTTGCTGATTCCCTTTTTTTCACAGAAATCGCGCAGGCGCTGTTCGGTTTGAACATCCAAACGGATGCTGTACCGTACCTCTTTGGGGTGTTCTGCTTTCGGTCTGCCGGTTCTTGGCGACATTCTTTCACCTCATTTATCGCCACACATAAATTATAATATTTGCGTGACAAAAAGTCAAGTCTTTTTTGAAAAAATTGTAGGGGCCGGGTTTCCCGGCCCGTGGAAAAAGAAAATGTTTGGGGTAATCCGGCGGGCGGGGAAACCCCGCCCCTACCATGCGTTTTTCGATTGGTTTTCCAAAAGTGGAACCTTAACAATATGGCGAAAATATTCGCCGTCCAGCGGATGGTTCGATGCTGTGCGGCTGCGTCAGCTTACCAGCGGCGGTTCGCCGCCGGAGTCAATTCCACGGCTTCAATGAGGTACCGGGGCCGGGCCTTGACCTCCGTGTAAATCTTGCCCACGTATTCCCCGATAATGCCCATGCCCAGCAGCTGCAAGCCGCCCAGCAGCCAGATGGACGCCGTGGTGGCCGACCAGCCGGGCACGGCAAATCCCAAGAGCTTCACTACTATGATATAAACCAGCGCCAAAATGCTTGCCATAAAGATCAGGAACCCTGCCGCCGTCACCCAGCGGATGGGCTTAATGGAAAAGGAGGTGATGCCGTCAAAGGCGAAGGCCAGCATTTTTTTCAGGGGATATTTGCTTTCCCCGGCAAACCGCTCGCCGCGCTCGTATTCCACGGTGGTGCTGGGATAGCCGATCAGGGGCACGATCCCCCGCAGAAAGAGGTTTACTTCCTCAAAGCCGGAAAGACCCTCCAAGGCCCGGCGGCTCATGAGCCGGAAATCCGCATGGTTATAGACAATATCCACCCCCATAAGCTTCATGAACTTGTAAAACCCCTGGGCGGTGCCCCGTTTGAAGGCCGTATCCGTTGCCCGGCTGGACCGGACGCCGTACACAATGTCGTACCCGTTCGCGAAGGAGTCCACCATCTTGTCAATGGCGTTGATATCGTCCTGCAAATCGGCGTCCATGGAAATGGCGGCGTCGCAGCAGTCCTTGGCCGTCATAAGCCCGGCAAGCAGGGCGTTTTGGTGGCCCTTGTTCCGGGAGAGCTTCACCCCGCCGAACCGGCAGTCCTGCTTGTGCAGGCCGGAAATCAGCTCCCAGGTTTGGTCCTTGCTGCCGTCGTCTACAAAGAGTACCCGGCTGTCCGCCGATATCTTCCCCGCCTTTTCCAGCTCCTCCAGCTTTTCGCCCAAACGCCGGGAAGTTTCCGGCAGGACCTCTTCCTCGTTATAACAGGGCACCACAATATAAAGCGTCATTTCTGGTCATTTCCTTTCTCTTGGTTCGCAGGTTCCGGTTTTTCCAAAGCCCCGTGGATTCTTCCGGACACATTATTCCGGTAAGCGGCAGCCGCGCCGATTTCGTCAAATGCGGGATTCTGGGCCAGGTGGGCGTATTTTTTCACCCGCAGGCCGGGATTTTTCTTCCGCAAGCGGCGGAAAAGGAGCCAGTAGCCCAGCAGGAGGATTCCGGAACCTATAGTAATACAAACTCCCGCCGTAAGGCCCGGCGTTTTATAGGTGAACCGGATTTCCGACTGCCCTGCCGGGACCCGGACGGCCATGAACCCGGCGTTGGCCTTTTCGATCTGCACCGGCTCCCCATTGACGGTGGCGGACCAGCCTTTGTCCCAGGGGACGCTGAAGAACACCAGGTTTTCCCCCGAAAGGTCGATGGTTGCGGTAAAGCCCTCGTTGTCCCGGACAAAACTATCACAGGTTTCCTCCCGGCGGTCAGCGGCCAGCTCCGCCAGCCCCTCGTCTGTCAGTTCCGGGAATTCGCTGTCAGGCAGCGGCTCTAAAATATCCCGGTTCCGGGCGATGGCCTCCTCGTCCAGGTAAATCCCGGCCAGCATGAGCCAGTCCCGCTTCCCTTCGTTGTAGCTGTCCATCTGCTCTTCATCCACATAGTAGTCGTAGGTAAAGCCCATGGGGATAAAGTTTTCGTTTTCATAGATTTTCAGCTCATTTTCCGTGGCCACATAGGTAAAGCCGCTGATGTCCGGATCTTCCTCCTCGGTTTCATAGGCGAGCAGGTATTTTACCGAGGTCAGAGGCCGCAGGGCGTCGTAGTCCAGTTCCGGCCGGGAGCCCACGCTGCGGTCATAGCCGATGGTGTCGTAAAACTCGAAAATGGAACCGGGCACCACGGAATGGAAAGCCTGGATGGTGGGGATTTTCCAATACATGGGGAAATTGTCCATGCAGTCGTCCAGGTCGATGCGGTAAAAATCCTCCGGATTGTCCGCCAGGAAGGAGAATTTCTCCGCCCCCTTGAGGCCCATTTCCGAAACCCGGTGGGCGTTGGCAGGATTGGCTTTGCCCAGGGCCAGCATCAGCACCGACATGACCACCGAAAGGAAACAGACGGAAACCGTAGCCGCTCGGAACATCACCCGTCCGTCCAGCTGCACCAGGAAGGACGCCAGCACCAGCCCCATGACGGAAATAATCATATAGGGCCAAAACCGTTCCTGGTAGTTGATGAGCTGCCCAAAGACCAGCTCTCCGTCCTCGTAGGAGGGGAAGATAGCCAAAACCGAGAAGCACAGGGTGATAATCAAGGTCCATTTGATGCCGAACTTGAATTCCTCCCGGTAACGCTCCAAAGCCACCGCCGTCATCATGGCCATAATCAGGACGAACATGAAAAACCACCGGGCGTAGTAGGAGCTGTTGAAGGCCGAAAAGGCGCTGTTTAAAAAGGGAACAAAGGCGATGAGGACGCAGACGCCCAGCAGCGCCTTGGCCCAGTGCCGTTTGCAGCCCTTGAAGAAGGCCAGTACGCCGCTCATGGAAAAGAGGGGCAGAAACGCGGAAACCGAGGACCATTTGGCGTTGGAATCCGGGAAGAAGTTGGGATATGCCGGGATGTCCGGCGGGAAGAAGAAGCTGGAAAAAATCAGGCCGTACCGCTGGACGTTGCCGTAAAAAATGCCGTTCCAGCCAAAGAGGAAGTTGGAAGTACGGGGATTATCCACAATGGCCATTAAAGCGGGCAGCAAAAGACAGCAGGACAATAATAGCCCCAGCACCGCCTCCAAGGCCAACAGGCCGAATTTCTTTAGGGTGAGATAAAACCCGGCTTTGTTTCCCCGGTCGTAAACACAGCGGAAGATGAAGTAGAGGACGCAGAAAATAACTTCCCCGAAGAAAAAGTAATAATTGACGAAGGCGCAAAGCCCCACTGCCAGGGCAAACTGGCCCCGGCGGCCGTTAACCATGAATTCCTCCATAGCGATTAACAGCAGTGGGAAAATGGCAACGACCTCATGGAAATGGTTAAAGAATATGTTATAGATACTGTACCCGGAAAAGGCGTACAAAAGCCCGCCGATGACGGCGTAGTTGGAATTGGCCACGAATCGTTTGATATAAGCGCAGCCGGTGACAGCTGCGGTGGCGATTTTCAGCATCAGGAGAGGGGCCATGAGATAAGGCACCGCTTTGCTGGGGAACAGCAATGTCAGCCAGAACCAGGGGCTTCCCAGCAGGTAGAAGGCATAGGAGCCGATGAAGTTTGCGCCCAAGTCCGTGTACCAGTTCCAGCGGATATTGCCGGTGAGGATGGAGTCGTGGGCCATTTGGTAAAAGGGGATCTGCTGGACGTTAAAGTCGCCGTAATAGATAAACAGCCCCTTGTCCCAAATCAGAAATGGGAGGAAAAACAGGAAACTGGTAAGCAGTCCCAGCCCAAACACCATTCCGTACTGCCGCAAAGCGGACTTTTGATTTTCATCCACAAAACTTCAACTCCTCCGCGGGGGAACCCCGCTGTTAATTCGACGCGGCGTTTCAATTCCTATCCGGCCGCTGGAACGTCCGCTTGTCATGAATAAATTCATGACAGCTGCGGCGTTATGGAAAGGTTTCATTTTCTATCGGTTATGCAAAAATTGCGAATCGCCGGTGATAATTTGACGCAGCCGTACAGCCACGCGTCATGCTTCGGCTGGCGCGCGACAAGCTGCGCGCCCCTGACAAATATTCCCCGTAATTACTGGGCTACCCGAAGGCCGGGCCGCCAATCCGACGCGGCCGCACAGCATCGAACCGCCCGCTGGATGGCGAAAATTTTCGCCGCTCAATAAATTCGCCGATTTGATAGGATTCTTTCCTATCGCTTTGTAGGGGCGAACTGTGTTCCCCCGGAATCCCACTGTAAAATGTATAATATATATTGTAGGGGCGGGGTTTCCCCGCCCGCCGGATTTCCCGAAACGTTTCCATTTTACACGGGCGGCTCGCCGGTTCCTAGGCAAGGTTCAAGGAATATTATACCACAAAAATTTCCATTTTAAAATGGACAAACCCTGACTTTTTTGATAAACTAAAGAAAATCCGTTATAGATAAAGACCCATTTTTTCCAGAAACTTTGCATAGGAGGTAAAATTTTATGGAATCCAGCTTTTTTGCCCTGATTCTGCGCATGAAGCACATCCACCGCTGGGGGCTGATGCGCAACACCGTCCGGGACGACTTATCCCAGCACAGCTTTGACACAGCTATTTTCGCCCATGCCCTGTGCACCATCGGGAACGTGCGCCTGGGGAAAAATCTGGACGCGGAACGCTGCGCCCTGCTGGCCCTCTTTCACGACGCCGGGGAGATCATCACCGGGGATATGCCCACCCCCATCAAATACCGGAGCAAGGCCCTCCATGACCTTTACAAGGAGGTGGAAAAAGAGGCCGTCCTAGAACTGGTGGAACGGCTCCCCGCCGACCTTCAGCCCGCCTACCGGGAAATTTTCTCCCCCGGGGAGGAGGACGCCCCCCTCCTGCCCTACTTAAAGGCGGCGGACAAGCTGTCGGCGTACATCAAATGCATCCAGGAGGTGGAAAGCGGCAACCGGGAATTTGAAAGCGCCTTAGTTTACCAGGAAGAAGCCTTAAAAAACATGAAGCTCCCGGAGGTGGAAATCTTCCTCCGGGAGTTCCTCCCCGCCTTCCGGCAGGACCTGGATCATCAGTGATTACAGCAGATGGATGCAGTGGGTGGGGCAGCCTTCCGCGCAGGCTCCGCAGCCGGTGCATTTTTCGTGGTCGATGACCGCGTGGTTATCCTGTACATGGATAGCGCCGCTTGGGCAGTTCCGTTCGCACTTTTTGCAGCCGATGCAGCCCGCTTTGCAGGCGGCCATGGTAGCCTTGCCGTTTAAGGGGCTTTGGCAGAGAACTTCCACCTTCTGCTCCGCCGCGAAAAGCCCGATCAAATGCTTGGGGCAGACCTTGGCGCAAAGGCCGCAGCCGGTGCACAGGCTGCGGTTCACCGCCGCCGCGCCGTCCTTTACGGAAATGGCCCCAAAGGGGCAGGCTTTGACGCAGTCCCCCAGGCCGATGCAGCCGGAGGGGCAGGCCCCGTTCCCGCCGTAAAGGCGGCTTACGGCGTCGCAGGTCATTTCCCCGGCGTACTCGTATTTTTTGCCGGTGACGCCGCAGGTCCCGTTACAGTGGACCACAGCGGCCTGTTCCGCCACATCCTCGTAGGCGCTGCCCATAATGTCGCTGATCTGCCGGGAAACGCTGTCGCCGCCGGGAATGCAGGCGTTGGTTTTGGCGCCGTTGGCCACCGCCTCGGCGTAAGCGTCACAGCCAGCAAACCCGCAGGCCCCGCAGTTGGCCCCGGGCAGGACTTCCCGGACCTTAACCGCCCGCTCGTCCTGTTCCACGGCAAACACCCGGGAAAACACCGTCAGCAGGATGCCCGCCAAAAGCCCCAGGCAGACGAACAGCACAATGGGAATGATATATTCCACAAAAATCTCTCCTTTCCGCCTCAGGCAAACAGGTTTTCCACTAAGCCGCCGAATCCCGCAAAAGAGGCCGCCACGATACCGGCCGCCACCAGTGCCGCCGGAACGCCTTTGAACATCTTGGGCACGTCCGCCTTGTCAATCCGTTCCCGGATGCCGGAAAAGAGCAGCAGGGCCACCATAAAGCCAAGGCCCGCCCCCAAAGCGTTGACAATGGACTGGCCAAAGCCGTACTCGTTGTCGATGTTTAGGATGGTGACGCCCAAAACGGCGCAGTTGGTGGTAATCAGGGGCAGGTAAATGCCCAGGGATTTGTAAAGAGGAGGCATAAACTTCTTAATGAGGATTTCCACCAGCTGAACAAAGAGGGCAATGACCAGGATAAAGGTCAGGGTTTTTAAGTAGCCGAAATTGTAAGCCCCGCTTTTAGGCGCCAGAATGTAGGTGTAAATGGGCCAGGTCAGGATGGTGGACATGACCATGACAAAGGTGACGGCCACGCTCATGCCGAAGGCAGAGCTGGTCTTTTTGGACACGCCGATGAAGGGGCAGATGCCCATGAATTTGGACAGGACGAAATTGTCCACTAAAATGGCGCTGAATAAAATTGCCAGCATCTCTTTCATCAGTCATTCCCCTCCTTTTTCTCACCGCAGCCTTGGGCGCACCCGGCGCAGCCGCCTGCACAGCCCTCGCAGCCCATTTTCTTTTTGGAAATCTTGTAGTGGCTCAGCCGGTTCACCACCGCCACCAAAAGCCCGAACACCATAAAGCCGCCGGCCGGGGTGGCGAACAGCAGGATGGGTTCCAAAACGCCGAAGGTCAGGTCCATGCCGAACCAGGTGCCGGAGCCTAAAATTTCCCGGATGGAGCCCATGAGCAGCAGGGCCAGGGTAAAGCCAAGCCCCATGCCCAAAGCGTCGGCCACGGATTTGCCCACAGTGTTTTTGCTGGCGAAGGCCTCGGCCCGGCCCAGGATGATGCAGTTTACCGTAATCAAGGACAGGAACACGCCGAAGGTTTTATAAAGCCCCGGCACATACACCTGCAAAAGGAAGCTGACCAGGGTGACGAAGCCCGCAATAATGACGATATAGCAGGGCAGCCGCACCTGGGAAGGGATGACGTTCTTTAAAAGGGAAATCACCACGCAGGACCCCAGCAGCACAAAGGTGGTGGCCAATCCCATGCCCAGGCCGTTTACAGCCTGGGTGGTCATGGCCAGGGTGGGGCAGGTTCCCAGCAGCATCACTAACGTGGGGTTTTCCTTGATGATCCCCTTGAAAAATTCTTTGCTCCAGGTCATTGTCCCAATACCTCCCCTTTCAGCTGTTCAAAGAGGGCAAACGCCTGCTCCGCGCCGGTGCGGATGCCGCCGGAGGTCTTGGTAGCCCCCGCAATGGTATCCACGCCGGAAACCGCGTCCGCCGTCAGGCCCGGATACTGGGCCAGATACTCCTGATTTTCAATGACATTTTTGCCGATGCCGGGGGTTTCGTTGTCGGAAATGACCTTGATCCCCTGCATGACGCCCTCGGCGTCAAAGCCGTACATGATTTCCATTTTGGTGGAGTCATAGCCTTTGACGTTCAAAACTAGGGCCATTCCTGCGCCGTTTTCCGCTTTGTAGACATATTTTAAGGCGGAATTCTCTGTTTCCACTTCCACCTGAACCAGCTTGTCGGCTTCCGGCAGGGCAACGCCGCCGTATTCCGCCAGTTCTTCCTCGGTGTAGCCCGCATTTTCCAGGGCGGCCACTCCCGCTAAGTTGTAGGTCAAGGCCAGCAGGCCGGAGATCACTGCGCAGACCAGCACCAGCACCACTGTCGGCCGGATTAAATCCCAGGTTTTACGCATGTTTCTCCACCTTCTTTCCGCCCAAAGGCTTCCGGGTCAGCAGCTTGTCGATCTGGGGCGTCAAAATGTTCATCAAAAGGATAGCGAAGGAAACGCCCTCCGGATAATTGCCGTACTGGCGGATGAGCACCGTCAGCAGGCCTGCTCCCAGGCCAAACACCGCCTTGCCCCAGTTGGTGGTGGGGGTAGTGGCGTAGTCGGTGGCCATGAAAATGGCGCCGATCATCAGGCCGCCGGACAAAATCTGGTAAACAGGGTCAGCCCCTAAAATCCCGCTGAACACAAAGACAGCGCCGATAAACACCAAGGGGGTGATGGGCTTGATGACCCGCCGAGCCACCAGGTAAACGCCGCCCATAAGCAGGGCCAGGGCGCTGACTTCCCCGATGCACCCGGCTTTGACGCCTAAGAACATCTGCATCAGGCTGGGGAGCTGCGCCCCGCCCGCGGCGGAACTAGCCGAAGCCACAGCGTCCGCGCCGCCTGCCAGCAGGGCCAGAGGGGTGGCGGAGGCCACGGCGTCCACGCCGCTGTAATCAAAGGGGGCGGTAAAGTTGGTCATATATCCGCCAAAGGAGGCCAGCAGGATGACCCGGGCGGCAATGGCGGGATTGGCGAAATTCTGGCCAATGCCGCCGAACAGCTGCTTAGTCACGGCAATGGCGATAAAGCAGCCGAACACCGCCACCCACATGGGGATGGTCACCGGCAGGTTCAAGGCCAGCAGGAGGCCGGTGACCACGGCGCTTAAATCGCCGATGGTCTGCTCCCGCTTCATGAGAAGGCGGCAGAGGTACTCAATGAGGACGCAGCTGGCCACGCAGACCGCTTCGATGAGGAAAGCCCGCCATCCGAACAGGATCACCGAAGCGATTACCGCAGGGCAAAGGGCGATGATTACGTCCAGCATAATATTCCGTGTGGTCCGTTCGCTCCGGATGTGGGGCGAAGGGGATACAATCAATTGGCTCATCTTATTTCTCCTTTATCCCTGGTTTTTGCGCTTCAAAAAGCCCTTGGCCAGCTGGTTTTTCTGGGCCAGGTTGCGCTTGGCCGGGCAGACATAGGTGCAGCTGCCGCAGTTGATGCAAAGGTTTACCTTGAGGGTTTCCAGCGTCTCCGCGTCCTCCCGGTCAAAGGCTTTTTCCAGCTGGGCGGGCAGCAGATTCATGGGGCAGACGTCCGCGCACCGGCCGCATTTGATGCAGGCGGTGGTTTTGGGCGGGGCCGCGTCCTTTTCATCCAAAAGCAGGATGGCGTTATTGTTTTTGATAATGGGGGTGTCCAGGGTATCCAGAGGGGTTCCCATCATGGGGCCGCCCATCAGGGCCTTTTTCACCTGGTCTTTGTCCACGCCGGCAAAATCCAGCAGGTCGGACACCATGGTCCCCAAAGGGACCCGGACGTTCATGGGCTTTTTCACCACGCTGCCGTCAATAGTCACCCGCTTGTGGGTCAAAGGCATCCCCGTCTGCAAAAACCGCCAGAGGTTGGCCACCGTGGTGACGTTCATAACAATGACGCCCTTGTCGGCGGGGATTTCCCCCTCCTCAATGATCCGGCCGGTGGTGTTGTAAATCAGCACCTTTTCGGCCCCCTGAGGGTAAATGCTCTTTAACGCCTCCACCTTGATGTTGGTCCCGGCAGTCTTTTGGTTCAACAGGGAGATGGCCTCCGGTTTGTTGTCCTCAATGCCGATCCAGGCCTTTTGGATATTCAGGCATTTCATAACGGTTTTGACGCCGTTTAGAATATCGTCGGGGCATTCCAGCATTTCCCGGTAGTCGGAGGTGATGTACGGCTCGCATTCCGCGGCGTTGATAACCAGGGCGTCCACCCGGTCCACATCCTTGTAATTCAGCTTGATGTGGGTGGGAAAGCCCGCGCCGCCAAGGCCCGCTAAGCCTGCGTCCCGGGCGGCTTTTACCAGCTCTGCCTGGGTATTCGCTGTCCGGGGGGCATGGGGGATCTCCTCCTGTACCTGATCCGTTTCAATGACCACCCGCTTCACCAAAGCGCCGGAGGAGGAAACGTAGTCCTCAATGGCCTTGACCGTCCCGGAAACCGAGCTGTGGACGGGCACGGAAAACGCCTGGTCGCTGTCGCCGATGAGCTGGCCCGCCAGCACCCGTTCTCCCGGCTTCACCACCGGGACGCAGGGCGCGCCCATGTGCTGCACCATAGGGATGCGGACCGCTTTGGGCACAGGCATCTCCACAGTCCCGGCGTCTTGGGAGTTTTTGTAGTGGAGGAGCTTGAGTCCGTTTAATTTGAGCATCTTTTCCATCCATCCTTTCGGGAAAATTATTCCCGGCCGGGGCCTTTAGAAGGCGTCACCCGCCGCAAAGCGGGCAAAACAACCCGCAGAAGCGCCGCTGTAACGCATCCCATAAGGACGCCGGCCAAAAACAAAACCGGCAGGCTGTAAAATACCGCCGTGTTTTTGAGCATAATCGATACGGCCAGAAGCTGGCCTATATTGTGAAGCACCGCCCCTGGGATGCTCACGGCAAAATACCGGGAAGGCCCCTTCCCGGCCAGGCGCATGGCAACAGCCATGGCGGCCAGGGACAAAAGCCCGCCGGAAATACTGGCGGCCCCGGCCACAACGCCCCGGGTCAGCAGGACAAAGCCGGATTTTAAAACCGCCACGAAAAGGGCCTCCCGCCCGCCCAGATAAAACAGGCAGTAGGCCACCACAATATTGGAAAGCCCCAGTTTTACCCCCGGCGGCATGGCCGGAAGGGCCGGGATCAGGTTTTCAAGAAAATTTAAAGCGATGGCCAAGGCCATGAGAAGCCCCATAGACGCCGCTTTTCTCGCTTTGGATTCAGCCTGCAACCGCGTCCACCTCCGGTTCTTCCCCGCTGATTACCGTTATCACTGTTTGCCTGGGAAGGCAGACGGCCGTTTCCCCTACCCGGGTCAGCAGCCCCGCTTGTTCGCAGATTTTGTCCGGGCAGTCCGCCTGGACAAAACAAATGCCCCCGTCCCGCACTTCATACAAAATAGAGGGGTCCGCCTTCAGCTGAAAAACGCCGGTTTTCCTTAAATCCACCTGCTGGACCGGCTCCCCCTGGTATGTAATTTCCGCCCAATGCCCATCTGGCCGCCGGTTTTGGAAAAAAATCCAGAGAACCGATCCGGCAATTAACAGCAAAAGGGCCAGCAGGGCAAATAAACCTTTTTTAGAAAATCTTTTCATCTTATTCCGCCAAAGTATAACCGGAATCCTCCGTCAGGGAAAAGAACTCCGCCAAATCGCCGGAAACCAGCACCTGACGGTCGTCCGTCACCGCAATGATGCTGTAATCCGGTTCGTTTAAATGGGACTTAACTGCTTCCGTCCCGGCAATGTACAGAGTTGTGGACAGGAAATCCGCCTTCATGCCGTCGTTACAAAGGACTGTGACGCTTAATAGCCCGCTTTCCGCCGGATACCCGGTCCGGGGGTCCAAAATGTGGTGGTAGCGTTTGCCGTCCTGTTCAAAATACCGTTCGTACCCGCCGGATGTGGAAATAATCCGCCCGTCCCCGCTGAGTATCCCAAAATAATCCGAAGCGCCGCCCTCCGGGTCCCGCAATCCGATTTGGAAAGGCTCCCCTTCGGGTTTTTCACCCACGGTGACAATCATCCCCCCTAAAGAAAGGAGGGCGCTGTCCACCTGGTTTTCCTCATAAATCTCCCGGGCTTTTCCGGCGGCGTATCCCTTAACCAGTGCCCCCAAATCCAAAGAAATCCCCGGCCTTGGCAGGAAAACAGTCCCCGCTTCTTCATCCAGCGCCGCCTGGCTGTCGTCCACATAGCTTAAGGCGTTGCTGATTTCGTCCGCGCCGGGGACTTTGGGGGAGTCGGACATAATCCCCCAAAGGTCCGCCAGAGGGGCAATGGTCATCTGAAAAAGCCCCTCCGACTGAGCGGAATAAGCAAGGCCCTCCTTTAAAACGCCCATTACTTCTTCCGGGACTTCCACCGGGGCGATACCGGCCTGGGCGTTGATTTCGCTGATGACCGAATCGCTCCGGAATCTGGAAAAGGTCTGCTCCGTTTCCATCAGCATGGCGCTGACCTCCTCAATGGCCTTCTCGCCGCTGTCCCCGGAAACCCGCTGGGTCACATAGGTATCCATGACAAAATCCTCCCCGGTGTACACCACCTGGGGGGCGGAACTTACTTCGTCCTGCCCGGACTCTTTTTGAACATTGAGCCAAATCAAAACGCCCGCCGCCAAAACCGCAGCGGCCAGCAAAAGGATGCGCAGCTGTTTGATGGAATTTCCTCCTTATTGTTACAAAATTCACAACGTCCGCAAATTTTGAACGAAATTCGTGCCCTTTTATTATAAAATTATTTCCGGAAAATGTCAAGAATTCTCACTGCAAAATAGGCCGCCCGATTTTTACGGCACAACGCAGTGAATTGGGATCACAATGGGCTGTCCCGGCGAAACGGTGAATTTCTGGCTCACAAACTGCACGCTCGGCCGCTCCCTTCCATACTCAAAAACCGTTTCCCGGAATACCTCTCCATTCTCCTTGAAGCCCCATCCTTCCTCCATGCAGAAGCTGGAATGCCCTGCTGTAGAAATATGCAGAACCTCCTCCGTGTAGGCGGACAGAAACCCATCATACAGCCTCCACAGCCAGGACATGCTGCCGGCTTCAAAAACATCTTCTCCCACATACAGGTTGGACCCGTACAAATAGGTAAGGCTCTCACCGGACGGATTTTCCGCCCGGATAACAGGCCAAAACCTTGTGCTGTCGTCCTCGCCGGAAGGCGCCTTCGCCAGCCCGGGGTCCTCCACCGAAACCTCCCAGATTTCCCCGTCCACATCAAAGCTCACCCGCTCCAGATGGTCCCGGACTTCCTGTTCCGCCGCTTCAATCCGCTGGTTCACCAGCCAAATCCGATAACCGAGTGTCAAAAGCGCCGCGGAAAGAACGGCAATGGAAAGGAAAAGCCAGAACTTTTTCGACAGTTTCAGCATGATTCCTGCACTCCAATCCTCCCGGCAATCAAAGGCGGCAGCTCCGGCTGTTCCGGCCCAAAGGTCAGGGCCTTCCGGTACTTTTCCGCCGATTCCTTGAGCAAGGACTCGTTGGATGCGTAAAGCCTGGCCAGAGCCTCCCCTTTCCGGACAAAATCCCCGGTTTTTTTGAAAATCCGGACGCCCGCTTTCAGGTCGATTGGATCGTCCTTCCGGGAGCGGCCTGCCCCCAAAAGCACCGCCGCCCGGCCGATTTCGGCGGCTTCCATTCGGGTGAGGAACCCGCTCTGCTCCGCCAAAATGTCCAGGGTAAATTCCCCCAGGGGGAAGGGCCGCAGAAGGGCCTCCGGGTCGCCCCCCTGGCAGGAAACCATCTTTTGAAAGCACTGGAAGGCCCTGCCGGAATTAAGAGCTTTCTCCGCCATTTTGCGGCACTCTTCCCGGGTTCCTTTCCCGGCTAAGAACACCATCTCCGCCGCCAGAGCCAGGGAAAGTTCCCGCAAATCCGCCGGGCCGCCGCCTTGCAGGGCGTCCATGGCCTCCTCCACCTCGATGGCATTGCCCACGGTGTTCCCCAAAGGTTCGTCCATGTTGGTAATCAGGGCGGAAACCTTTAATCCCGCCTGCTCCCCGATTTGGCACATGAGCCTGGCCAGCTTTTGGGCGCTCTCCACATCCGGCATGAACGCGCCGCTTCCCGCTTTGACATCCAGCACCACGCCGTCACAGCCGGAAGCGATTTTCTTGCTCATAACCGACGCGGCAATCAGGGGCAGGGAGTCCACGGTGGCGGTGACGTCCCGCAAAGCGTACAGCCGCTTGTCGGCTGGGGCCGCCTCTCCTGTCTGGGTCATGAGGCTTAAGCCCGCCTGTTCCACCGTCTCAAAAAATTCCCGCTCCGTCAGGCCGGTGCGGAAGCCAGGAATGGCCTCCAGCTTGTCGGCGGTTCCGCCGGTGTGGCCCAATCCCCGGCCGGACATTTTGGGGCACGGGACGCCGCATGCCGCCGCAATGGGGACGGCCACTAAGGTAGTCTTGTCCCCCACCCCGCCGGTGGAATGCTTGTCCACCTTAAAGCCGGGAATCCGGGAAAGGTCGGCCCGGGGCCCGGAATCCGCCATTTCCATGGTGAGGCAGGCCGTTTCCTCCGGGTCCATGCCCCGAAACCAGACGGCCATAAGCAGGGCCGACAGCTGGTAATCCGGCGCGCTGCCGTCCACCGTCCCCTGCACAACAAACCGGATTTCCTCCGGGGACAGCTTCCCGCCGTCCCGTTTTTTCCGGATAATCTCTTCCATTACCATGGAAATCACTCCTTTCCTCATTGCGTCACGCCGCCCCTGTATTGTTTTTAACCAAATTGAACAGGCAAGATTTTGTAGGGGCCGTTGTGGGAAAATTTTATCTTCTATTGTTTTTTCACAATCAAACAGATTTGTAGGGGCGAACTGCGTTCGCCCACAAAAATATACCGTTCCGGGTAATTCCCAGGCGAACACAGTTCGCCCCTACAGATTTTCAATCACACCCAACAGGCAGCGGGATTCACCGCAAACTGAAAGCCAAGGGGAACAGTTCTTTCAACCGGTAAACTTCAGTTTCCTCTGAGTTCTTCACCAAAATCACCGGCATCTCCCCGGCGCAGAACTCCGCCAATGCCTGGCGGCAGACCCCGCAGGGAGGGCAGAAGCCGTCCGGTTCCCGCCCTTCCGGCCCTCCGGCCACAGCAACGGCCAGAAATTCCCGTTCCCCTTCGGACACCGCCTTATAAAGGGCCGCCCGCTCGGCGCAGACGCCGGGGCCTTGGGTGGTGTTTTCAATATTGCACCCGGCATAAATTTTCCCGGATTTTGCCAAAACCGCCGCCCCCACAGCAAAATGAGAGTAGGGGCAGTAGGCGTTCTGCCGGGCGTCCAACGCCGCCCGGGCCAATTTGATTCGCATTTCTTCCATCAGACCAGCTCCAGCGCCGTTTCAA
Organism: Candidatus Merdivicinus excrementipullorum; assembly: GCA_018716725.1. Taxonomy (GTDB): domain Bacteria; phylum Bacillota; class Clostridia; order Oscillospirales; family Ruminococcaceae; genus Merdivicinus; species Merdivicinus excrementipullorum. The sequence continues at coordinate 39,972 of DVJP01000018.1, read as the reverse complement.
TCATGTCCTTCATGCCGTTCTGCCGCTGTTCGGCGGTGGTGGCCGTCCCTTTAAAGGGGCAGTCGGAAATGGTCAGGATGCCCAGGGCCTTTTTGCCCAGCCGGGCCGCGTTGGCATACAGGGCGGCGCACTCCATCTCCACCGCCAGCACCCCCATTTTCCGCCATTTGGGCAGATTTTCCGGGTCGTCCACATAAAAGCAGTCGCTGGACAACACATTCCCCACAGCATACCGCAGGCCTTTTTTACCGGCCGCATCCGCCCCAAGGCGCATCAGCTCAAAATCCCCGATAGGGGCGAAGGCCCCCGGCAGTCCGAACTGTTCCGGGAAATGGGAGTCGGTGCAGGCCCCCTGAGCGATGACCAGGTCGCCGATGTCTAAAAAATCCTGCAAGGCCCCGGCGGAACCCACCCGGATGATGGTTTCCACGCCATAAAAAGCGTATAATTCATGGGAATAAATGCCCATGGAGGGGCAGCCCATGCCGCTGCCCTGAACGGAAACGGGCTTTCCTTTATAAGTTCCCGTAAAGCCCAGCATCCCCCGGACTTCCGTGTAGCAGACGGGGTTTTCCAGGTAATTCTCCGCAATCCATTTGGCCCGCAGCGGGTCCCCGGGCATCAGGACAACGGGGGCGATTTCACCGGCTTTTGCGCCGATATGAGGGGTTGGGGTATTCATACAGCATCCTCCTTTGCGTTTTTCTTTATTGTACCACAATTCCTTTGGAAGTTTCAACCAAAATTGGAAGATAAAACAAAAACCGTTGGAGCATAGAACCCTCCGTAAAACAGCAAATCCCCCGTATAATTTTTATCATACGGAGGATCATTTTTATTCTTGCCGTCAATTCCTGTACGTCTTGAAAGGGCGCTCCATATCCACACTCTTCTCCAGTGCCTTCCGCGCTGTTGCGAAACGATGATTTTTATCAAAACCAAAACGCCTGAACACGTTAAAATGTTCAGGCGCTGGGATCCGCATAGGAGCTTTGATCAGCTCTCGTTTGATTTTTGCTCTTTTCGAAAATGCACGCTGGTGGGGATCTTGATGACCCGGCAGACCGGCCGCCAGATAATATAGGAAATCACGAAATCCACAATGTGGTGGGCCAGGGTGCCGACGCCCACCAGCAAAATGATGGTTTCAAAAAACCCCTTGCTTTGGTCAATGCTGCCGCCGAAATAGAACCAGGTGGAAATCAACGCCTCAGCCGCGCCGTGAATCAGCCCCGTCGCCAATACAAACAGGATCATGGAACCCCAGCGGTTTAAGGCGTCCGGTTTTTCCTGAAGCCAATAGGCCCCAATAACCACGAAAAATACCTGCACCAACGCCCGCAGGACAACAACCGGCGAAAATCCCGCCACCAAAAAACCAACCGTTGTGCCCAGTTCCACACAAAGGGCCACCGCAGGGGAAATAAACATTGCAATTAGGACCGGAACATGGCTTGCCAAGGTAAAGCTCATTGGCTCCAGCGTAATCTTAACCGGCATAATCATTGGGATCAGAATCCCAATAGCGCATAAAAGCGCCGCGATTACCAGCTTTTGCAGTCTTGTCATATTCATGGCACGGGTCATTTTGAAATCCTCCAAACATTCTTTACATCTGTCATGACACATATCAGTTTAGAAGATTTTTTCCCTTTTGTCAAGCCGGAAGCCGGACAATTATCGCCGCAGCAAAAAGCCTTTTTTGTCCAATTCCTCTAAAATGCGCTGATACTCCCCTTCCGTCCGGCAGGCCAGGGTGTGGAGATGAAGATTTCCCGTTAAATTGCACAAGGGTTCCGCGTTGTTTTTTGCCAGCTTATCCAGGAATACATTGGCGTCATACCGGGAAAAAATATGGAGCTTCCCCGCAATCTGGCCATAAACCGGATGCTCCACAATGACGTCCAGCAAAGCCCCGCCATTGTCCACCACCGTATAAAGCTCCTCCGCCAGGTGCTCCCTGTCATGACAGCAGGCAATGGTGTAAAGGGTGCGGCCTTCCGCATCCCCGGCCGTCCCCTGGAGCAGGTACCCTCTGGGGGTGGCCTGGATTTCCGCGCCGGAGGCCCGCAGCAGGGCCACGTCCCCCACCACGATTTGGCGGCTCACATGAACCTTAGCCGCAATGGCGGAGGCGCTGACCGGTTCGCCGCTTTCCCGCAGGATTCGCAGGATATTTTCCCTTCTCTGTGCCGCGTCCATTTCTCAGCCCTCCCTCCATTCCACAATGTCTTCCAGTTTTTTCCGGGGCCGGGCCGCCGGATGCTCCGCCGCATATCCCAGAGCGACGGCGGCTGCCAGTTCCCCTTCCATCCCGGCCAGCCGGGAAAGCTCTTCATAAGCGAAAAAGATGTCGCAGATCCACAGGCTCCCCAAGCCCTGTGCCTCCGCCTCCAGACAGATGTTCTGGATACAGGCCCCCAGGGACTGGAAGTTGGCCAGCTCGTACACCCGTTCTTCCGGGCTGAGCTGGGCGTCCAAGGGCGTTCCCAGGGGATTGGAGATGAAAATGACCGCCGGCGCCTGTTCCATAATCCGCGCCGTATATTCCGCCCCAGCCAGGTGCCGGGCGCTGCCGGGCAGCAGGGCTTCCCCGTTCCGTTCCCGCTCAATGCCCCGCCGCATCGCGCTGACTGCATCCGATTTGGCCTTCCCCGTTAAGACTAGAAACCGCCAGGGATGGCGGTTTTTGGCGGAAGGCGCGCGGTTCCCAGCCTCCAACACCGCCAGAATCTGCTGGCGGGACACGGGCTGGCTTGTGTATTGCCGGATGCTCCGGCGGCTTTGGATTTCCGGGATCATAACCATCCTCCTCAATATTGAGAAGCACCCGGGCAGTACCCGGGCGCTTGCTGACAGACAGAAAATACCTATTTGAAAATCTTCAAGATATATTTGGGCCGGAACCAGCGCAGGTAGGCCGAAATCAGCTGGGTCAGGGCAATATCGTAAATCACGAATACGGCGTTAAAAAGCAGAAGCCCTCCGGCCAGTACCCACCAGGCGCTTTGGAAAAGCTCTGAAAATCCCGGGAACCGGAACACCAGCCACGCGCTGAAGGTAATCAAAGCCAGGCAGGCGTTGAAAGCCAGGAGCTTTAAGACCCACTCCATTACCCGACTGCGCCGTTTTTCCAGCAAAGACTTGACAATGGGATAAAACCCCAAAAACGCCGCATAATAAAGTGCGCATTCTTTCATAGGCGCAATCAAAATTGACAAAAGCGCCACCGCCCCATAACAGAGCCAGGCGGCTTTATACCCGGCTTCTACCACCACCGGCACTAAGAAGATCCCGGCAATGGCCGGCAGCGCGAAATCCGCCATAGGCACAATCCCGGTCATCAGCATAGCCGCCACGCTTAGGGCCGCCATCAGGCCCCCCAGGGCGATCCGATTGGTCTTTTTCACCCAAACCGCCCCCTTAGCAGCAAGGAATCAGGTCGCCGCCCATGCATTCGCAGCAGCAGTCGGCGCAGATTAAGTTGGAGCAGCAGTTGCAGGCATTCATACCGGCCATATCCGGGCCGGTACGGTAAGAGCCGTTTGGGGAACCCATATTCCCCTGCTGCTGCCACATCATCCGGTTCATAGCCGCCCGGTATTCCGGGTTGTTGGGGTTTAAGCGGCAGGCGGTGGAAAAGTGGTTCATGGCGTCGTCCAGCCAGCCCCGCTGGAAAAAGATGGTGCCTTTTAAGAAATACCACTCGCCGTCCCGATTTTTCACCGGGATGCCGTCCAAAAGCTCCTCCGCTTCCACCAGCCGGTTCTGCTGGATTAATCGGCGGATGTCGCTTTGCTGGCCCGACGCTTGTCCGCCGTACCCATAACCGCCGTTATAGCCGTACCCGGCCTGCTGGCCGCCGTAAGGGTTCCCGCCGGCATAACCGGCATTCTGCTGGGAAGAGCCATTCTGGCCGCCTGCCCGGAGCCGGTTCATCACCATGTCATAGGCCTCGTTGACCTCCTGCATTTTCTCGTTGGCCAGGTCCGCCAGGGGGCTGTCGGCATAGTTATCCGGGTGGTATTTTTTGACCAGCTGCCGGTAAGCGGACTTCACCTCCTCTTCCGACGCATTGGGAGAAACGCCTAAAACTTTGTAGGGATCCGTGACAGCCATATTGCCTCCATTCATTGACGGCCGGTAACGTTTTCCTCATCCGGACTGCCGTCCTTGTCCGGCGGGTTTTTCCTTTTCCCTTTTTGACAAATCACTTCCGACGCCGAATTGGGCAGCCCTAAGTAAATGATGTTGTCCAGGATGCTTTTATACCGCTTCCAGTCCAGCAGCTCATAGGTCACGCCCATTTCCGCCACTGTTACATTTAAAACGCCCCGGCCGTATTCCCGCAGTTCCTTTAGCTGCTCATCCGTTGGGGAGCTTTCCCCCAGCCGCAGCAGGAAGGGATTGTATCCGCCGCTTTTCCGGTCGGATTCCAGGTCGTCCAAAGCGTCCATGATGTACACCCACCGCCCCACTAAGTACCCAAACCGCTCCAAAATCCGCTTTTGGGTATCGTCGGCGGCTATCAGCTTGAGCATTTTGCTCATGGCGGACGCCGTTGGTTCCGCCGCCCGGTCGATGCTGGGGGTTTTGGCGGCTTCCAAAGCAAACTGCTCCTCCATCATTTGGGAGAAGATCCCGTCCACCTCCGGGAACCGCTTCACCGCCTTTTTCCGGGCGCTGGAAGCGAAGGGGAGAATCAGGTAATAAAGAAACTTTTTTGGGGTGCGGGTATCTTCAATATTATCCCGGAGCTTGTGGTAAAAAAGGATCATAGCGCAGCTTGCCGCAAAGGAAAGGTCCCCGCTGGGCACAGCGCAGGTCTTCTTTTTCAGGGGATTTGCCATGCATCTAGCCTTGCAGAAGCCGCCGAAATCCTCCCGCAGGCCCAAGGCGGCCATGGCGAGAAAGGTAAAGTCATAGCTTAAGGTCAGCTTAGCGAATGGTCCGAAGGCTTCCCCCAGCTGATGGCAAAGCCCGCAGTACACCGCCTGATAGGTGTCGAACTCCTTTACTTTCAGTTCCGGCTTAAAGGGCTTGATGTAGCCGAACATACCTCACGCTCCTTTATTTTATCCGAATTCTATTGTATCCCATTTTCCGGGAAAAGTCGTGTATAAAGTGTAAAATATCATCCAATTTTCAAAAAAACCGCGGCGAACCGCCGCCGGTAATTCGCCGCGGGCGCACACCCCGCGCCGGGCTTCGGCTGGCGCGCGACTGGCTGCGCGCCTCTGCGAAAGGTTCCCCGCTATCTCCAAATGAACGGCGGGGAGGCCCCGCTGCCAATTCGCCGCGGGCGGCGAACCGCCGCCGGTAATTCGCCGCGGCCGCACAGCCTTACATCAACCGCCGGACGGCGAAAGGATTCGCCGCATGGATAGGCTTTACCCTCTATCGTTTTGATCAATCAAACGGGAAACGGATTGTAGGGGCCGATGCCCACATCCGCCCGCAAAAACATCGGATTGGGGAACGATGGTTCGCCGTATAGGGAATTTTCGTTTCTGATTCGCTCTGGTGATTTCCAAAACGCGAAAAATCACGGGCGAGCAATGCCCGCCCATGTCACAAAATTCGGATTTGCGCCGTCAGCCTCACGGATTCTCCGCCGGAAGAATCCGGTCAAGACCCAGTTCCATAATTTCCTCCGTCAAGGCCCCGGGCTGGTATCCGGCCAGGCCGCCGCCTGCATCCACAAAAACGGACACCGGCACGCCGCGCCCCACATAATTCACCATAGCCTCGCCGTCGGTATCAAAATATACGGGAAAGGTGTATCCCTCCTCCGCGATCAGGTCCTTAGCGTCCTGGACATTGTCGTTGCCGAAGGCGCAGAGGTTGACCATCAGCACCTCCACTTCCTCCCCGTGCTCCTCATAAAGCTCCTGGAACAGGGGCATTTCCTGCTTGCAGGGGCCGCACCAGGAGGCCCAAAGGTTCACCACCACCGGTTTTCCCAGGAAATCGCTGAGCTTTACCGGGTTGCCGTCCGCGTCATATACGGTAAAATCCGGCGCGGCCTCGTACTCCGTTTCCGGGATAGCCGCCGGGCCGTATTTGTCCGAAAGGAACCCATAAAGGAAATATGCGCCGCCCAGCACAACCACCAGCGCTGCCGCCGCCAAAACAGCTTTCCATTTTCTGCCCATAACGCCTCCTTACGCCAGCGCCGCCGCAAGGCGGGAAAACAGCCCGGTCATCATCAAAATGCCCACCAAAATCAGGAAAACGCCGCACACCAGGTTGATTGCCCGGTAATGCCGTTTAATCCAGTCAAAAGCGCCCTTCAGCCGGTCAATGAGCACCGCGCAGAGGACAAAAGGCACCCCAAGGCCCAGGGAATATGTCAGCAGGAGCAGCATTCCCTGCCACCAGCCGGACTGGCTGGCCGCCAGCATCATGGCGGAACCTAAAAAAGCCCCGGTGCAGGGGGACCAGCCTACGGCGAACACCGCTCCAAAGAGCACCGCCGGCCAAAAACGGGCGGGTTTTACGTTGGCGTCCGGCTTCACAGTCCGGTTTAGGAACCCGATCCGCAGGACGCCGGCGTAATGCAGGCCGAATAAAATGACGATTGCCCCGGTAATCAAGTTGACCGCCGTCTGATGCCGGGCAAAAAGGCTGCCCAAGGTCCCGGCGAACCCGCCCAGGGCCATGAACAGCAGGGTAAAACCCAGCACAAAGCCCAGGGCGTTTTTCACCGTCCCCTTTCCCTGCTCCCTGCCTCCGGCAAAGTACAAAACATATACCGGCAGCAGGGGCAGGACGCAGGGGGATACAAAGGTCACAAGGCCTTCTAAAAACGTAATCAGGTACTGCACCTGTTCACCGCCTTATTTGTCCAGCATGGCCAAAACAGCCGCCTTGGGCTTCACGCCCACGGAGGTTTCCACGGTTTTGCCGCCTTTCAGAACTACCAGGGTGGGGATGCTCATGACCCCGAAAGCCTGGGCCAGCTCCGGCTGCTCATCCACGTTGACCTTGCCCACCATGACGTCGGGGCGTTCTTCCGCCACCTGGTCCACAGTGGGGGACAGCATCCGGCAGGGGCCGCACCAGGTGGCCCAGAAATCTAAAAGCACGGTTTTTTCACAGTTTAAAACCTCAGCGTTGAAATTATCTTTGGTAATCACTTTTACAGACATGATTCATCTTCCTTTCTGCAATTCAGTATTCCCGCTTGGGACGCTTTTATCATACACGATTTCCGTCGGAATTTCTGTAACTAAATCACAAAGTCACTCCGCCAGCTTTTGCAGCCCCTTTGGCTCCAGCAGGACGATTTCCCCCCGGGAAACCCGGATGAGTCCCTCGGACTGTAGGTATTTTAACAGCCTCGTCACCACTTCCCGGGCCGTCCCCAGGTTCGCAGCGATTTTCTCATGGGTCAGGCGAAGGGATAAGGAGCCTTCCATAGCGCTTTCCTCCAACAGAAACGCCGCCAGCCGGGCGTCCAGCTTCCGGGAGAGGATCTGTTCCATCCGCCACATAACCTCCGTAAACCGGGAGGCCATCAGCCCCATGGTGAAGTTGGACACCTCCGCCTTTTCCGCCATAAGCCGCTGGTAAAGGGCGGAAGGCAGGGCGTAAACCTCGGTTTCCTTTTCCGCCTCCACCGTCACGTCAAACTGGATATCCTTCAGGATGCAGGAAGCGGAAAAGAGACAGAAATCCCGCTCAAAAAGCCGGTACAAAGTCACCTGCCGCCCTTCCCCGGACAGCATATACACCCTTAAGCGGCCGGAGATCACCGCATAAAGGCTGTCGCACTCGCCGCCCCGGTGCAGCACCTCCCCCGGCTGATATTTCCTGCGGACTGCCGCCGCTTCCAGGGCAGCCTGCTCCTCCGGGCTTAGGTTCTTCCAGAACCCCGCAAAAAAATCCCGCAGTTCCACGCCGCGCCCCCCTTTCTGTCAAAAATATTATACCCCAGAATCCCCGGAAAGTCAACGGCGGCCGTTTCCGGCAGAGGAAAACCCCGGCCATTCCAGCCGGGGTCCCGCTTATTTCAGGTATTTGTCAATAATCTCGTTGGCGCCGTCCTTGTCGTTGGACACGCTGAGGACCACATATTCCCCAGCCTGCCGGACAACAGCCTCGTTCAGCTTGGCAACCTCCTCGGGGACGTAGTTCTCAAAGGCCTCGATTTGGCTCTGGACGTGCTTTTCCACAATGGGCTTTACCTTGTCCTTGGCAGTGGCCGCATCCACACAGTCAAACACGGCGATTTCCTCGGCCGTAGCGCCGCTGCCCATGTAAACCACGGTTGCGTCCACCAGGCCGTCCACGCTGTAGAGCATCCCCACCATGTCGTCGTCCAGCTTTGCCAGCGGGTCCTGATAGGTGATGCCGGTGTTCAGCTCCTCCGCCAGAGCGTTGATGTCCACCTGGATATCCTCGTTCTGCGAGCCGCAGGAGGCCAGCATCATGCCGGCAAACACGCCGGCCGCCAATCCCTGTAACCATCTTTTCATAACCAAAACTCCTTTACCTTACTCTGCCGTGTGCTCCTCTAAATACTGGAGCCAAATCTGGCAGTATGCTTTATTCAGATGGACCCCGTCGGTGGAAGCGTCCTCAGGCAGGTAGCCCTCGGAATCTGTCACGCTGGAAGCCACATCCAGATAAATCACGCCTTCTTCCTCCGCCATTTCCTGCAAAAGCCCGTTAAACAAATTGACGCGCTCCATATTGTAGACATCGCTGCTGTTGGACTTCTCCTTGGAAACAGGCAGGATGGACTGGACGTAAATGGTGGCGTCAGGCTGCGTCACTTTAACCTCTTCGACTACCTGCTGGTAGCTCTCCTTAAATTTCTCCGGATAACTCCAGCCCAGTTCGTTGACGCCGAACATCAGGTAAACCTTTTTAAACTCTCCGGAATGGTTTTCCAAAGCCTGGGAGACGGTGTAGTCCTGGCCGTTTTCCGTTACCACCGCATCTGTGGAAATTTTGTTGACAGCAAGGCCTTTGCCGGCGTAAGCGGTGGTGTTGGCCAGCCCGGAATAGAGGATAAAGCCCTGGGTGCGGGAATCCCCGATAAACAAAGCGTCGTCAAAATAGCTTTCATCCACAGCGGCCATGGTGTCCGCCGCTTCACTGGAAGCAATCTGTTCCCCAGAGCTTTCCGCCGGAAGGGAGGCTTCCACAGATTCCGGAAGGGAAGGTTCAGCGGATTCCGCAGGCGCGGAGCTTTCCGCAGGCGCGGAGCTTTCCGCAGCCGGGACGGAACTTTCTTCCGGCATGGAGCTTTCTGCCTGGGAAAGGACGCTGCTTTCCGGCAAAGAGGATTCTTCCTGGCTGTTCCTCGATGAAAACACAATCCAAACGATTAACAGAACCGCTAAAAGCGCAAGAAGGACGAGGGCGAGTATCAAAGGGCCGTTGGAGCGGCGCCGGCGGCCGTGAAGATAATGACGGGTAGTTGGCATGGAAACAATCTCCTTTTTTAATTCCTGCCCAATGATTGTGGGCAAAAAAATAGGCTTTTAATCAGCCTTGCCCGCAATCAAGGGCTTTTCTCTTTGATTTTTATGGTACCAAAATCACCGCTGGATATTTTTTGCAGCGGTTCTTTTTTATTATAGCAGACGTTTTGGAAAAAGCAAGGGTTCTCCTATTAACATCATAAAAAATTTAAAACTGCAACCGCTTTGTTATGATTCTTACAAATCGGAAAAAAACGGCCCCATACGGGGCCGTTCGGTCCTTATTTGAGATTGGTTACCAAAAGGGCGTCGGTAATGCCTTTTTCCATTGCCAGGCGGCCGTATTTGTCCACCTCGCTTTTATCCTTGGGGCCATGGGTTAAGCAGGCCGCGCCGCCGATGCACCCGCCGGTGCAGGCCATGCCTTCGATAAAGTTGGCGTCCTTCAAAAGCCCCTTGCTGGCCTTTAAGAGGGCCATTTTGCAGGCTTCGATGCCGTCGCAGATTTCCGGTTTTACCGTAAAGTCCAGATTCCGTTCCTTCAAAGCCTCCTCCACGGCCGCGGAAAGGCCGCCGCTGCGGGCAAAGATGCGCCCGTAATAGGAAGCGTTGTCCAAAACGGATTCCGGCAGGTTTTCCGGCTGGATGTCCCGGCTGTCCAGAAGGGCCTGCAATTCCTCAAAGGTGATGACGCAGTCCACATAGGGACGGATTTCTTCCTTCTGGAACTCCATTTTCTTGGCAGTGCAAGGCCCGATAAAGATGACCTTGCCGGCGGGGTCGGTTTCCTTGATGTATTTGGCGATCTGGACCATGGGGGAAGCGTTGTGGGAAACGTGCTCCTTCATCTGGGGGAAGAATTTCTCCACATAGGTGACAAAGGCCGGGCAGCAGGAACTGGTGAGGAAGCCTTTTTCCGCCAGCTCCGCCGCTTCGGAATACGCGGTCATGTCCGCGCCAAGAGCCACCTCGACTACCTCATGGAAGCCAAGCTGCTTGATGCCGGTGACCACCTGGCCGATTTTGGCGTAGGCAAACTGGCTGGAAATGGCCGGGGCGATGACGCCGTAGACCTTATATTTGGTGTTGTTCTCGCTTTCCTTAATGATGCGGATGGCGTCCAGGATAAAAGATTTGTCCACAATAGCGCCGAAGGGGCACTGGTAAACGCATGCGCCGCAGGAAATACACTTATCGTTATTGATAACCGCCTTTTCCTCGCCTTCGGTGGTGTCCATGCGGATGGCCCCCACCTTGCAGCTGCGCTCGCAGGGGCGGTCCTGAACCTGGATGGCCCCGTAAGAGCAGACCTGGGCGCATTTGCCGCAGGCCACGCACTGGCTGTGGTCAATGACGGCCCGGCGGTTTACGATGGAAATGGCCCCTTTGGGGCAGGCATTCTGACACCGGTGGGCGATACAGCCCCGGCAGGAATCCCCAACCGTAACCCGGTGGACAGGGCACTCGTCGCAGGCGATGCCGATAACCTCAATAACGTTGGGATTATTTTGGTCCCCGCCCATGGCCAGCCGGACGCGCTCCTCTAAAATCGCCCGTTCCTTATAAACGCAGCAGCGCATGGTGGCCTTGTTGCCGGGGATGATTTCCTTGGGGATCTCATAATAGCTGCTTTCCAAATTGCCCTCAAAGGCCCGCTTGGAAACGGCTTTTAAGACCTTGTATTTCAAAAGCTGTACGTCTGTGTCAAAATTTCTGTTCATTCCATAACCTTTCCCCCGGCTTTCCGGGAACAATACTGTTTTAAATCTAATTCACCGCATTATCGGCCGGGCGGGGAAACCCCGCCCCTACATCCGCCCGTCTATCCTGACGGTCAATGATACTCCACATTCACCCGCTTGCCCATAAGCTCCAGGTTCTTGGACAGAACCTCCACGATTTTCAGCTTGATGCTCAAATCCAAGGGCAGATTGGGGTTCTGGTGGGCGGGGTTCATGGCCCGGCCTACAAAGAAGTTCACATCGGTGGCGTACTCAAACAGGTACTGGGCGATCAGAGACGCGCCGTCCTTCTTTTTGAGCCAGCTTAAATCCGTGTTGGTCTTGCTGACGATCATATTGGACAGTTCCATAACGTGCCCTAAGGTGAGGACGCCCTCGCTGACCAGGTCTACGCCCTTCATGGAGCCGACAGGCGGGATTTTGGGGTCAATGTAATCAATCCGGGTCACGACCTCGCTGCCCAGATACTTGCTGACGATTTTGGAGGTGGTGCCGCCGCTGACGATTTTGATCCCGTCGGTGGCCAGGAATTTCTCCGTCACCGGAATATCGTCCTTGGGGTCGGAAGGCGGGCCGAACATAATGCTCACCGTCTGTTTTTCCCGGACTTTCATCACCGCCACAGTGGTGTCGTCCCCGGGTTCGTCCAAATAAAGGGCGCTGGCCACCTCCGCCAGCTTTGCGGCGGTGCTCTTGGCGGAATCCGTGGGGCTGAACTGCTCTTCCAGCTGTTTGATCACATTTTCCTGCTGCCAGCCCAGGTTCATGGTGATGCCGATGCCGGCGTGGGGCACGCCGTCGCTGAACATAACGAACACATCCCCCAGCTGCACCTGCATCCGGGTTTCGTAAATGGTCTTGCCGTCGATGACGTTGACCTCCACAGGGTATTCCGTAGCCTTCCCGTCCCGCAGCAGGACGCAGAGGGGGTTGTCAAATTGCACCATGTAGGCGTCCCCGTGGACGCCGATCTGCAAAATGGTGAAGGTGGAATAGGCCACCTGCCTCACCTTGCAGATGGGCAATGTCTGAGCGATGGTTTCCACGCAGTCGGCAATGGACAGGCCCGAGGCCATCATGGTGCTGATAATCTTGGAAGTCAAAGTGGAGAGGATATTTGCCTTAACGCCGCTGCCCATGCCGTCGGCCAGCACCGTGGTCATAGTCCCTTGGTGGTAAATGGTTTCCACCCGGTCGCCGCATAGCTCCTCCCCTTTTTTGTTGAGGCTGACATAGCCGGTTTCAATAAAGTACCGCATCACACGCCCGCCTTTCTCAGTCTGCCATGGAGTTTTTCAGCTTCGTCAGGGCGATTTTTGTTTCCGCAGTGGTTTCGCCCAGCAGGGAAGCGATTTCCTGCACCACCCGCATCTGCTTGCTGATAACCTGGTCGGTAATTTCAATGGTATCCCGCCGCATGGCCGCCGTGCGCTGGGCCTCTTTTTCCTCGGCGTTGATGTCCTTCAAGAAGATCAGCAGCAGGCCGTCGTCCATATCGTAGACAATGGATTTTTCCACATACAGGCCGCAGCGTTCCATATAGCACCGTTCCGACAGGATGTTCTGGCGGCTGTCGATGACCTGAATCAGCTCCGCCTCGTCGTAAATATCGCCCACAGGTTTCCCCACCATGCTTTCGCCGGGGTCGATGCCGTAAAGCTGGTGCGCCGCCCGGTTGAACTGCTGGATATTGAAGGAGGAATCCACCGCGATAATGGCGTTGGGGGTGGAGTCCAGGATTTTGTTGGACACGGATTCCGCCCGCTCTTTCATGTAGGGCAGGCACATTTCCAGCTCGGCCTTTTTCTGGTAAACGGCGATGGCCTTTTCCCGGCAGGTGGAATAGCCGCAAGCGCCGCAGTTTAACATATCCTCCGGATGGATCTTGCCGATTTTGGCTAAAATCTCGGCAATGGCGGCCTCGCCGGGCATATCCCGGGGCGGGATGTCCGCCGGGACGTTTTTCTTCATGGCCACATCGTGGGAAACGTCGTAATCCTTTTTGGGGTCCGCCGCGTCCTCCACATAGCACTGGGCGGAAATCAGGCCCTGGTGGTGCTTGGGCATTGCCGGGCCGTTGATGCAGCTGCCCTGGCAGGCGCTCATTTCAATGAAGAAGCCCTTCATGCCGCCTGCTTCAATCTCCTCCAAAGCGCGGCGGCAGTTTTCTACGCCGTCCACGGCTATGTACCGGTACTCCGGGTTTTTGTCCATGGATTTGAGGATTCCCCCGGTTTCCGGGAAAAACCGGCTGCGGAAATGGTCCGGGTCCTCCTTGGAACGGTCGATGGAGATTCCTTCCTCCTCCAGCCAGTTATACAGCTCGTCAAAGGTGATGGTGCAGTCCACGCTGTCCCCTTTGCAGTATTGGTCCACCTCGTCCTTTTTGGAGATACAGGGGCTTACAAATACCACCAAAGCGTCCGGGTCCTGCTCTTTGACCAGTTTCGCATGGGCGTGCATGGGCGAAATCACCGGGGCCAGGCAGGGGATGCAGGAAGGGTAATATTTCTGCACCAGCCGGATGATAGAATGGCAGCAGGTGCTGATAATCACCGGCATCCCGGCATCCACCAGCTTTTCATATTCCCGTTTGACCATATTGGCGCCCACGGCGGTTTCCCGCACGTCGTAAACCCCCAGCTTTTTCACGGCCTCCGCAATGGCGGACAGCCCCGAAACCTGGAAGGCCGCCACATAGGAGGGGGCCATGCTGAAAATGACCTTCTTCCCTGCCTTGAGATACCCTTTCACCACGTCGGTGTCGTCCCGGACCTGTTTAGCGTTCTGGGGGCAGATGCGCACGCAGCGCCCGCAGAGGATGCATTCGTCCGCAATGATCTGCGCCTGGTGCTCCTTAAAGCGGATGGCCTTAATAGGGCACTCCCGGATACATTTATAGCAGTTTTTGCAGTTTGCTTTTTTAAAGCTCAAAACTTCCATTTTCCGTTTCCTCCCGCCGCTTCTCTGTATTATCCCAAGGGAACCGCCTTATTTATTCTGAAGGGGTTCCAGCACATACTGGTGGAAGATCTCCACCGCGTTTTCCGGGGAGACATGATCCACAAATTCCCCGTTGATTTTGGTGGCAACGCCGTCGGTGCAGCGTCCCAGACAGAAGGACGCCTTCAGCTCCACCTGGTCCTTCAGGTGGTACTGGTCGATAAGCTCCTGGAAAATATGGATGATATTATAAGAGCCTTTTAAGTGGCAGGAACTGCCCACGCAAATATAGATTTCCATTAGAATCCTCCCGTAATGTTTTCATTTGTCAAAAGATTATCAAGACACTTTTTATTATAAACTTTTTACCCGGAAAAGTCAACAAAAACACCGCCGCGTCCAGCCAAATTCCGACACAGCCGCGAAAGCCCCTTTCCTGCTGTTCCAGGTTCTGCGGGGCGCGACTTCGGAGCAATTACAGGTCCTTTGCCGCCTCTATCCATTTCTGCGCAATGAGGGCGTGGCCCGCCTGGGTGGGATGCACCCCGTCCGCGGCCCAGAAAGCCGGCTCCCTGGAAAGGCAGGCCGCCGCGAAAATCCCGTCCATGGGCAGGTAAGCGTCGGCGTACTCCATAGCCGCCTTCCGGTTTTCCATAATTTTGGGGTTTAAGTCCACCCGCCAGGAGGCCCGTTCTTCATTGATATGGAGCAGGAAAGGCTCGATGAGGAGGATTTTCATGTCCGGCCGGGTTTCCTTAGCCGCTTTCAGCATCCGGCAGAGGCGCTGCCCATATTCCTCCGCTGTGGTGGGCCGGTTGGAGTCGTACCGCCGCCAGGTGTCGTTGACGCCGATTAACACCGACAGCACGTCCGGCTTCATATCCAGGCAGTCCTCCTGCCAGCGGGCCTCCATCTCCGTCGTCCGGTCGCCGGAAACGCCCCGGTTATAGAAGATGTAGTTCCCTTGGGGATAAAGAGCGTTTAAGGCGTTGGCAACCATCAGCGGGTAACCCGTTCCCAAACCAAAGGGGTCCTCCCGGTCCCGGCCGGCGTCAGTGATACTGTCCCCCTGGAATAAAATCACGGAATTTTTTTGAAACAGCATGGAAGTCATCCTCCTGTCAAAGATAAAGAGTAGTATGCTGTTTCAGTATACCGCCGTTTCCGCCAAAAATCAAGCGGATTTTCATTGATTTTCAGATATTTCCAAAAATTCCGCTTGTGATTTTACCAGAAACCCGTTATAATAAAGGAAAAGGGACGGGGTCCCTTTCCGCCAAGAAAACCAGAACGAAAGGATGTGTATGCCATGCGCTCATTGCCATTCCTTGACGAATTCAAGCAGGAAGCCCGCGGCGCGGTTTTCACCAAGGAACAGGCCATGCAGATTTCCCTCCGGCTGCTGTCCAAGGAACTGCAAAGCCCGGACAATACCGACGAGGAGAAAGCGGTGCTGCAAAAAGCCATTGAGTATTTCAGCGTCCGTTACCTGGATGAAACCCAAACGGAAACAGACGCCATGTTAGACGCTTTTAATGTAGCCCGCCTTTCCACCGACGACATTGCGGACGGGCTGAAAGCCGTCCTGTTTGACGCCGAATAACCGTGCTTCCTCCGGCCTTTTCTCCGCCGGAGGAATTTTTTTGCAGAAAATCAGAAAATTCCCTTGACAAACAGGGGCGGGCTTGCTATAATAGTAAGGCAGTCAAAAATCAGATATGCGCCTGTAGCTCAGTGGATAGAGCACCGGCCTCCGGAGCCGGGTGCGTTGGTTCGATTCCAATCAGGCGTGCCAGGAAGAGCACGCGTTTCACGAAAGTGGGATGCGTGTTGTTTTTATATCCGCACCACGGAACGCAAAGGAGAATGGACATGGATTATCAAATCATCTGCCACCAACACCTTTTTGAGCCGGAAAGCCAGTTCGCCCAGTGCCACGCTTCCACCATTGAAATGCTGCCGGACGGGGCTTTAACGGCGGCCTGGTTCGCCGGGAGCCATGAGAAAGCGCCGGACTGTGCCATCTGGTTCTCCAGGCGGGAAAAGGGGGAATGGACAATCCCACAAAAAATCGCCCAGGGAAACGGCGTCCCCTGCTGGAACCCGGTGCTCTTTTGGGACGGCGGCGTCCTGCGGCTGTTTTATAAGGTGGGCCAGGAAATCCCCCAATGGCAGACTATGGTAAAAGAATCCGCAGACGGCGGGAAAACCTGGTCTTTGGAACGGGAGCTGGTCCCCGGGGATTTTGGCGGCCGGGGGCCTGTGAAAAACAAGCCCATCCGGCTCATTGACGGGACGATTCTCGCCCCCGCTTCCATTGAAACGGAAACGGAATGGAACGCCTTTGCCGACCGTTCCCCCGATGGGGAGCGCTGGGAAAAAAGCGCGGCAATTCCCATTGACCGGGCGGCATTGGCCGGAAAGGGCGTCATCCAGCCCACTTTCTGGCAGGATGAAACCGGTTCCGTCCACGCCTTCCTCCGCAGCACCGAAGGGGCCATTCTGGAAAGCCATTCCTCCGACTGCGGAAAAACCTGGTCCCCGGCCAGACGCACGGGCCTTCCCAACAACAACTGCGGCATCGACCTGGTAAAACTGGAGGACGGCCGCATCGTTTTGGTATATAACCCCGTTTCCGGCAACTGGGCCGCCCGCTCCCCTATCGCCTTCGCCGTGTCGGAGGACAATGGGCAAACCTTCAGCGAACCCCAGATCCTGGACCATGTCCCCTGCTCCCGCAACGAGGAGCAGGCGGAGTTCTCCTACCCGGCCGTCATTGCCCGGGGGAACGACCTTTACATCACCTACACCTGGAAACGCCGCGCCATCGCCTTCTGGCACATCCGGCTGGCCCCTGTTTCCAAGCCGAAGCCCGGCGAAATCCGGGACGGGGTTTGGGTCACCATGGTGACGCCCTTTACGGAAGGGGCCAAAACTGTGGATTACCCGGCTTTGGAAAAGCTGGTGGACTGGTACATCCAGCACGGGGTGGACGGCCTGTTCGCCGTCTGCCAATCCAGCGAAATGTTCTTCCTGTCCCGGGAGGAACGGCGGGAAATGGCTCGGTTTGTGGTTGAAAAGGCAGCCGGGCGGGCGCCGGTGGTGGTTTCCGGCCACATTTCCGACGCCATTGAGGACCAGATTGCGGAATTAAAAGACGCCAGGGATTCCGGTGCGGACGCTGTGGTACTGGTCAGCAACCGTCTGGCCCGGGAGGAGGAAAGCGACGAGGTCTGGAAGGCCAACGCCCGGCGGATTCTGGACGCCATTCCCGACTGCGTATTCGGCATCTACGAATGCCCCTACCCTTATAAACGCCTGCTGACCCCGGAGCTTTTAAAATGGTGCGCCCAAACCGGCCGGTTCGCCTTTATCAAGGATACCTGCTGCGACCTTACCCAGATAAAGGCCAAGCTGGACGCCATCCGGGGCAGCGGCATCAAGCTCTTTAACGCCAACAGCGCCACGCTTCTGGAATCCATGCGCATGGGCGCAGCCGGATTCTGCGGCGTCATGGCCAATTTCCACCCGGAGCTGTACGTCCGCCTGACCCACCGCTGGAAAGGGAACCGGCAGGTTTCGGAAATGCTCCAGCATTTTGCGGCGGTAACCTCTTTCGCGGAACTGCAAATGTACCCGGTCAGCGCGAAATATCACCTGTCCCTCTGCGGGGCGCCCATCCGCACCGATTCCCGGGTCAAGGACTGCCGGGACTTTACGGAGCTGCGGCAAATCGAGACCCGTTCCCTGCTGGGCCTTTGGCAGGATTACCAGCGGCTTTTGCCGGATCAGCAATAATTTCCATAAAACAAGAACGCCCCGGTTCCAATACCGAGGGCGTTTTGCTTTATTCATCGCGGACTGGTTCCATGTACTCCTTTTCCCCGCAGGAAGGACACCGGATAATTTTCCCGCTGACTGCGTTGACGGAAAACACCATCTGCTTCACCGGCGGCTTGAAGGAATGGCCGCACTTGGGGCAGACAAAATGTTGGTGTTTATAAAAATACCGGTAGGAAAAGGCGGCCCAGGCAACAGCCAGCGCCACCGCGCCAATGGCGATCCATAAGATTACTTGTTCCATAAGCTCCTCCAAAAAATTTTCGGAATGGTCCGGTATGATGAGGAAATACCATATCGGAGAACCTGCCCCCCGCAATTTTCTCTCAGTTTACCACAGCGCAGCATATAATTCAATAGTTCCCGGATGTTTTCGGAATTATTGCAACTTATCAGCCGTTTTCCCGCAAAATTCGCGGCAATTATAACAATTGTTTTTGAATAAAAGGGACAACGTCCTCCCGGCGCAGCTCAAAAACATAAGCGATTTCGTCCTCCACCAGCTTCTGGGCTTCCCGTAGAAACTGCTCGTCCGGCAGATGCAGGCGGCGGCCCTTGCTCTGCTGGAGCTTTTGGTGGGAGAGAAGCTCCCGGATCATCTGGAAAAGCCGCTGCCGTTCCCCGCTTTGCAGCGTTTCCCGGTACACAGTGTGGCGGCGGTTGTCGTCCTCAATCCACCCCGGCTCATCCCCGGCGGAAGACCGAAGCAAGGCCAGAATTTCCTCCCGGCTCTCCAACCGGCGCATCCTGGAAACCAAGCCGGGATTGTCCGCCGGCACATAAACCACCGAAGCCTGCTCGTAAACCGGCTTTAAGACATAATACGGCCGGCAGCTCCCGGCAAAGGACTGCTCTTCTTTTCCAATAACCTGGCAAACGCCATGGGTCCCGTACAGCACAGCTTCATTCTTTTCAAACACAGCCTGTTCCTCCTTTTCCGCGCGAAAAAAAGCGGCCTGCCAAGCGGATTCGCTTCCAGCCGGCAGACCACGCATTGCTTCTATTTTTATTTTACACCCTTTTTCCCAAAAATGTCATAGGCATTTCGACCAAATCTTTTAAAATCCGCATTCCTTCGATTCTGCCGGGAGCAGAAGCTGAGGATGGTCCGGGTCGTGCCGGCTCGAACGGAGCCGCTTCCCGCCGGAAGCGTAGCAGTACCGGCATCCGTGGCGGCAGGCGCCGTACATCCCGATGTCCACGCTGGCGGCGCAGCCGCAGCCCTCCCGCTGGTTCCGGTCCTTTTGAGTGGGAACCGGCCGCCCGGCGGCTTTTTCCGCCAGTGCCGGGTCGATGCAGGCGGACTTCCCAATGCCCCACCGAGAAAAATCCCCTTCCTCACAGCAGGCAGACACAGGCAGGCGGTATTCCGCCGCGATTTTCCCGATGCCCGCCGCCAGCTTTTCCACATCCTCCGGCGAAACCGGTGAAAACCCCCGTTCCATCCGGGCGTAGATGTCCAGAAAACTGATGATGCAGCGCCCGGCGGCCCCTTCCATTCCCCGGCAAAGCTGCCCGAAGGCTTCCAGATGCCGCTCCGCCGTCCATTTCCCACGGGTGAGAATGGGGTCGTACCGCCAGACCAGGCTGTCCGGCCCATAGGTTTCTCCAATGCGCCGCATAAAAGACAAAACCTGGCGTTTATCCGGCAGCCCCGGTTCCAGCTCCGGGCCGTAGGGGGTCAGGGTGTGCTGGAAATAAAAGGGGTACCCCATTTCCCGGATGCGGGGAAGCCGGGGCAGAAACGGCCCGGCGTTTTTGGTCCAGAAAACCACGCAGTCAATATCCTCCGGGGTAAAGCGCAGGTCCCGCACCTGATGAGGGTTATAAGGGTTTGGCGCCAGGACCCGGCCCTCCCGCAGCCGGTTTTCCAGCCATTCCCCGTAAAAAGCCGGCAAATCCGTCCGGCGGCTTGCGCTTAAAATCATGGGGCCACCTCCAATATTTCCTTCAGCCGCGCCTTTTCCTCCGGGGAGGGCCGCCGGGATTCCCGGATTTTTTGCAAGGTTTTCCGCAGAATTTCCGGCGGGATTTTCCCGCTTTGCAGCAAAGGCAGGGTTTTTCCCGGGAAATCCAGATAAAATTCCGCCAAAGCCCAGGCCGCCGCCATCTGTGCGTAATACCCGGGGTGGGTAATCCCGCCGAGACATCCCAAGGCCCGGTCCGCCCATTCTTCCGTTTTATAATGATCCAGGATCAGCGCCGCCCCCATCCGTACGGAGAATTCCTCTTCCATGCCTAAAGATTCTAATACCAGGGGCCAGAATTCCTCCCGGTTTTTGGAAACGGCCTTTAAGCTTACGCAAAAGCTGTCGCACACGGACCAGTTCCGGATGCGGGGCCGGAACCGCCGGATATATTCCATCCGTTCTTCTATGGGGAGTTTTGCGCCGCCGATGCAGAAGCCGGCCAGCATGTCTTCCTCAAACCAGCAGTCTTTGGCCTGGAAATATTCTTCCAGATATTCCCGCCACCGGCCGCTTTTGACGATCTCCCCGGCCATTTTCCGCAGAGCAGGGAGCCGCACCCCCTGCAAATCCGTGCCTGCAGGCAGCAGTTTGGCCGAAAAATCCCGGTACTGCGGTTCCGCCGCCTCTTGAATCCTTATGCGGATTTCCTCCCGCATAGCGTTTCCCCCTTTTAATGAAAAAATCCCTGATATTGCCGGGCCTGGGGCTTTGTCCGGATGCGCCGCCGGACGCCCATTTCCCCCAGAGCGCAGGCTAAAGCTGCCGCCAAAGCCGCCAAAGCCATGGAACCGGCCGCCTCCCCCAGCAGATGGGCGGAAAAGCCCGCGCATCCCCGCATCAGCAGCAGATTCAAAAGCCAAATCCCCAGTCCCGCCGGGATGGTCAGCGCCTGCCGGGTTTTCAGGGTTAAAACCGGCCGCCCCTCAATATAGCCCGCTACCCGGAAAAACAGCCATCCGCATCCGCAAATCCCCGCCAGAATGAACAGAACCTCTCCCATTTCCTCATCCTCTTTCCGATTTCCAATTTAAACAAATGTTCTATAACCTAGGATAGCACAGCTTTTGAAAAATTTCAAGGGGTTTTAGAAAAAATGTTCGACAAAATTCGGAAAAATTTTTCCGCCTTGACAGGAGGCGGAAAATATGCCACAATGAAAAAAATAAGAATCGGGAGGGTTCATCGTGCAGTATCTTTTACATTTGGAAAGCCCCATCGGCCCCTTGACCCTGACGGAGGAGGACGGGGCCTTAATCCGGCTGGATTTCGGAAAAAAGGGCCAGGCCGGGCCGGAAACGACCCTTTTGGCGGAGGCGAAAAAGCAGCTGGAACAGTATTTTTCCGGAACTCTCCGCAGCTTTACCCTGCCCCTCCGGCCGGAGGGCACGCCTTTCCAGCAAAAGGTCTGGGCGGCCCTCCTGCAAATCCCCTGGGGGGAAACCAGGACTTACGGCCAGGTAGCCGCCATGATCGGCCAGCCCAAAGCCTGCCGGGCAGTGGGCATGGCCAACAACCGGAACCCCCTGCCCATTTTCATTCCCTGCCACCGGGTCATCGGGGCAAACGGGCAGCTGACCGGCTACGCCGGCGGCCTTTCCGCAAAGGAACATCTGCTTTCCCTGGAACAAGGAGGCCGTTAATCCGGCTCCTCTGAAATGGGCAGTTCAAACCAGAAGGTGCTGCCCCGTCCCACTGCGCTTTCCACGCCGTAACGGGCTTTATGCAGCTCCAGCACATTTTTCACAATGGAAAGCCCCAGGCCCGTGCCCACTGCGGCCCGCTTGTGGGTGCGGTCCAGCCTGTAGTACCGGTTCCAGACGTATTCCAGCTGGTCGCTGGGGATGCCGGCGCCGGTGTCCTGGATTTCCACCCTGGCCCAGCCGTCTTTTTCCAAAAGCCGCACCATAATGCGCTTGTCGGCCCCGGTGTAGTTCACGGCGTTGTTAATGAGGTTATAAACCACCTGGGACAGCTTGCTTTCGTCGGCGTCCACCCAGACGCCGTCCTTTAAGGAAACCTCCAGCTGGTAGCCGTCCTGTTCCGTCAGCTTGGCGTACCGGCCCAAAATTCCATGGATCATTTCCGTCAGGTTTAAGCGGACCACAGTCAGCTCCTGGACTCCGGCCTGCAATTTGGACAGGTCCAGCAAGTCGTTGACCAGGCGGGTCAGGCGGTTGGATTCGTCGATGATGACCTGGATATTTTCCGGAGTGCCCTCTCCCGGCAGGTCCCGCATCATCTCGGCGTAGCCGGTAATCATGGTAAGAGGGGTGCGCAGGTCGTGGGAAATATTGGCCAAAAGCTCCCGCCGCAGGCCCTCCGCCTTGGAAAGCTCCACGGCCGTGTGATTTAAGGTGTCGTTCAGTTCCGCGATTTCCCGGTATTCCCTTCCCTCAAACCGGGTGTCGTAATCCCCTTTGGCCAGGCGTTTGGCCGACTCGTTGACCCGGGCAATGGGCCGGGCCAGCCACCGGGATAAGAACAGGGAGATGACCAAAGACAGCCCCGCCATTAAGAAAGTAACCAGCAGCAGCTGAATCCTTAAGGTCTGCACCGTGGCGCTGACCGGCGAGAGCACCGAGTTTAACAGCAAAATCTTGTCCGCCCCGCTTTGGGATTCCAAAATCTGGACCAAGATCATGCTCTCTTTTTCCCCCGGCTGGGAAGCAGCCAGGAAATAGCCGTGGTTTTGAAGCACCACAATCGGGCGTTCGTTTACCGACCGCTCCACATATTTGCCGCCGTTTTCCAAAGCAAGCAGATAAAGCCGGAACAGCTCCGGCGTCTGCATTTTGTGGATGCGGCAGTCCGGCAGGGTGTCGGCGGAAGCGTACACATTATTCTCCGTGTCCAGAATCATAATGCAAAGCTCGTACTGGGCGGCCAGGTTCTGCACCAGTTCGTTCACGCCGTCCTCATCCGCATGCTGCACCAGGGTTTGGGCGGCGCTGTTAATGTCCCGGGTTTTGATTCCCTTGTAAAACTGGTCCAGCAGCACCACCTGGAAGGTCCACAAAAGGGCCAGCATCACCAGGGTAAAGGCGGCAAAGGCTCCCAGCAGCTTCCACTTCATGGGGGTTTCCCGGAATTTATGCTTCAAAACGGTAACCAACCCCCCGCAGCGTCACAATAAACTTGCTGTAAACCCCCAGGCTTTTCCGCAGGAGCTTAATGTGGGTATCCAAAGTGCGGTCGTCCCCGTAAAAATCGTAGCCCCACACGTTGGTAATGAGAGTTTCCCGGGAAAGGGCGATGCCCCGGTTGCGCACCAGGTAAAAAAGCAGGTCGTATTCCTTAGGGGACAGCTCCGCCTTTTGGCCGTCGATGGTGACAATCCGGCCGGTCATATCCACCGTCAGCCCTTCAAACTGGTAAACCTCCCTGCTGTTTTCCGCAGCCGGGCGGCTCCGTTTCAGGATGGCCTGGACCCGCATCATCAGTTCCCGGGGGGAAAAGGGCTTCACCACATAGTCGTCCACCCCGATTTCAAAGCCGTGAATCCGGTCGTACTCCTCCCCTCTGGCCGACAGCATCAAAACCGGCGTGTCCGAGGTTTTCCGGATCTCCCGGCAGGCGGAAAAGCCGTCCAGCTCCGGCATCATCACATCCATGATAATTAAGTCGAATTTTTTCTGCCTGCAGATTTCCACGGCCTCCATGCCGTCCACCGCTTCGGAAACCTGATACCCCTCAAAAGCGGCGTATTTTTTGATAATGTTGCGGATCTGCTCCTCGTCGTCCACAACTAAAATATGAACCATCCAGATCGCCTCCTTTTTTCCAATGGTATCATAAAAATGTGACGAAAATGTGACGGAATGCCGTTGACAAAAGGCCGGAAAAAGTGTATAATAAACGATAATGAGAATCATTATCATTTGAAGCAAGGAGATTATCTATGATTCACGCTCTTTCCCACGCCTTTTGGGACACCCTGCAAACCCTGCCCATTCTGTTAGCCGTTTACCTGCTGCTGGAATTTTTAGAGTCCCGGCGGATTACCGAACGCCTGGCCGGTACTGTGGAAAAAATCGGCCCGGCTGCCGGGGCGCTGGTGGGCTGTATCCCCCAGTGCGGGTTTGCGGCGGCGGCCTCCTCCCTGTACAGCCAGAAATTCCTGTCGGCGGGGACGCTGATTGCCGTTTTCCTCTCCACCTCCGACGAGGCTTTGCCCATCCTGCTGGCCTCCCCGGATGGTTGGGACAAGGTGATCCCTCTGCTGGCGGCCAAACTGATTCTGGCCATTGGGGCGGGGTACCTGTTCCAGTGGACATTGTTCCGGAAGGAAACCTCCGTCCCCGGTGAAGCCTCCATCCAGGAAACCATTGACCACGACTGCTGCGGCCACCACTCCCACACCCCCGGAAAATGGGCCGTCCTCTGGCAGGCGGTACGCCGCACCCTGCACATCGGGGTATTCCTGCTGATTACCTCCGCCGTCGTGGAGCTGGCCGTCCATGGGCTGGGAGAGGATTTATTAAACAAACTCCTGTTAAACGGCAGCGTTTTCCAGCCCCTGCTTACGGCCCTTATGGGCCTCATCCCCGGGTGCGCCGTGTCGGTGATTTTGACCCAGCTGTTTTTGGCGGGGAATCTGAGCTTCGGCGCGGCTGTGGCGGGGCTGGCCACCGGGGCCGGGTTTGGGTACCTGGTGCTGGTGAAAGAATGCAGAGACTGGAAAGCCATCGGGAAAATCGCGGGGTGCACCTACCTGGCGGCGGCGGCCGCAGGCATGGCCCTCCAGCTGATTGCGGGGTGAGAATATGGAACGCAAAGACGCAGCAAGCCTGCTTAAAAACGCCGGGCTGAAAATCACCCGGCAGCGGCAGATGATTTTAGAGCTTTTTTTGGATGCCAAACAGCATTTATCCGCGGAGGAAGTCTTTCTGACCCTGAAAGACAAGGGCGAGGATTTCGGCCTGGCCACCGTTTACCGGACCCTGGCAGTATTGGAAGAGCAGGGAATTTTAGACAAGTCCGACGCCCCGGGAAGCGCCAGCCAGCGTTACTTTCCCGCCGCCCATGAGCACCAGCACCAGCTCATCTGCACCCGGTGCGGCAAGGTGATTTATTTGGACGAATGCCCGGCGGAGGAATACCTTCACCGGCTGGCGGAGGATTACGGCTTTCAGATCACCGGCCACTCCTTCCAGATTTACGGGCTCTGCCCCGGCTGCCGGGAGGGATAAACATGTTTGATCAGACGGAATATGAAGGCGTCGACTTTTCTGAAGCGGAAATTTTAGAGGAACAGCTGTCCCACTTAACTTTCCGGGACTGCCGGTTCCACGGGGCGGATTTCGCCGCCATTGTCCTAGAAGGGTGCCGCTTTGAAAATTGCGATTTTTCCTCGGCTTCGTTAAACGGCATCACCGCCAGGCGGTGCGCCTTTTTAAACTGCTCCTTCCGGTTTGCGGACTGCTTTGCCGCCTCCTTTGAGGACTGCAAAATGACCGGCTCGGTTTTCGACACCACAAACTGCACCGCCATGCAGCTCCTTTCCGGGGACTGGTCCTACACCTATCTGGCGGAAATGGATTTTAATAAACGGAAGCTAACCCAGGTCAACTTTACCGGCGCGGATTTAAGCCGGTGCAAGTTTGAAAAAGCCGTCCTCCGGGACTGCAATTTCTCCGAAGCCAATTTAAACGGCGTTTCCTTCCAGGGGGCGGATCTGCGCGGGAGCGTATTCGCTCAGGTGGATTTCCTTTCCCTGAACCTGAAAAACGCCAAAATCGACCTAAACCAGGCGGTGGCCATTGCCGAAAGCATTGGGGCGGTCTATACGCCTTAAAGCTCCCGGATACAGGCGGCTTCTTTCAAAGAAACACGCCAGACCGGCTCCCCGATTCCGCCGGTTTCCGGATTCCGGGGGCAGAGGACGGCTTCCCCGGAATTCTGGTTTGCAATCCCCACAAACTTCCCGTCCCCCATCAAGGCAAAATCCCGGGGCCAGTCCCCAAAGCAGCTTTGCCGGGAGGAAAAGGACAAGTTCCCCTGTTTATCCGCGGAAAATACCGCCAGGGTATTTTCCCCCCGGTTGGCGGCAACCAAAAACCGGTTGTCCGGGGAAAAAGCCAGGGTGGAGCAATAGCTTTCCCCAGCAAAACCAGGCCGGAGGGTGGAAACCCGGCCCAATATTTCGCCGTTATGGAGGTCCAGCGTAAAAATTTCGCTGGAATACTCTGTAACGGCATAAATTTTGCCCAAATCCTCCCGCAAAGCCAAATGCCGGGGGCCGGCGCCGGCGGGCAGAGAGAAAAAGCCGTTTTCCGTTAAAATACCGCCGGAAAGAGCATAGCGGTAAATCCGGTCCTGGGCGATGTTTGCGGAATAAACGGCGTCCTCAGCAGAGTTTAAAAGGACGCAGTGGGCGCGGGTCAGGCCCTCCCCCTGGGAAAAACAGCTGTACAGCTTTCCAAACCGGCCGGATTCTGCCTCCACGCCCAGGGAAAAAATTACGCCGTCCTCGTAGCAGGCCCCCAGCAAAACCCGGTCCCGGGAGGAATAAGTAAGGTGGCAAAGCTCGCCCCCTGGAATTTCCCGCCGGTCCCCCAAAGTCCAGCCGTCTTTGTCCCGCCGGTACAGCCGCACGGCGGCCTTTCCGGGAAATTCCTCCGCGGCAAAGAGAAGCCCGTCCCCGGAAGTCCAATAGGACAGCCCGGCAGTTGTTTCCTTCCATATGGGCCGATTGTCTTGAAAATTTGCAATACCGCTGTATCCCGACAGAATCCACTCCATTTTCATTCCCCCATTTTTCCGTTTGCTTTTATTGTACGGCCTCCCCCGGGACTTGTCAACCCCGAATCACGCCGCCAGCCAACTTTCCCGCTTTACGGTTCCTCATATTCCAGAACCGCCTTGATCATGGCAAAAGCCAGGGCCTGTTTGCTGGGGGAAGCCGTTTTCCAGATGGCCTCGATCTCCCGGATCATGCTGATTTCATTTTCCGCCAGTTCCTCCTGCAAAAGATAATCCGGCGAAATTTTTAAAGCGTTGCAAATGTCGATAAATACCGGCAGGCTGGGCACCTTGACGCCGCCCTCAATCTGGCGCAGATAGGTGGCGTTGATGCTGCACATTTCAGAGAGCCTGTCAGCCGTCAATCCCCGGTCCTTCCGCACCGAATTAATCCGCCTTCCCAATCCATTCTTTTCCATAAACACACCCGTCCATTAGCTAGTAGTGACTATTATGTACACTATAAGGCTATAATATCATTACTGTTTCCGGTAGATTCTGTTAGACTATAAAGTATTAGCTTATAGTTTCATCAAAAAGAATGGATACAATCTGAAGAAGGATGGAATCAAATGAAAATAACGTTTTGCGGTCATGGACAGGTATCAGATTCTGTGGAGATCATGGATTGGCTGCGGGCCGTCACCCGGGACTTGATAAAACGGGGCGGAACAACCTTTTACTTAGGCGGATACGGGGAGTTTGACAGCCTGGCGGCGGCTGTGCTGCGGGAACAGAAAAAGATGTATCCCCAAATTGAGCTGATTTTGGTGCTCCCCTACCTGAACGCCTCCAGGGACGCTTGGGGGTATGACGGCACAATATATCTGCCCCTGGAATCGTCGCCGCCGCGCTTTGCCATTTCCAAGCGGAACCAATGGATGGTGGACGCATCGGACGTTGTGGTCGCCTACGTTCTGCACAATTGGGGCGGCGCGGCGGCCACCTTGCAGTACGCCAAACGGAAAAAGAAGGAAATTCTCTCTTATCCCCATAAACCGGGCAAAAAAATCTCCTGATCCGGGCGGGATATATCGACTTGCGCCTATTTTTGTGCTATACTGAGAAGGATATTACAAAAGGGGGCGTTTTGATGGACGGACAGGAACTGAAAAAGGGTGCAAAATTGATTTGCGCCGGCCTGCTGGCCCATGCGGACGCCGGGAAAACCACCCTTACCGAGCAGCTTTTATATCTGGCCGGCGCCATCCGCAAGGCCGGCAGCGTGGACGACGGCACCGCCCAGACCGACTGGCTGGATGTGGAGCGCCGCCGGGGCATTTCGGTGCGGGCGGCGTCCTCCCGGCTGACCTTGGGCGACACCGCCGTGAACCTCATTGACACGCCGGGCCACGCCGATTTTTCCGGCGAGGTGGAACGGAGCCTGGGGGCTTTGGACGGAGCTGTCCTGCTGTTATCCGCTGTGGAAGGGGTGCAGGCCCAGACCAAACTCATTTGGAAGGCCATGGAAACCTTAAATCTGCCCGGCATCATTTTCCTAAATAAAATCGACCGGGCCGGGAGCGGCTGCAAGAAAGTCCTCTCCCAGCTTACCCGGGAATTCCCCGGCAGCCGGTTTTTCCCCATGCAGTCCGTCCGGGGGGAAGGGGAAATCGACGCCGCCGTGTCCGGGCCGGATTGGGAGGATTCTTCCTTTCAGGAGAACCTTTTGCTGGAGCTTGCGGACTTTGACCCGGAAATGGAGGAAGCGGTCTTAAATGAAGAACAGCCGCCCCTGCCGAAACTGCAAGACAGCCTGAAGCGGGCGGTGGCCGCCCGGCAGATCACGCCGGTATTTTTCGGCTCCGCCAAAACAGGGGTGGGATGCCGGGAGCTTTTGGACGGCATGGTTTCCCTGCTGCCCCCGGCTTCCCAGGACACGGACGCGCCCCTGTCCGGGCTGGTCTACAAGGTGGAGTACGACCCGGTTATGGGCAAAGCCGCCCACATCCGGCTGCTGGGCGGGAAGCTCCAAAACCGGGACCCGGTTCCGGTTCTCGGGCAGGAGGAGCCGGAAAAGATCACCCAGATCCGCCGCCGCATGGGGGAAAAGGCCCAGGACATTGGGGAAATCACCGCCGGGGATATCGGAGTGGTTTACGGCCTTTCCAAAATCAAAACAGGAGATATTATCGGGGCGGAACCTGTAAACCGGGCCTGTTCCATTGCCGCCCCCCTTTTGCAGGTGCAGGTTTACCCGGAAAAGGCAGAGGAGCTTCCGGCATTGGTAGAAGCCCTGCGCCAGCTTTCCGACGAGGACCCCCTTTTGGATTTGCTGTGGCTGCCGGAGGAACGGGAGCTGCACATTAAAATCACCGGGGTCATCCAATTGGAGGTGCTGGAAGAGCTGATTGCCCAGCGGTTCGGGCTGAAAGCCGCCTTCTCCAAGCCCACGGTGATTTACAAGGAAACGCCGGCCCATGAGGGAATCGGCTACGAAAGCTATACCTGGCCCAAGCCCTGCTGGGCACAGGTGGAGCTGAAAATCGAGCCTCTGCCCCGGGGAAGCGGCACTCAATACGAATCCGCCATCAAGGAAAAGCAGATTTTTTACCGGTACCAGAACCACATCAAAACCAGCGTGTTCCAGAACCTGAAACAGGGTGTGTACGGCTGGGAGGTCACCGACGCAAAAATCACTTTGATCGGCGGCAGCCACCACACCATCCACACCCATCCTTTAGACTTTTTCGTGGCAACGCCGGTGGCATTGCTGGACGGCCTGACCAAATGCGGCTCCATCCTTTTGGAGCCCATGCTGGCGGTGCAGATGACGGCCCCGGAGGAGGTTTTGGGCCGGGTTTTGGGGGACATTACCGCCATGCGTGGGGAATTTGACACGCCGGTGATTGCAAACGGGGAATTCACTCTGGAAGCCCGGATTCCCGCGGCGGATTCTATCGACTACCCCATTGCCTTCCGTTCCCTGACTTCCGGGAAAGGGCTTTATTCCACCCGGTTCGACGGGTACCAGGAATGCCCCCTGGAACTGGGGAAAACCTGCCCCCGCCGGGGCGTCGATCCCCTGGACCGGGCCAAATGGATTCTCTGGGCCCGAAACGCCATTACCGGATAAGGCGCAATTGCCTTTCAAACATACTAAAATAAAATTAGAGAGGAAAACCGATGCTGTACTTAAAAGAAGCCAATTTTGAGGACATGGAAAAAGAATATCCGTTTGTCCGGGATATCCCCGCTGAGGAAAGCGGGTTCACAAATCCCTGGGCCGGCGTTTCCCGGGAAGATTTTGCGCAAACAGCCCTGCTCCAGATGATTGCCGCCTCCAAGAAGGAAAATGTGCCGGCGTGCTATGTGCCCCAAACCTCCCTCTTTTTGTGGGAGGACGACGAAATCGTCGGCCTGTTCCGCATCCGCCACTATCTGAACGAATCCCTGCGGAATGGCGCGGGACATATCGGGTATTTTATTAAAAAGGAATACCGGGGCAAAGGCTATGGAAAAGAGGGCCTCCGGCTCACTTTGCAAATCGCCAAAGACATCATCCCGGAAGAGGAAATCTATCTCCAGGTAAACCAGGATAACCCCGCTTCCCTCCATGTAATTTTGGGAAACGGCGGATATATCCATTCAAAAGATGAAAAAACTTATTTATTGAGAATCAAAAAGGAGACATTATGCAAGACAGTTTGAAACCTCCCGAACGCGCCGTCCTTGTGGCCGTGGATACCGGCGCTTACGATTACTTAAGCTCCCTGTCGGAGCTGCGGGAACTGGCCAAAACCGCCGGGGCCGAGGTGGTGGATTCCTTCATCCAGAACCGCCCCTCCCCGGACAACGCCACCTATGTGGGGGAAGGGAAACTCTCGGAAATTCAGACCTTCAGCCAGGAAAACCAGGTGACCCTGCTGATTTTTGACGATGAGCTGACCGGCTCCCAAACCCGGAACATCGAGGAATTCACCGGCATCCGGGCGGTGGACCGGACCACCCTGATTTTGGACATCTTCGCCCAGCGTGCCCGCTCCCACGAAGGGCGGCTCCAGGTGGAGCTGGCCCAGCAGAAATACCGCCTGCCAAGGCTTTTGGGACTTGGGACCCAGCTTTCCCGGCTGGGCGGCGGCATCGGCACCAGAGGCCCCGGCGAAACCAAGTTGGAAAGCGACCGCCGGCACATCCGCCGCCGGATTCACGCCCTGGAAGAAGCCCTGGAGGAGCTTTCCGCCCAGCGGGCCAGGACCCGGGAGCGCCGGAAGAAAAACAACGCCGTCACCGTGGCTTTGGTGGGCTACACAAACGTGGGCAAATCCACCCTGTTAAACCAGCTGACCAGCTCCGAAGTTTATGTCCAGGACCAGCTCTTCGCCACCCTGGACCCCACCGCCCGGGAACTGACCCTGCCAAACGGCCAAAGCGTCATCCTCATGGACACGGTTGGATTGATCCAGCGGCTGCCCCATCAGCTGGTGGAGGCCTTCCATTCCACCCTGGAAGTGGCCGCCGACGCGGATTTGATCCTGCTGGTCTGCGATTACGGAAGTCCCGACCGGGAACGGCAGCTGGACGTGGCCAAAAAGCTCTTAGATGAGTTGGGCTGCGGGGAAATCCCCATGATTACCGTCTGCAATAAAATCGACAAGCTGGACAACCCGGCGCCGGAATCCAACAGCCGCACTGTTTTCATTTCCGCAAAAGACCCGGAAACCCTGCCCCCTCTGCTCCACGCCATTGAGGAGGCCCTGGCCAGCCGCATCTGCACCCTGGACCTGCTGCTCCCCTATTCGGAAGGCTCCCTGCTCCACTTAATCCGGGAAAAGGGACAGGTTCTGTCTGAAAGCTATGAGCCGGACGGCATTCGGGTCAAGGCGTCCATCAACCGCCAGTACAAGAAGGCCCTGTCCTCTTATCAAATAAAAGAATAGCGTTTCACCCCTGCCCTTCTCCCTGCATAGGATATTGAGAAAGGCGGGGTGATGCTTTGTTTCAGGATACTTTACTGGTGCTGGCCTTAATAACCGACGCGTTTTTGGCCTGTTTTGCTTACGGGGCGGAAAGAATCCGGATCCCCATAAAATCGGCCCTGCTTATGGGCGGCATTGGGACGGGGGTGCTGCTCTTTTCCATGCTCCTTTCCGCGCCCTTCCGGCAGATTCTCCCGGAAAAAGCCTGCCAGACGGCGGGCGGCGTTTTGCTTTTGCTGATTGGGCTGCTGTCCGTGTGCCAAAACTCCCTGAAAGCCTTCTTATCCTCCAAGCAGGACGCCCGAAAGAAGCTGCGGTTCAAGTGGGCGGGGATTTCCTTTGCCCTGACCGTCTATCTGGACGAAACCCAGGCGGACGCCGACCGCTCCAAGACCCTGTCCGTCAAGGAAGCCGCCGTTCTGGGGCTGGTGCTGTCCTTGGATTCCTTAGGCATCGGCTTCGGCAGCGGCTTTACGGAGCACCATTACTTATACTTAACGCTGCTTTCCCTATTTCTGCATCCGGCCGCCATCCTGCTTGCCTACCGTCTGGGGCAAAAAGCCGCCGGGAAGCTGCCGGGGGCCTGTTCCCTTTTGGGAGGGGCTATGCTTGTGGGCGTCGCCCTGGCCCGGTTTTTCTGAGAATTCCCCCTAAATGAAGGACATCCTGGCAAATCCTGCCGCTCTGTCATAGGATAAACCGGAACCGAAAGGAGGTTTTACTATGAGCAAAGGAATCGACGTTTCCCGGCATCAGGGAACCGTGGACTGGAAAAAGGTGCGGGGGGCCGGGATAGAATTCGCCGTCGTCCGGGCCGGGTACGGCATGTACGCAAACCAGGCGGACACGGAATTTGCCGCCAATATGCAGGGGGCCAAATCCGCCGGAATCCCCGTGGGGGTTTACTGGTACAGCTACGCCGTCACGGAGGCGGAAGCCAAACGGGAGGCGGAAACCTGCTTAAAAGTCATTGAGCCATACCGGGGGCAGATTTCCCTTCCGGTGTTTTTTGACCAGGAGTACGAACCGGGCATCAAGGCCCAAAGCAAGGAAATCCGCACCGGGATGTGCCTGGCCTTTCTGGAAGCCGTCCGCCAGGCGGGATACCGGCCGGGGCTTTACTGCTCCTACGACTGGTATCAAAACTGGGTAGACCTCTCCCGGCTGTCAGCCTATCCCGTATGGATTGCCCAGTATGCCAGCCGGTGCAGCTATGGGGGCCAGAACCTGGTTGCCTGGCAGTACACCGGCAAAGGGACCGTCAGCGGGGTGGAGAGCCTTGTGGACCTGGACGAAGGCTACGCCGGACTGTTTCTAAAAACCGGCTGGGTTTGGGAAAACGCCGGGTGGTACTGGTATGAAAACGGCGCGCCGGTAAAAAACAGGTGGCTCAAAGACGGGGGCTGGTGGTACCGCTTAGGCCCGGACGGCAAAATGCTCACGGGGCTTCAGGACATCGGCGGCAAAGCCTATTTGCTGAACTCCCAGGGGCAGTCGGCCGCAGGCGGCTATATCCCCACTGGGGCCTGCATCATTACAGACAGCAGCGGCGCGTTGTTATTCCCCTAAAACACCTTGAACAAAACGGAAAATTGTGTTAAAATAAAAGAAAATTGCAAAATACAGGAGATGATTTTCATGGCGCTGATGCATGCACACTTTTTTTCCAACGTTTTAGGGATGTGCGTCCAGGCGGACGTCATCCTTCCCGAACGCACCGTGGGCCAGATCGGCATGGAAGGGACGGCGTCGGACAACTACCCTACCCTTTACCTGCTCCACGGCATGAGCGACGACCAGACCATCTGGCAGCGGCGGACTTCCATTGAGCGGTACGCCAGCGAGATAGGCCTGGCTGTGGTTATGCCCACCACCCATCTGGCATATTACTCCGACACCCAGTACGGGATGCGCTACTGGACCTATATTTCCAAAGAACTGCCGGAAATCTGCCGCTCCTTCTTTAAGGGCATGTCCACCCGCCGGGAGGACACCTTCGCGGCGGGGCTGTCCATGGGCGGATACGGCGCCTTTAAGCTGGGCTTGGCCGCCAGCGAAACCTTCAGCGCCGTAGCATCCCTGTCCGGCGGTCTGGATGTTACCAGCCTCAAAGGGCGGCACGGAGAGCGCAGCCCCCTGTTTGAGGGGATTTTCGGGGACCTGGACAAGGTGAAAGGTTCGGAAAACGACCTGTTCTACCTGGCGGAAAAGCTCAAGGAATCCGGCAAGCCCCTGCCGAAAATGTACCAGTGGTGCGGCACGGAGGATTTCCTCTATGAGGATAATCTGAAAATGCGGGATCACCTGCGAAAGCTGGGCTACGACCTGACCTATGAGGAATCCCCCGGCGACCACCAGTGGAAATACTGGGATGAAAAAATCCAGACGGTCATAAACTGGCTGCCCATCGCCAAATAAGCTTAAAATGTAAAAGGGGCGTCCGCAAGGACGTCCCTTTGGACTGTCGAAAAAGGATTGGCTTGGCAAATTGCACAAAGGCGTATGATTTGCTGACGCAAATAAACCGCAGAGCAAATTTTAGGAAATTTTAAACCCGGATTTTCTAATGAAAATCCGGGCGGCGGGACATCGCCGGGCGCTCTGCGGAGCGCCTTTTTATTTAAGAGTTCGCGCCCGGGGCGCGAAGGAGTAGAAATTCGCGCTCTGCGGAGCGCGAGGAAGGGCTTTGCCCTTTCCAATCCCACCACCTTTTAAAAAAGGTGGACGAAAACTTTTCTTTTTCCTCGTTCCGGGAACCCCCGGAGCAGACCAGTTACAGCCACCCGGATTTTTTCACCGACCACAATGCCGCGCCGAAGGTAATCAGTTCCGCCGCCGGGAAGGACAGCCACACGCCGTCCATGCCCCAAAACGCCGACAGCAGGAACAAAAGAGGCAGGCTGGCCGCGCCGCCCCGGAGGATGGCCACCAAAAAGGCGCTGCCGGGCTTTTCCACGGCGCTTAATATCGCCGCCAGCACAATGTTCATCCCCGCTAAGAAAAATCCCGCGAAGTATATGGGCAGCCCCCGCAGAGCCAGCTGGGCAAGGGCCTGGTCCCCTTCCCCGTTGAATACCGCCACAATCTGCTCCGGGAAAAGCCAGACCGCCAGGTTTAACAGTAACGCCAGCCCCAATGCCGTCACTGCCGCCATTTTCAATACCAGCCGCACCCCGGCATGGTCGCCTTTGCCGTAGCCGGTGCTGACAACGGGCTGGCTTCCCTGTCCAACGCCGGTAAACACGGAGGTGCCCACTAAGGCAAGGTTTGCGATGATCCCGTAAGCCGCAACCCCCAGACTGCCTTTCAGCCGGAGAATTACCAGGTTAAAGACGATCATGACAATCCCGGCGGACACTTCCGTAATCAGGGAGGAAAGCCCCAAAGCCGCGATCTGACACGCCCGGTTCCAGTACCAGGACGTCCGGGCCAGCCGGAATTTCCGCTTTTTGCCCAAAACCGTCAGGGCTAAGAACAGCATGCTCACCACCGGCGAAAGACCCGTGGCCAGGGCCGCGCCGAAAATCCCCATGTTGCAGGGGAACACCAGCACATAGTCCATGACGATGTTAAAGCCGCTGCCCAAAAGCATGGCCGCCATGGAATAATTGGGCCAGCCGTCGTTGCGGACAAAGGCTACCAAAGTGTTATTGAGAATAAACATGGGGGCGAAAACCAAAAGCGTCCGCAGATAGGTGGCCGTCATATCTAAAATCTGCCCTTCCCCGCCTAGCATCCGGCTTAAGGGCCGGGCAAACAGCAGGCCGATGAGCAGGAAAATCATGCCGCAGGCAAGGCCCAGAATCACCGAATGGGTAAAAATCCGGTTGGATTCCCTCTCGTCCCCTTGGGCACGGCAGATGGCGTACCGGGTTGCGCCGCCCATGCCGATCATCAGCCCGGTCCCGTTGACGAAGCTGTAAATGGGGATGGCCAGGTTCAAGGCCGCCAGTCCGTCCGCACCCATGCTGGCGGAGATAAAAAAGGTGTCCGCCAGGATGTAGCAGGACAGCCCGATCATGGCGGCCACGTTTAAGCTGACATAACGGGCGAATGTTTTCGCTGTCCCTTGTTTTTCCATAAAAACCTCCAAAAAAGAAACGCCCGGGCCTCTCCATACCTGCTTACGGCCTACCGGCATGGACCCGAACGCGTTTTGCGCCCTACCCGGCGGCAGGGCTTCGCTGTGAATCTTGACATAGTATAGCATATCCGGACGGTTTTTGCAAGACCTAAAATTCCGCCCCAAAACAGCTTCGGCATTTTTCACTATTTTTCTGTTTTCTCTTGAAAAAAAACGGAACAGCGGCTATACTGGAAACAGTATCTTCCCCAATTTGTAAAACAGGGGAATC
Source organism: Candidatus Merdivicinus excrementipullorum (assembly GCA_018716725.1). Lineage (GTDB taxonomy): Bacteria > Bacillota > Clostridia > Oscillospirales > Ruminococcaceae > Merdivicinus > Merdivicinus excrementipullorum. The sequence goes on along the minus strand of DVJP01000018.1, from coordinate 4,028 downwards.
ACAAGGAGGAACTTATGAGCAGACTGACCTATGATCAAAACCAGTTTTACCTGGACGGAAACCCCTTCCGCATCGTTTCCGGCACCATCCACTATTTCCGCGTAGTCCCCGAATACTGGGAGGACCGCTTAAAGAAACTGCGTGCCGCCGGCTTTAACTGCGTAGAAACTTACACCTGTTGGAACCTGCATGAGCGCAAAGAGGGCAAGTTCGATTTTGAAGGCGGGCTGGATATCGCCCGTTTTGTCCGCACCGCCAAGGATTTGGGACTTTACGTTATTCTCCGCCCCGGCCCATACATCTGCGCGGAGCTGGAATTCGGGGGGCTTCCCTCCTGGCTCCTGACCTATCAGAAGATGCACCTGCGCTGCTATGACGAGGAATTCCTTTCCAAGGTTTCCCGGTATTACAAAGAGCTCTTCGGGCAGCTGCGCCCCTATTTCGGGGAAAACGGCGGCAATATCATCGCCGTCCAGGTGGAGAACGAGTACGGCAGCTACGGCAACGACAAGGAATACCTGCGGGCTGTGGCCAAAATTTATGAGGAAAACGATGTGCACGAGCTGTACTTTACCTCCGACGGCCCCACCCAGCTGATGTTAACCGGCGGCACCCTGCCCGAATACCTGGCAACCGCCAATTTCGGCAGCCATGTGAAGGAAAGCTTCGGCGCCCTGCGGGAGTTCCGCCCCGGCCAGCCCGCCATGTGCACCGAATACTGGAACGGCTGGTTTGACCACTGGTACGAGGCCCACCACCTCCGGGAAGGGGACGACACCGCCAAAACCATGGAGGAAATGCTGGCCGACGGCGGCTCCGTCAACATGTACATGTTCCACGGCGGCACCAATTTCGGCTTTACAAACGGATCAAACTATGATAACGGCATTATGCCCACCGTCACCAGCTACGACTACGACGCGCCGGTCAGCGAGTGCGGCGACCTGACCCCAAAATATTTCGCCGTCAAGGAAGTAGTGGAGAAGTACCTGGGCAAAGCGCCGGAAATCCATGTGGAAAATCTTCCTAAAAAGGCTTACGGCCCTGTAACCCTCACCCAAGCCGCCCCCATGTTCCAGAACCTGCCGGAGCCGGTTTCCTGCGCCCACACCAAGACTATGGAGGAACTGGGCCAGGACTTTGGCTTTGTCCTGTATGAAACCACCGTCAAAGGCCCCTGCGAGGAATCGGAAATTGTCATCGAAGGGCTGCACGACCGGGCCATTATTTACATCAACGGCAACAAGATGGGCGTCAAAGAGCGCACCGGCAAGCGGAACGACACCGTAAAGCTGGGCTTAAAGCCCGGGGAAACCGCCAAGCTGTCCCTGCTGGTGGAGAATTTGGGCCGGGTTAACTACGGCCCCAAGCTGCGGGATGAAAAAGGCGTCCTCCAGGGGGTCAAGGTGGGATATCAGTTCCAGTTCGGCTGGAAGATGTACTCCCTGCCCTGCGACGATTTAAGCGGCCTGAAATTCCAGGATGATGTGAAAGCCCAAAGCTGCCCGGCCTTCCTGAAAGGGACCTTCCAGGTTTCGGAAAAGGCGGACACCTTCGTCCGGCTGGACGGCTTTACCAAAGGCTGCGTCTACATCAACGGCTTTAACCTGGGCCGGTACTGGAACGAGGCAGGCCCCCAGAAAACCCTGTACCTCCCGGCTCCCCTGCTGAAAGAAGGGGAAAACGAGATTGTGGTGCTGGAGCTGGAAGGCTTTGACAAGCCGGAAATTCTCCTGACCGACGTCCAGGATTTAGGCTGACGGCACCGGCGAATCGCCGTGTGACTGTCGTCAAGCAAGCTTGACGACGCGCCGCGGCCGTTGCGCCTCGCGCCGGGTTCGTGAACGGCGGGATCAACCGCCGTTTTCGGCGCAGAATCCCCGAAATAGCATCCGGTATATTGTAGGGGACGATGCCCACATCGTCCCGCGATTCTCCAAAAATGTTTGAAAAGCCGGGCGGATGTAGGCATCCGCCCCTACAACCGGCGAACCGCCGTGTGACTGTCGTCAAGCAAGCTTGACGACGCGCCGCGGCCGTTGCGCCTCGCGCCGGTTTTCTGAACGGTGGAATGAACCGCCGTTTTCGGCACGGAATCCCCGAAACAGCATCCGGTATATTGTAGGGGACGATGCCCACATGGTCCCCTGACGGATGTTCCGGAAAAATCCAATGTTTTTTGCGTTATATCTTGCATTTCCCAGGGAAATCCGGTATAATAGATTTATATGGGATTAACAATCACCGGTTTTCCGGGAATTTAAAAATGGAGGTTTCAACCATGTTAGTTTCCGCAAAAGAAATGCTCACCAAGGCCAGAGAAGGCAAATATGCCGTCGGCCAGTTTAACATCAACAACCTGGAGTGGACCAAAGCCATTCTCCAGACTGCTCAGGAGCTGAACTCCCCCGTCATCCTCGGCGTTTCCGAAGGCGCCGGCAAATACATGTGCGGCTTCAAAACCGTCGCCGACATGGTCAAAGCTATGGTGGAAGAGCTGAAGATCACTGTCCCCGTTGCCCTGCACCTGGACCACGGCTCCTACGAAGGCGCGAAGAAATGCATCGAGGCCGGCTTCTCCTCCATCATGTTCGACGGCTCTCACTATGCCATTGAGGAAAACATTGAGAAAACCAAAGAGCTGGTGGAAACCTGCAACAAGCTGGGCCTGTCCCTGGAAGCTGAGGTTGGCTCCATCGGCGGCGAAGAGGACGGCGTTGTTGGCATGGGCGAATGCGCTGACCCCGCTGAGTGCAAGATGATCGCCGACCTGGGCGTTACCATGCTGGCTGCCGGCATCGGCAACATCCACGGCAAATACCCCGCAAACTGGCCCGGCCTGCGTTTTGACGTCCTGGCCGCCATCAAGGAAAAGGTTGGCGATATGCCCCTGGTTCTCCACGGCGGCACCGGCATCCCCGCCGAGATGATCAAAGAAGCCATCTCCCTGGGCGTTGCCAAGATCAACGTCAACACCGAGTGCCAGCTGGCTTTCGCCGAGGCTACCCGTAAATATATCGAGGCTGGCAAAGACCTGGAAGGCAAGGGCTTCGACCCTCGCAAGCTGCTGGCTCCCGGCGCAGAAGCGATCAAAGCGACTGTCAAAGAAAAAATGGAACTCTTCGGCTCCATCAACAAAGCGTAAGAAATCTGCAAAACGCCCCGTCCCAGGGTTGCCCCGGGACGGGGTTTTCTGCAAAGCAGGCCTGTTGATGATTAACTATTTCAAACAGCTTTTCTGCCATTTGTAACAGGCAGTCTCACAGACGTTGTTGTCTCCGCACCTGGTTTTCACACTCTGCCCACTGTTAGCTGGGGCGTTTGGTCGGATTATGAATTATTAAATTAAATTTGTCCTCCACTTTTTAAGAGCGGAGGATTTTTTGGAAAGAAGCACTTGAGCCGCTCACCTCTCGGGAGCGTGAATTCGCCCGTTTGCATTTTATTCCTCTACTGACATCCTTAAAAATTTTTTGAAAAAAGAAATTGGGCGGCATGGAATTTTACGACGTAAATTTCTCCTACATTGATCTGGAAACCTTTGAAGAACACTATGTTTCGGTGCCGGAACAGGGCGGAGGCAAGCTGATTCCCGAAGGGATCTGCAATCCCGGCCAGGTATATACGGTTTCCAGAGGAAAATCCGGCATGATCGGCTGTTATCTCTTGGAATCCCAGATGCTGCCGGGAAGCGGGAAGTTCGAGCGGACAGGCCTTGGAACAGACCGAGAGGCGAAGGAGGAAACCAACACCGCGTTTAATTTCCTGAAAGCAAACAGCGGGCGAATCAGCGGCTCGATCAGCACAACGACAAAAGATTATATCATCAACTATCAGGACTTGCAGGGCATCGGGATGACGGGCAGCTTGGCGCTGCCAACGCTGATTGCACTGTGTTCCATCGCGCTGAACCGGCCGACTTTAGCCAATCTGGTTGCCCTTGGCGACATCAGCATCAGCGGCGCCATGATGAAAGTAGACGAGCTGGCCAATACCCTGCAAGTTTGCCTGGACAGCGGCGCGAAAAA
>DVJP01000017.1 GCA_018716725.1 Candidatus Merdivicinus excrementipullorum | reverse complement strand
GAAATGAAAAGATATGAGTATATGACCGTAGATTTAAGCGCAGAGCCTTCGTTTAATGTTCATGTTAAGTTAGACAGATATATTGCTAAGCTGAATGAATATGGTAAGCAAGGGTGGAGATTGATTTCTGGAACTGATGATTGGAAATATTCAATTTTTGAGCGAGAAATTGAGGATAAGGAAGAATAATAAATTTTAATTTGTCGGCCAGCTCTTTTATCCCTACCCTCCAAAAACTAAATCAAAATTAAATCAAGTCTAAGCGAAAAATAAACCGTCCTTTTGTATGATGGAATCACATCAAACGAAAGGACGGTGTTTTTTATGGGCGTTTGCAGGCGGGCTGCCCTTTACCTGGCCCGCAAGAAAGGAAAAGCTATCCTTCTTTTCCTAATCTTCTTTTTGGTTTCTGCCCTTTTGCTGATCTGCTTTTCCGTTTTGAATGGTACAGGACAGGCAGCCAGAGATCTGCGCTCCAATATCGGCGCAGCCTTTACTATCCGGCCCTATGCGCAGATGACTTTGGAGGATGGCGCCCTCAGTGAAGGGACAACACCCGTAATCTCCCAGCAGAGCATTGACGAGGTGATCGACGCTTGTGAGGGGCAAGTGAAAGTCTATAACACGGAGCATTACGGCTATGCCAAGAGCGAACAGCTTCACTTCCTGCCGGGCGCCGGAGATAATGAGGCCAGCAACATGGGCCAGGTAACTGCTGTGCGGGATTCTGGGCTGACGGATGTGTTCCTGAATGAGGAATACACCCTGCTTGCTGGCCGCCATATCCAGCCCGGAGATGAGAATAAAATCCTCATCAGCGCAGAGCTGGCGGCGGAAAACAGCCTGGAAGTTGGCGATGTACTCACCCTCACCCACGCCGGTTTGGATCAGCAGGATGGAACGTATATTGACACCATCCCGGAAAAGACGGCCTTTGCCCAAGTGGAGATTGTGGGCATTTTCCAGTGTGACGGAGCTGCCGACAGTGCGGATTCTCCCACTGCCGGGAAAGCGGCAAATTATATTTACTCCGACAGCCATCTGCTGGTAAATTTACAGGAACAGCAGGAGAGCGTTTTCGAGGGGGAAATCGCCTTTTACATTGCCGACCCTCTGGAGCTGGATACACTGCTGGAGCGTGTGGAGGCCATCGACTCCATAGATTGGGACAACCACATCCTCCGGGAGAACGATTTTCAGTACGAGCAGATTGCCGGACAGCTTCAAAATCTTCAAAACTTAGCTGTGGCGTTGATCGCCCTTGCTACCGCTTTGGGGATTGTCATTCTCATGCTAATCCTAATGGTGCAGATACGGGGACGCATCCGGGAAGCCGGGATTTACCTCTCGGTGGGAAAATACAAAGCGGAAATCATTGGGCAGTTTACCTTAGAGGCATGGGCGCTTCTGTTTGCTGGCTTTCTGCTTGCTTTTCTGCTGTGGCTGTTCTGCTCTGATACGGTGAACGGGCTTTTGTTTGGCCCTCTGGCCCAGGGAACGGGTACGGCGGCTTTGCAGACCGGCGGCAGAGTGAATTATTTGCAGCCAAACCTTCTCTATTCCGGCATCCTGTTTGCCGGAGAATTGGGGGCTGCCCTGCTGACGGTACTGGCAGCCAGCGGCGCGATCCTCCGGCTAAAGCCAAAAGAGATTTTAACAAGAATGAATTAAGGAGGCGTTTGACATGAACTTTTTTAGACGGGCGGTCCGCTACTGCTGGCGGCAGAAAATAAGAACGATTATTCTGCTGCTGGTCTTTACACTGCTGGCTTCTGCGGCGCTGACCGCTTTATCGGTAGGCCATGCCACAGCGGAAGGAACAACAGAGGTTAAAAAAACAGTGGGAGCTTCTATCCGTGTTGAGATTGACAGCGGCAACCGGAACAACTATGGACCCGGAACAGAAAACGCCAATGGGATGAGCTATCAATACAACGGGGACTATATCACCCAGGATGTGATAGACGCCATTGCCAAAGTAAAAGGGGTTGTTTCCTATAGTGCGGAGAGCGAAGGAGGCTATTACGGGGCCGCTGTGAATTTCGATTATTTTCCGGGGATATTCAACGTGAACGTTTCCGGTTACGGCCAACTTGTCCCCTATACAGTGACGATGAACACCGGGCTGAACATAAAGTTCTTAAATGGCACCTATACCCTGGAAGAAGGGCGTCACATCACGCCGGAAGATTCTTTTGCGGCGCTGATTTCCAAAGAACTGGCGGAGAAAAACCATCTTTCCGTAGGAGATACCATCACTTTGTACAGCTTGGATACCCAGCGGGAAGACAATTTTGAAATCGTGGGCATTTTCAGCGGTACGGGAGGTATGTCAAAAGACGCCATGATGGCGGACGGAATTGCGGCCAACCAAGGCTATATTGATATGAACAGCTATCAGAAAATGTGGAATGAAACCGCTTTGGAACTGGGGTCTTTGGACGTCTATGTGGATTCTGCCGAGAATGTCCAGAATATTTTGGAAACCATTCAAAACCTGCCGGAGATCAAGGATAAGACCTTTACCTATTCCACAGATACGGAAAACTTCGAACTGATTTCAAACCCGCTTTCTTCTATCCAGGCAATGATGGATACGGCGGTTATTGTAATTGCCGCTACAGGCGCGGCGATTATTGTCCTCTTGCTGGTTCTTTGGACGCGGGGCCGGAAGAAAGAAGCTGGTATCTTAATGGCGGTAGGCAGAGGTAAGTTGGAAATCGTGCTGCAATTCCTGACGGAGAACATTCTGATTTGGATCCCCGCAGCGGCCGCCTCCCTTGGCCTGACTGCTTTGCTGGCTGGTAAAGCCTCCGCTTATCTTGTAAGTCAAACTGCCAGCGATATTACCGGACTAAGCGTAACGATCCATTCCGCAGATATTGCGGCGGTTTATGGCATTGGCGCGCTGATCCTGATTTTGGCGGTACTGGCAGCGTCCGTGACGGTAATCCGTCTGAAACCGAAAGCGATTCTAACACAAATGGATTAAAACAGGAGGCGCATGATATGAGTATCTTAGAATTTTCAAATCTGAAATACAGCTATGATGGAAAACAAGGGGTTTTGAAAGGAATCAGCGGCCAAATGGAACTGGGAAAGATGTATGCCATACTCGGCCCCTCTGGTTGTGGCAAGACCACCTTGCTTTCTTTGCTGGGCGGCCTGGACAGTCCCGAAAGCGGGCAAATCCTGTTTGCGGGAAAGGATATTGCCCAAACCGGCCTTGCGGATCACCGCCGCAATCATGTTTCCTTTATTTTTCAATCCTACAACTTGATCGATTATCTTACTCCGGTAGAAAATGTGGCTTTGACCTCTAAGCTGCCGCCGCTGCCCATTCTGGAACGCCTGGGCCTTACAAAAGAGGAATCAAAGAGAAATGTGATGAAGCTCTCCGGCGGCCAGCAGCAGCGTGTGGCTATTGCCCGCGCTCTGGCAAGCGAAGCGCCGGTGATCCTGGCCGACGAGCCTACCGGCAATCTGGACGAGGATACCGCCCAGGATATTACAGGGATTCTGAAAGAAAGCGCGCGCCAGATGGGAAAATGCGTGGTAGTTGTTACTCACTCTAACGAATTGGCAAAACGAGCCGATGTGGTGTTCCGGTTGAAAAAAGGCGAATTGAGTATGGAAGAGAGCAAATAATCTTCATAAATTGTTTTTACAAGTTAAGCTTATCACTTACTGAAAAAGGTCAGTCTGCCTTGTGCGGATTGACCTTTTTGTTTGAAGAAGGAAATCATATGCGCGGCTTCTAGTGATGTTCTAGGGGGTTACCGTTTACTAATTAAAATTTCCATACGCCTGCTTCGGTACACAACCCCCGAAATATGGCAAAGGTCACAAAAAGGTGACTGGGTTATAAAAAAGTGCTTACTTGTACGGCGGAAAAAAATCCGTAAAATAGAAGGTACAGAGAGCAAATCGGCGCTCTGAATATATGAATGGAGGTCAAAATTATGGCGCTCTCGAATCTGTTTGGATGGAACAAAACAATGGAGGCAGTCCCTGCGGCTGCCTGCGGTACTGCCTGCGGGGCCGGCGACAAGCCGGAGGAAAAACCCGCCGCTTGCGGCACTGCCTGCGGCGCCGGCGACAAGCCGGAGGAAAAGCCTGCTGCTTGCGGCACTGCCTGCGGCGCCGGCGACAAGTAAATTGTTCATCCGCACGAAATCCGTTCCCGGCAGGAGTCATCCTGTCGGGAACCTGTGAAACTTTACTCGGTAAATCCGATTGACATAGAAATTATGCAAAAAGCGAGGTTCCAAAAAATGAAACAGTATTTTTCCTTTCAATGGCATATTACGGACGAATGCGACCAGCGGTGCAAGCATTGTTACATTTTTTCCGAAAACAACTGCAAAAAGCTGGATTCCATGACATGGAAACAGATGCGGGACGCCTTTTTTAACTGCCTGGATTTCTGCAAGGTATATGACCGGCTCCCCTATTTTTACATCACCGGCGGCGACCCCATTCTGCACCCGGATTTCTGGAAACTGCTGGGGCTTTTGAAAGAGCACGGCATCCCCTCTACCATCTTAGGGAATCCGTTTCATCTGACTGACCAGGTATGCCGCAGGCTGAAGGAATACGGCTGCGAGAAATACCAGCTTTCCCTGGACGGCATGCGTCAAACCCACGACTGGTTCCGCAAGCCGGGCAGCTTCGATATTACCCTAGAGAAAATCGGCTGCATCAACCGGGCGGGCATCCGCAGCGTCATCATGACCACCGTATCCGGAACCAACATCGATGAAGTGCCGGACATCATTGACGCGGCAGTGGAGGCCGGAGCCAATGTCTTTGCCTTTGCCCGCTACTGCCCTACCAGCGAGGAAAAAGATGTGGGCATCGCGCCCCAACGCTACCGCCAGCTGCTGGCGGACTGCGACAGGAAATTCAAAGAGTATGAGGCGGCGGGCTGCCGGACTTACTTTAACAAGAAGGACCACCTGTGGACGCTGTACGAATACGAAACCGGCGCGTTCAAAATCCCGGAAGCCGTGGAGGAAGGAATGATTTACGGCGGCTGCAACTGCGGAAACTGCCACCTGACTATTTTGCCCACCGGTGATATTTACGCCTGCCGCCGGGTTCAGAACAGCAAGGTGGGCAATGTGTTTGAGGACCGGCTGGCCGACGTGTGGGTCTGCAGGATGGAGCAGTACCGGGATTACGCAAAGTTTGAAAAATGCGCCAAATGCGAGTTATTGGCATGGTGTAGGGGCTGTCCCGCCGTTGCCAGCGGCAAAGACGGCAATTTCTATGCCGCGGACCCCCAGTGCTGGAAGGAGGTCTTTTGAACATGAACAAATTGATGGAAACCATCCTGCACCGCCGCGCTATCCGGCGTTTTGCGGAGCGGCAGATTGAGGAGGCGGCGCTTTCGCAGATTTTGGAGGCGGGACTCTACGCTCCCAGCGCGGGAGGGCGGCAGGGACCGATTTTCGCCGTCTGCCAGGACCGGGAGGTCAACGAGCGGCTGGGGAAGATCAAGCGCGCCAATTCCCGCCCCCGTATGGCTTCAGGGGAGAATTACGTCTCCAGAGAACAGCCCAGCATCGCCGACGACCCGGACCTCAAAAATGCCTTTTACGACGCGCCCACCGTCGTCACCCTCTTTGCGCCGAAGAACTTTCTCTTTTCGGGGGAGGACTGCGCGGCGGCTGCCGAAAATATGATGCTGGCGGCGGATTCCCTGGGGGTCGGCTCCTGCTACATCGGGCAGGGCTGGACGGCTTTCGCCGACCCTTACGGGCAGGAAATTTTAAAAAAATGGGGCGTCCGCGCCGACTATTACGCCGTGATGCAGCTCCTGCTGGGCTACCCCCGCGAAGGGGACCCGCATCCCGCGCCCAAGCCGCGCCGGGAGGGCAGGATCCTGCGCTTCTAGCCGGGAATTTTAAAGGATAAGGGGAGGAATTTTTCATGGATGCAAAAACCTGTTTGCAAAAATTGCAGTATGTGGGCGTTTTAGCTTTCGCCACGGTGGACGGGGCTGGCAGCCCCCAAATACGGAATATCAGCGCCATTCACTATGAACCGGACGCCCTGTACTTTTTCACAGCCAGAGGGAAGGATTTCTGCAAGGAGCTGCTTTCCGACGGCCGCGTGCAGATATTAGGTTACACCAAATACAAGGAAATGATCCGCCTGTCGGCCAAGGCCGCCCCCGTTCCGCAGGAGGAGCAAAAGCGCTGGATTGACAAGATTTTTTCCGAGCAGCCCTATCTCTCCAACGTGTACCCCGGGGATACCAGGAGTATTGGGATTGTATTCCAGATCAGGGACGCGGAAATCCAGTATTTCCACCTGGGCGTGAACCCGATTTTCCGGGAAAGCTATGTAATGGGAAACGGGAATCCTTCGCCCAAGGGATATGAAATCACAGATACCTGCATTGGGTGCGGGATATGCGCCAAAAACTGCCCGCAGAGATGTATTACAAAGGGACAGCCCTTTGCAATCCAACAGGAACATTGCCTTCACTGCGGAAATTGCTATGAACACTGCCCGGTAAAAGCGGTTCGAAAGCGGCATTGAGACGACACTGGCGGAAGGAAGGGATTTCCTTATGAATGAGACGCTTCGTAAGCAGCCCGGATTTCCAATCTTAAAATCCCATAGGTTCTTGCCGGTGGTTCCAGAACAAATTCTCACAGACAAACTAGGACTAGGGGTTGCGTTCCGGCATTGTTCCTGTTATAATAAATATATAAATTTTTGTCAATTTACCAGGTGGATCATGTCTGATTTAAAAAATTTTTTAGATGCGGATCACAAACTGATCCAGTTTCCCGCCAAGCGGAAAATGAAATTGCAGGCTCTCTTCTATCTTGCCAGTAAGTTTGATAAAGAGAAGGTATATACCGAAAAAGAAGTGAACGACTTGCTCAACCAATGGCACACATTCGGGGACCCCGCCACATTGCGCAGGGAGCTGTACAACCATATGTTTTTAAACCGGGAGCCTTCCGGCGCGTCGTACTGGCTGGAACCTGTGCAGCCTACCCTGGAGGAGTTGGAGAAAAAATATGAATAGAGAAATTATTCAGCGGCTTTACGGGCTGGAAATTACAGGCATTGAAAAATCGGCGGTGGGGGCCGGGTCCGATACTTATTTTATCACCTGCAAGGACGGCCGGTATGTTGTCAAATTTCCCTCTGCCAGCGAAATCAACCACCCGGAGTCGGAGCCTGCCCTTTGTGAATTTTTACTGTCAAAAGGCGTCTGCGCCTCAGAGTTTCTCAAAAATTCAAATGGCCAGTACATTTCAGCGGATGAAAACGGCCGCAAATTCCATGTGCAGAAATTTGCGGAAGGGAAAGTGTACGATCTGAACACCGCCCCAAGCTGGCTGCTTAAGGAATCCGCGGCTTTGCTGGGAAAAATCCACAGGGCGCTGGCTGGTTACCCTCCCCTGCCGGAGGGAATCGGCCCCAATTTTTTTCGATTCATGACGCCGGAAACGGCTTTGAATTCCTACCAGAATACCCTCACCATCGCAAAGGAAAACGGCCCCACGGAAATTGCGGAGGATCTGTCCTATCGGATTGGGCTAATGCAGCGGTTCCCCCGCTATCATTTCGACATGGACCTCCTGACGCGCCGGAACACGCACGGGGATTTTTTCATCAGCCAGCTGATTTGCGGAAACAAAGCCATCAACGCGGTAATTGACTGGACGACGGCCTGCGTTCATCCGGTTGTTTGGGAAATTATCCGTTCCTATGTGTACGCTTCCCCCAAGTGCAGGGAAGGCCGGATGGATATTCCGGAATTTCTGGATTATCTGTCCGCTTACCTGGAATATGCGCCTTTAACCGCCTATGATATTCAGACGATGCCGAGTTTGTTCTATTACCAAATCGCGGTTTGCGACTACTATGGCCAATATTACCAGTCAAAGGCGGAAAACCGGGAGATTTACTTGCATCAGGCCGTTTTTTCCACAAAGCTGATGAAATGGTTTGAGGAGAATCTCCAAATACTGACGGAGGAACTGGCAGCCCGTTTCCTCAAATGACCCGCCGCGGGATTGCGGCAATATTTACCGGGCGCGCGACTGGTATTCGCTGGGGGTTTGGCCGGTGTATTTTTTAAACATAACCGCAAAATAATTGGGGGTGGTGAAGCCCAGATCCAAGGCCGTATCCGTCACGGATGCCCCCTGTTCCAGCAGGCGTTTGGCCTGCTCTATTTTTACATGGTTAATGTACTCCCGGGGCGTCACGCCGGTTTCCTCTTTGAACTTCACCTTGAACCGGGACAGGGACAGCCCGCAGCAGGCCGCCGCGTCCTCCAGCAGGATCGGCTCCCCGAGGTTCGCGTGGATAAAGGCCAGGGCCTCCCCGATGGAGTCCGTCCGGCGGGGGACCGGCTTTTTGGAAAGCTGCTTCATCCGGAACAGGGAGAAAGCCAGCTTCTGCTCGGCCAGATACCGCTCCTCCTCCGTCCCTTGGGCCAGGCCGTAAAAGGCCTCTGTCAGCGTATTCCGCAATGCCACATCCCCGCTGAACAGCCGTGGCAGGGAGCGAAGGCTCTCCCGCAGATACCTGGCGTGGTCTTGATCCAGGCCGAAAAACGGGATGGGGTCCGCCAAATTGACCTGCATCCAGATTAAATCGCAGACGCTCTCCGGGTAGCTTCCCGAGCTGTGAGGCTCCCCCGGATAGGCCACGAAAATATCCGAGCCGGACAAGTTAAAGCCAGCGCCGCCGGCTTCATAGATCTGGAACCCTTTGACCAGAAACACGATTTCCATACATCCTTCATGGACATGGGTTCCCAAAGGCTGTCCCGCACGGTTTAGGGAACACAGCCCAAAGGTCTGCAAAGCCGGAACGCCGCTTTCCCGGGGCGTCAAAATCTTCCGGTGCTCTTCCCAGCAATATCGGTCCACAACATTTTCCATGGTTTTCCCTTTCATTTCGTACTGCGTATGGTTTTAAATGCAAAATGATTTTAAATCTATTATACTGGATTCAGAAAGAAAATTCAAGCAGGAGGAATGATTATGACATCCAAAGAACTGGTACTCAGCACCCTGGAATTCCGCAACACCGAAGGCCGCGTCCCCCGTCAGCTGTGGAGCCTTCCCTGGGCAAACATCAACTGCCCGGACATGATGGACAAGCTGGCCAAGGACTTTACCTGGGATTTTGACGGCCCGGAAACTACCTACGCAAAACTGCCCATCACCAAAGGCGACGCCTACGAAGTGGGCGAATATGTAGACGAATGGGGCTGCGTCTTCACCAACATCCACAGAGGCATTATTGGTGAAGTAAAACACCCTCTGGTCACTGAGGACGACTGGAGCGACGCCAGCAATGTTCACATCCCGGAAGAACTGCTCACCTTTGACGCGGACCAGGTCAACGCATCCTGCGCCAAGAAAAAGGACAAATTTATCATGGGCAACTGCTGCCCCCGCCCCTTCGAGCAGCTTCAGTTTATCCGCGGCACCGTGAATCTGTACATGGATTTAATGGACCCGCCCAAAGGGCTTTTGGAATTTATCGAAAAAATGCACGACTACTACTGCCGCCTGCTGACCAAATGGGCGGAAACTGATGTAGACGCTTTGAACATGATGGACGACTGGGGCTCCCAGAACGACCTGCTCATCAATCCCAAGATTTGGGATGAGATTTTCAAGCCTATGTACCGGGATTACATCAACATCGCCCACTCCCACGGCAAAAAAATGTTCATGCACTCCGACGGCAACACCATCCGCATTATCCCCAAACTCATCGACCTGGGGCTGGATGCAATGAACACCCAGATTTTCTGCATCGGCGTGGACAACCTGGCCCAGTTTAAGGGCAAAATCACCTTCTGGGGCGAAATCGACCGTCAAAACCTGCTGCCCCGGGGCACCCTGTCCGACATCGACAACGCAGTTCAGAAAGTGTACGACACTCTCTGGCAGGACGGCGGCTGCATCGCCCAGTGCGAGTTCGGCGCCGGCGCAAATCCTGACAACGTATACCGCGTCTTTGAAAAATGGAGCAGCCTGCGGTAAAGGCACTCCCCTATGGAAAAAGGGCATCCTTTGAGGATGCCCTCAGAGTGTCGAAAAACCTCATTTGAAAGAAAACGTGCACAAAAGAGAAAAAGAAAAGTTTTGGTCCAGCTTTTTTAAAAGCTGGTGGTTTCCAAAGGCGAAGCCTTTGGCCGCTTTCCGCAGAAAGCGGAATCTAATCTTTTCGCGCCTCGGGCGCGAACAAAAAGAAAAAAGCGGGTCCGCAGACCCGCCGCGGATGACCCCGCGCCGTCATTTTGCTTGCAAAACGACGGGTTAGAATTTTCCAAGCTTTTATCGGCGGCTCATTTGCGTCAGCAAACAACACCTCTTTGTGCAATTTGCCAGACCATTCTCTCTTTTTCGACAGGCTGAAGCGGAGTTCCCGAACAAGGGAACTCCGCTTTTCACTTGCGGTTATTGTTCCAGAGAATCCAGCAGGGCCGCCAGCTCTTCGCCCGCCGGATAGGCGTCCGCACCGGTGCAGAGCAGCCCCTCCTCCGGCAGGTACTCCATCCGGAGGACCAACCCGTTTTGGAATCCTACGCGCAGCAGGGAGCCTTCCGCGCTCTCCGGCGGCGCGCCCGCGCTTTCCAGCGCAAGGAAGCAGCTGTAAAACTCCTCCAGAACCGCTTCGTCCCGGCTGGTTCCGGATTCCAGCGAAAGGGAGGCGAGGCTTTCCGCCGAATCCGCGCCGTAAAGGGCGGCCAGCGCCTCCCCGGATTCCGCCGGGCCTTCATATGCCGCGTAAGCGAAGGAACCGTCCTCCCGCTCTAAAACGGCGAAGGCGGGGGCATCCTCCAGCCCTGCCAGGGCGTACAGGCTGCCGCCGGGAGATTCTCCCAGGTAATCGCCCCGCATCTCTTCCGCCGTTTCGGGAAGGCCGTTTTCCGTCAGGATGGCGGCGTCCTCCACCGCCCGGTAATCCTCCGGCAGAAAAGCAAAGCCGGCGTCGTCTGCGGATGGGGCGGTATACAGGACGGCGTTGGGTCCGGCTCCCCCGGCCTTCGGCTCGGCGTCGTCTGCGGCGTCCAGGCTTTCGGGCAGGACGGCGTTTTCGGGCGGCGCTTCGGCCGTTGCAGCGGAGGAGGACCCTCCCGTTCCGATGCCGGAGGAGGTTTTCAGCCAGACCGTCCCGGCGGCTGCCAGCACAGCCAGGCAGGCTGCGGCGGAAACCCAGCGCAGCGGCCGGGAGAGGGCGCGTTTCCGGCGGTAGCGCTCAGCCTCTTCCACATATTGTTCGTTGATTTCTCCCACAGCTTCCAGCAGCAGAAACGGCGTCATAGAGAAACCCCCTCCTTTTCCAGAAATTTTTGCAGCCTGCCCCGCAGGCGGAACAGAATGGACGTCACCCGGCTTTGGCCCATGCCCATCCGTTCGGCAATGTCCGCAATGGGGTCGGCATACCAGTAGCGGCGGACGAAAATAACGCGCTGTTCCCGGGGAAGGCCCTCCAGAAAGCGGTCCAGCAGCTCGCCGATGGAGCGGGCGTCCATCGTTTCGTCCAGGCTCCCCGGCGCGGGGAGGCAGCCTTCCAGCTCGGAAAGGAGCACCCCCGCATCCCCGCCGCCGCGCTTTGCGGCGCGGTTTTTCTGGAAGCGGTGAAGGGAAAGGTTGCGGGTGATTTTTCCGATAAAGGCGGAAAAAATGGCCGGACGCTGGGGCGGGATGGCGTTCCAGACGCCCAGATAGGCGTCGTTGACGCACTCCTCCGCGTCCTCCTCGCTGTGCAGGATATTCCGGGCGATTGTCCGGCAGTAGGAGCCGTATTTCCGGTCGGTTTCCGCGATGGCGTTTTCCGAGCGCGCCCAATACAGGGCGATGATCTGGCTGTCGTCCATGAGGCGGCCTCCTTTCTGTAAATAAAGACCCGGAACCGGGCATTTTGGTTGCGGGCTGATTAAAAAAAGTTTTTCCGGCGATACTCTGGGGGAAAGGGGAGGTTCAAAATGGGTGAAAAGGGCGCCGGCGGGGCCGGAATTTTCTTCCTGTCCTTCGGGATCAGCTTGGCTGTGCTGATGGCGGCGGTGACGGGGGTGCTTTACTGGATGCTGGGGGCGGAGAGGGAGAACCGCCAGGCGGAAAACAGCGCGTCCCAGGCCGCCGAAGAGGCTCTGGCCTCGCCGCCGGGGCGGGAGGACGGCCTGAACCTGGTTATAATCGACTGCCGGGAGCGGACGGATTCGCCCCAGGCTTACACGCTGTGCCGGTTTGACCCCGCCAACGGGCGGGTGCTGCTGGTGCCGGTGCCGCCGGAAACAGTGGTCACGGTCGCGGCGCGGACGGACACCTTTGCGGGGCATTACGATTACGCCGGCTGCGCCAACGTGAAGCAGGCGGCGGAGAGCCTGCTCCTCACGGACATGGACCGCTACGTCCGCATCGACCGGAACGGGGCGGTCAACATCATCGACGCCCTGGGGGGGCTCACCCACCGCTTTGAGGAGGGGTACGAGACCGGCTCCGTTTCCGTCCCCGCGGGAGAGCATCTGCTGAACGGCGAGCTCCTTTACGAGGTGATGAATTCCCCGCCTGAGGGGGAGGACCCGGAAACCTGGCGGCTCTCCCTGGCGGGGGAGCTGCTGGTAAACAGCCTGGACGAATCGGCGGACAGCCGGATGGACTTCCTGATGGAGGTGTTCTGGAACAACGTGGACACCGACCTGTCCCAGTTTGATTACACCACCCGGCGGAAGGCCGTCACCTGGTTCCTGCGGGACGGGGAAAAGCGGGTGGAAATCCTCCCGCTGTCCGGGGAATGGAACGGGGACCGCACCGAATTTACCGCCGGGGAGGCGGTGCTCAGGCAGCTGCGGGAGGACTTCGGGACGGCCGGGGACGGGGAATAGAATCCCTCCGAAACAGCAGGGGCGGACTGATGTCCGCCCGGTACGATTCGATATTCCCGCCCGTTTGTCATGCGCGGCTGTTTTCTTCCATCCACTCCCGGTCCAGGACAAATTTTCCCGTCCGGGGGTCCCGGTAATAAGCGGAGCCCACGGCGCTGTCCAGATAGGGGATGATCTCCCGGTCGTAGTTCGCGATGGTGTTCAGGCAGTAGACGCTGCTGTTGTCCGGGTCGTCCAGATATTCGTCCGATTCATCGCCGGCAAAGAACCGCCAGCCGGTGTCCGGAAGGCCCTCGCTGGGCTCTTCCCGGTAAAAAAATCCCACGCGGCAGCCGTCCACCGTAATGCGGTCGGTGGCGATGCAGCCCATCTTGGTCGCCAGGAGCGGCCGGATATCCGACGCCCCCAGGAGATATTCCTTCTGTTTTTTCTTCTTTTTGTTGCCAAACATTTGCCAGATTCCTCCGCTCGAAAAAGTTGCCGCTGCCTCAGATGCGCCCGTCGAAGGCCACGCGCTCGGTCATGGAGCGGTGCACCAGGGCCTGCACTTCCTTGTGCAGGGGGTGGTCGCGGTAGAAGGCGAGGGCCTCCTCATCCCGCAGCTCGCTGATAAGGCACAGGTCCATCCCGCCGGGCATTCCCGTCAGGACCTCCGCCCGCATCAGGCCGTCGATCTTTCCCACCAGGCCCTCCAGCCCCGCCTTGATGGCGGCGGCGTTTTCCGCTTTTGTGCCGTCCCCGGTCTGGTCTTTCAGCTTCCACATAACGATATGCCGGATCATGTTGATTCCTCCTTATTGAGCTTACAGATTCTGCGCGATTCCCTTCAGATAGGTGCGGAAGGCCGCGCCGGTTTCCGGATGGGAGAGGCCGACCTCCACAATGGCCTCCAGGATGCCCAGCTTGCTTCCCATGTCGTAACGGCGGCCCTCAAAGTCCACCCCGATCATGCCTTCTTCCCGGGCAAGGGTTTTCATGGCGTCGGTGAGCTGAAGCTCTCCCCCGACGCCGTAGGGGGTGTTTTCCAGGATCTCAAAGATGCGGGGCGGCAGCACGCAGCGCCCCAGAATGGAGAACAGGGAGAAGATTTCCTCCGGCTTGGGCTTTTCGATCATGTCGGTGATTTCGTAGCGGTTTTCCCCCAAGGGGGTGAGCTTCATGGAGGAATATTTCTGAATCTGCTCCACCGTCACCTCCTTGATGCCCACAACGCCCCTGCCGTATTTTTCATAGGCTTCGCAGAGCTGGCCGCAGACGGGGTTTTCCCCCAGGATGACGTCGTCGCCGTACAGGACGGCGAAGGGTTCGTTTCCGACGAAGGCTTTGGCGCAGAGAATGGCGTGGCCCAGGCCCTTGGTCTCGTGCTGACGGACGTAGGTGATGTTGGCGAGCTTTGTGATGTTGACAATCTCGTTGTAAACGTCCAGCTTTCCGGAATCCAGGAGCTTTTTCTCCAGCTCGGGGGAGCGGTCGAAATGGTCCTCCACAGTGGTTTTGCCGCGGCTTGTAATGATGAGGATGTCCTCGATGCCGCTTTTTGCAGCCTCCTCCACAATGTACTGGATGGCGGGCTTATCCACGATGGAAAGCATTTCCTTGGGCATGGCCTTGGATGCGGGCAGAACCCGGGTGCCCAGCCCGGCGGCCGGGATGACGGCTTTTCTGATTTTCATAACAGTTCCTCCGAAATTGATGATTTGGGGGCTAATAAAGGCCGGTCATGGCGCTGATCATGAAATAGGAAGAAACGAAGGACAGCGCCAGGGAAACCACGATGCAGATCACCACCGCTTTGACCGAAACGCCGCCTTTGGCCATCAGCGCGGACGAGTAGTCCGTTTCCGAGGCGTTCCGGTTTGCCTCCCGCAGCTTCCGCACCGAGCGGAATACATGATCCTTATAAAGGCGGTTGGAGAAGGCGGCGACGGCGAATTTGAGCAGCAGAGAGAGCAGGTAGCAGATATTGCTGAGCTGATACATGAGCGTGAGGGTCGATTCGCTGCTTGGCACATCCAGCCCCAGCTGAAGGGCGAAGGTGTTGTAAAACAGCACCATGTTGGGAACGGAAAGGAGTAGGCTCACGACAGCCACCGCAATGGCGGGCGCCCACATTTTGCGGTAAAAGAGGTAGAAGCAGTCCAGGAAGAAAGCGGCCCAGTTCCAGGAGATCTTTTTCCCGCGGGCGGCCATCTCTTTGAATTTGGGCAGGAAATAATGGGTGGTCTGCCCCACATAGATGGCCAGGTCCTTGACCGGAATGTCCTCGATTTCCTCGTCGGGGCTCAGGCCGCCGAAGGGAGTGGTGTAGGGATTGTAGGCCATCTGGCGGAAGGGCCCCTGGTCCGGTTCCGGTCCCCCGGGCCGGCTGTTTTGGGTTTCCCCGCCGGAATCATTTGCGCCGTCCCGGTTGAGGGGGGTGCCGCAGACCTCGCAGAAGAGCTTGTCTGCGGGGTTTGCCGTGCCGCAGCGGCTGCACCGCAGGGGAGCCCGGCTGTCGTACCGGGTTTCCTCCTCCTCGTGGGGCGGGCGCTCCGGCGGCTGCCAGCTCTGGCCCTTCTGATGGAGGTCCTGGAACATGCATTCTCCCAGTTCCTCAATGCAGTGCCGGTGGTAGGGCGCGCCGCAGTCGGGGCAGATCAGGATTTCGTCCGTGGGTTTGAATTTTTTCCCGCAATGGGGACAGGAAACGCCTTCATACTTGAACATAAGCAACCTCCGCTGCAATCTGTCGTCGTAAGATGAGCCTCCCCGGTTTCAGAAAACGGGGGAAGCGGTGGATACACCTTCAATATTATAGCATAAGTGTCAATTTTTATCAAACAAATCTTTACAGAAATCTAAATCTCCATTATAATAAAAAGGAAAATGTGATTTTAGTGTCTACGGAGGTATCATATGCTTCAGCTTGAAGAACAAAAACAGGCGCTCCGCGCCATTGAGCCGGACCTCAAGGATCTGGGCTCCGCACTGAGCATCGAGGAGGTGCGCCGGGAGGCGGCTGAGCTGGACAAACAGGCGGCCGACCCGAATTTCTGGAACGATATGGAGGCTTCGCAGAAGGTGTTAAAGCGCACCGGCGCGCTCAAGAGCACCCTGAACGCCTACGACGGCCTGGTTTCCCTCTATGAGGATACCGCCACCATGGTGGAAATGGCCGAGGAGGACGGGGACGAATCCATGCTCCCGGACATTGAAAAAATGCTGGAGGAGCTGCGGGCGAAAATCGAGGAGCAGCGGCTGTCCACCCTCCTTTCCGGGGAGTACGACTCCAAGAACGCCATCCTGACCTTCCACGCCGGCGCCGGCGGCACCGAAGCCCAGGACTGGGTGGAAATGCTTTACCGGATGTACACCCGCTGGGGCGAGCGCCACGAATTCAAGGTGTCGGTCCTGGATTATCTGGAGGGCGAGGAAGCGGGCATCAAGAGCGCTTCCATCATGATCGAGGGCTTCAACGCCTACGGCTACCTGAAGAGCGAGGCGGGGGTCCACCGGCTGGTGCGGGTTTCCCCCTTCGACGCTTCGGGGCGGCGGCACACCTCCTTTGCGTCGGTGGACGTCATGCCGGAAATCGACGACAGCATCGAGGTGGAGATCCGCCCGGAGGACATCCAGGTGGACACCTACCGTTCCAGCGGCGCGGGCGGCCAGAAAGTCAATAAGACCGACTCCGCCGTGCGCATCACCCACCTGCCCACCGGCATCGTGGTGGCCTGCCAGGTGGAGCGCAGCCAGTACCAGAACAAGGACGTGGCCATGCGGATGCTGAAATCCAAGCTCATCCAGATCAAGGAGCGGGAGCATCTGGAAAAAATCGAGGACATCCGCGGCGACCAGAAGGAAATCGCCTGGGGCGCCCAGATCCGCTCTTACGTCTTTATGCCCTACACCCTGGTGAAGGACCACCGCACCGGCTTTGAAATGGGCAACGTGAACGCGGTGATGGACGGCGACCTGGACGGCTTCATCAACGCCTACCTGAAGGCCCTGGCCCACGGGGACCTGGGCAGATAAGGGGGACGCGGATGGAACGCAGGACGGACGCGCAGATGTTCGGCATGCTCCTCTCCTTCGCCCGGGAGGACAGCCGGGTCCGGGCGGTTTGGATGAACGGTTCCCGGGCCAACCCCAACGCGCCCGCGGACCGGTGGCAGGACTTTGACATTGTGTACGCCGTGACCGAAATGGATTCCTTTTTGTCCGACGATTCCTGGGTGGACCGGTTCGGCGAGCGGGCGATGATGCAGACCCGCCGGGACCAGTACGATTCCTACGGCCCCGGGGAAACGGCGGATTATTCGGACTGGTTCATTTACCTGATGCAGTTTGCCGACGGGAACCGGGTGGACCTGAGCCTGGTCCCGGCGGAAAACGCCGCGGAGGCGGTCCTTTCGGACAAAATGTGCGTGGTGCTGCTGGACAAGGACGGGCTGCTGCCCCCGGTCCCGCCCGCCACGGACGAGGATTACCGCGCCGGCCTGCCCACCCCGCTGGAATTCCGCTGCTCCGTCAATGAATTCTGGTGGGTCAGCGGCAATGTGGACAAGGGCCTCCGGCGGGGGGAGGTTTCCTATGCCCAGGAGATGCTGGGAATCGTCCGGGAGGAGCTTCTGCGGATGCTGACCTGGAAGGCGGCGCTCCGCGGCCCCTTAAACCCCGGAAAATGCGGCAAGTTTCTGCCCCGCTTTCTCCCTGCGGAGGACTGGGCGGCCTTCTGCGAGACCTACGCCCGGGGGGACTGCGCCGATATCCGGCGGGCCATGGAAGCCGGGTGGAGCCTTTTTTCCCGGGTATGCCGGGAGGTGGGCGGAAAGGCCGGCTTCCCCGTGGATGAGGCGGCGGAGGCGGCTGCGCTTGCCTATCTGCGGCGGGCGTGATTGTAAATTTTTCTGTTTATCCCTTGCGTTTTTTTGTGCGGCTCGATATAATAGAGAATAGCTATCTGCTGCACAATGAAAAAGAAGGAAAGGTTTGATTACACCATGAGAATTTGGAAAAAGGCTGCCGCCCTGGCGGCGGTCTGTGCTCTCTGCGTGCCGGTGTTTTCCGGATGCAGCGAGTCGATAGATCCGTCTACGATCGAATATGTCCAGTTTGAACAGCCTGAGGAGGGGCAGGATATTGCCATCGTAGATACGACGATGGGGGAAATCACCATCCTGCTTTACACCGACGAGGTCCCCACCATTGTCAACAATTTCAAGGACCTGGTGAACGAGGGCTTTTATGACGGCCAGATCGTCTTTCACGTAGAGCCCGCGGTGGGCGCGGTCGTCACCGGCAGCAGCACGCCGGACGGCAACGGCGGGGATTCCAACACCGGCAAGCCCATCAAAGCCACCTATTCCAACAACCTCTGGCCCTTTTCCGGGTCGGTTTCGGCAATCTGCTATGAGGCGGGCGCTTTGTGGAACAAGAGCAACTACTTCGATTCCCGGTTCTTCTTCATGGGGGATGTCGAGGTGGACGACGACACCCTGGCGGAGATGGAGCAGTACAATTTCCCGGCCATGCTGAAAAACGGCTTTGATGAATACGGCGGCGTCCCCCAGTTCGGGCGGTATCACAGCGTGTTCGGCAAGGTCATCGACGGCATGGAGGTGGTCAACTCCATCCTGGAGCTGCCCCTGACCTATGAGTCCATCGACCCCACCGACGCCGAGGCTTCCGCGGAAAACGAGGCCCAGGTGAACAACAACCGTCCCCAGGAGGACGTAATCATCAACTCCATTACGCTGGATACCTTCCGGGCGGAGGATTATCCCGAGCTGGACAATACCCCCTCCGGGGAAGAGCTGGCCGAGCTGGAGCTCCGCAGCGCCCAGGAGGAGGCGGAGAAGGAAGCCGCCGCGAACTCCCAGGGCTGACGCGGAAGAAAAGGAGACTGTGAAAATGAGCGAATTTCTGAACTTTGCGCCGGTGAAGGCCGGCGACACGATTGCAACCATCCGCACCACCTGCGGCGACATCCGGATCAAAATGCTTCCGGAAGCCGCGCCCAAGGCGGTGGAGAACTTTGTCACCCACGCCAAAAACGGCTATTATAACGGCATCATCTTCCACCGGGTCATCCGGGATTTTATGATCCAGGGCGGCGACCCCACCGGCACCGGCATGGGCGGCGAGAGCATCTGGGGCGAATCCTTTGAGGACGAGTTTTCCGACCGCGCCCGCAACTTCCGGGGCGCCCTCTCCATGGCCAACGCGGGCCCCGGCACCAACGGCAGCCAGTTCTTTATCGTGCAGGCCGGCCCCGAAACCATGGACGAGCGGATGTTCCCCATGCTGAAGCGCCAGGGAAAGAGCTTCCCCGAGGACGCGGTTTCCGCCTACATGGAAAAAGGCGGCACGCCCTGGCTGGACGGGGCGCACACCGTCTTTGGACAGGTGATTGAGGGGATGGAAGTTGTGGACAAGATTGCGGCCGCAAAGGTGGACCGCGCGTCCAAACCCTACGAGGAAATTTCCATCACCGGCATCGACGTGAACACAGCTGAAGCATAACGGCGAAGGCCCCGGGACGCTGCGCGCCGCGGGGCTTTCCGCTGAGAAAGGACAGGAATCACATGAAACTTTTGGGAAAATGCGCGGCGTTCCTGGCGGCGGCCGCGCTCTGCGCCGGGACGCTGTCCGGCTGCGGCGAGGAGCCGGAATACCGGCAGTTTGCAGTGGGAGAGGACGGCTCCGTCACGGCTGTTACCGATTACGCCGGCCTGCCGGTGGCGGTCATTGAGGTGGAGAATTACGGCACCATCCGGGCGGTCCTTTTTGAGGAGGACGCGCCCAAGGCGGTGGAAAACTTTATCACCCACGCCGAGGAAGGGTACTACGACGGCCTTACCTTCCACCGCGTGATTGACGACTTCATGATCCAGGGCGGCGACCCTGCCGGCGACGGCACCGGCGGCGAGAGCATCTGGGGCGAGCCCTTTGAGGACGAGTTTACCGACAACCTCTGGAACTTCCGCGGCGCCCTTTCGATGGCCAATTCCGGCCAGGACTCCAACGGCAGCCAGTTCTTTATCGTCCAGGCCGGGGATACGGAGAGCATGACGGAGGAGTATTTCGACAGCATCGAGGAGGAAAACAGCAAATCCGTTAACCAGAAGGTGAACGACCAGCTGGAGATTTACGAGATGTACGGCTACAGCGGCAGCCAGCTCGACCAGATCGAAAGCCTCTTGAGGCAGCAGTACGAAAACGCGAACAAGGGCGAGACCGATTTCCCCGACGAGGTGAAGGAATTTTACCGCCAGACCGGCGGCACCCCCTGGCTCGACAAGATGCACACCGTTTTCGGACAGGTGGTCGAGGGGATGGACATTGTGGACGAGATTGCGGATGTTTCCACCGACGACAACAGTAAGCCCAACAACGACGTGGTTATCTCCAGCGTTACAATTGAGTATCCGGCGGAATAATCAATTTTGAACAGGATGCATGAAAAGAATCTGAAATATTCATTTTTGCTGTGATATTTTGGAGGTATCAGGGGATTTTTCGAGAAATATGCAGGAATTTTACGCCCTTAACACCAAAAAATGAAAATCCTGTCAAAAAGTTCACAAATTAGTCATTGATTTTTTGCCGGAAAGGCCGTATGATGGTATATGTAGAAAGTTGTGAAACATTTCTCAATTTTCAGAAAATGAAAGGGGAAAGAACAATGCTCACCAACAACAAAAATGTTCTGGCTTGGGTTGACGAAATGGTAGCCCTCTGTAAACCCGCGAAAGTGGTTTGGATCGACGGCTCCGACGAACAGCTCCAGGCTTTGCGGGAAGAGGCCGTTTCCACCGGCGAAATGATGTGGCTCAACCAGGAGAAGCTGCCCGGCTGTATGTACCACCGCACTGCGGTC